>JAIQGK010000003.1:300000-600000 GCA_020072645.1 Terriglobia bacterium
GAACTGAAGCCGGAGCATTCGTCCATTTCATTAGGCAGCATCGCGCACACGCAACTGGACTCTCGCGGGTTGAAGAAGCTGGGCACAGCGAAAGCATTGCCTCTGGCTGTCGGCCATGTTGAGAGCGAGTCGGAACAGCTGGAGCCGGGCTCTTCGGCCCAGGGAGTTGTTGCCATCCGGCAAGATCTGAAGGGGCCGGCGGTGCTGCAACTGGTATTTGAGTCCGGACTCAAGGCGACCTTTGTGATGTGACCATGAGACGGAATCAGCAAATCGAACCCATGCGCGAGCGGCTCCAGTGCTATCTCGCGCAAGAGCGCGAAGACACCATTCTCGCCTCATTGCGGCACTGGACCGAAAATCCTCTTAGGCCGCGGACTAAGAATGGCAGGTTTCGCTTGAACCCCGTTCTGCTATTGCTGGCTGTGCTCATCACTTTCAGCGCGGGCAGCTTTTTGTTCTTCAGCTTTGTCCATCCATGAAACCGGAAAATGAATATCGTCTTGGCCGCAGGGCCTATCATCGCGATCAGGAAGAAAGCCTCGGACTCGTCTTAGTTCTGGGTGCGCTGGTTCTGGTTGCGGCCGGCTCCTACATCTTGGTCGCGCGTTATCACCTGCGCCCAGCGCAATTGGTAGAGGGCGGACTCTATCTGCTCTTTGCGTCAATTGGGTGCATCGCGGTTGCCTGGTACGTAATCACCCTGCCGCGGCGCCGCGAAACCGCTTGGCCTCACCCTCCTTTATATATATCGCCGGAAAAAGACCGAAAGGCGATCCAGTCTGCCTACGACCATAACGCAATCGTTCTCGGCTATGACGTGCACGGAAAGCCGTGGCTCTGGCCCGACGCAACTCGCGTCATGCAATCGGTCGTGTTCGGCGCTACCGGCTCAGGCAAGACAACGCTGCTGAAAAATATCATTACCCAAGATCTGTTTCGTACGGTTGGTCCGCCGAATGACCGTCACCGCATCCCGATGCTGATTTTCGATGGCAAGGGCGACCAGGAGTTCCTTTCTGATCTGCTACCGGCCATTGAAACTGCGGGCCGCATGCACCAACTACGTGTCCTCAACCCCTCCCGGCCAGATATTTCCGTTCGGTATAACCCGTTCTTCAGCGAGCACGGTCTCTACCAGGAGCATGCAAACTTCGTCTTTGAGTCGTTCGATCTCAAGGAAGACTTCTTTCACGGGCATCAGGCCACTTATCTAAGCGACCTCGTGCGAGTGCTGGCGCACACCGGCAAGCGCTTCAACATCCATGATGTGCTCGTACTTGCGCTGGACGAGAGAGTTCTAAAGGAGCAAATCGCGATTGCCCGCAGCCGGTTTTCTACTCAGACTGGCGTGACTCACCAACGGGAGCTCAATCTTGAGATGTCCATTCGGAACCTGCAGCAGTCCTTCGAAGACCGGGATCGGGTGCCAAAAATTCAAGGGCTTCTCAACGAGCTAATGACCTTTCTGGAGGACGATCTTTCGGCCGTTACCGGCGCCTACGATGAGGTTTTGTCGCTTGATGAGGTGATCGAAAAAGAGTTGATCCTGTTTGTCTCGCTCAACACCAACAAGAACTCAAAAGCCGTAACGGCTCTCGGCCGGATGCTCCTGCAGAACATGCAGCTAATCATCGGCAAGCGGTATGAAGACGAGCAGGAACGCCGCCGCCAGAACCGGCCGATGGTCAGCGTCATCCTGGATGAGTTTGCGCCTTTTGCGTATTCAAATTTTGCGCAGATTCTTCAAACGGCGCGCGGCACCAACACTGCATTTCTATTCGCGCTGCAATCTCTGCCACAGCTTCTGATGGTCGGCCGCGGCTTCCGCGACGACGTCTCGTCCGCACCGAACACGACCATGTTGCTCCGCACGCGAGACGAGGAAACAGCACAGTATTTCCTCAAAGCGTCGGCACGTGTCCCGCAGAAACGACGGACGCTAACGGTGCAGCGCACGGGGTTACTAGAGGAAAAATATCAACCGATTGGATTCGGAAGCGAGACCGATATCAAGGACACTCGTTCACAGGATGAGCACATCAAGAACCTGCCTGTAGGTCAGATGGAAATCCTAATGACCGACAATCGGCAGGGGACGTTGCACTCGCACTTGCATGTGCGCGTTCCTCGCAACTACCGCTTTCCGGGATTCGAGCCAACGATTTACCCAAGGCTCCATTCCGTGTCGCACGTTGAAGGCGCCAATTTACGCTTCAAAGACACGAATTTGATTCGACAGCATGGCAAGCTTTCGATGAGAACAGGCAGAATTGCATGGATGTGAGAGGCACAACTTCTGCAGTATTGGCCGTGTTTCTCGCCACAAGCCTATCAACGTTATGTTGGGCTCAAAGCACCCGGTCGACGTACGATCCCGCAGCCAATGGCGGGCCCTCGAAATCGAGGCAAAGCTTCGTGGATTTTACGCTGAAGAAAATTAATCCCTCAGACAAGGACTACGGCCAATGTGTTGATGAGAACCGCAAGCTTCTTCTCACTGAAAGCATCGAGAATGGCTATTTTTGGTCCAACATGGTCTCCCTGGGGCTGCTTGGCTGCCTCTTTATCATCATCGTCTATCAGCAGAAGCGACACACGCGCGGTGAGTGGATGGCAGCAGACGCCTTGGGCCAATTGGAACACGCTCTGGCACGGGCCAAGGGCCAGGTAGAAGAGGCGAACAAGAGAAATCAAGGGTTCATACAATCCTTGTGCGCCTTGAGAGAATCTGCACTGCATGCGCACCCCTCGGCGGCCAGTGCTTCCGTTGCATCCTCCTCGCGCCCTCGCGCCTCGACTGAGCAGAAAAAACCCACAGCGCCGCCAACAAATGGAAACACGAAGGTCGCACCGACTGAGCCCGCGAGTGTTCCTTCGAAAACCGTGACGAGTGCGCAGATCGCACTTTTTAACGGGGATGGCGACCTCGTTATGAAACTCAATTCACAAGAACAACAAATAACCGCCATGCGGGAACAGATGAACCTGCTCCGGCGGCAGCTCACTGAGAGCGAACGAAAGTTACGCGCGGAACAAGAAAAGAACCGCAGCCTGAAAGGCGAATGATCTTGATTGAGGCTCATGAAATAAGGAGCTCGACAAATGGCAAGCAACAAAAGATCGAAGAACGTGAAAGGAGCCCTCGACAGGTTTGAACCTAGTGGCGATCTCGGACCAGTCGAAGATCGCAACCAGTACGACGAGCGCCTGAATTCGCGGCCGGCCGGCGAGAAGGAACTGGCGCAGGAGAGCGCGCGTTTTGCGGACCTCTGTCAGTACTTCGAACGCCAAAGGATGGACGTCCCTGTAGAGATCATTGATCAACTTGGCCGGGCATCAAGACTCGCGATACCGGAACGAGTAGAAGCGATGAAGAAGCTGAACAAGAAATTAATGGAGTACCTCGACAATGTTGGTCAAGATCCTGGGATTCGGCAGTAACTGGTGGGCTCGTTTCGGTCGCGATCCCCAGGATCGTTACCGATTTACCCGCCGCGCGGCCTACTTCAACTCGACTGGCCTGCGCTCGGGAAGCAAGGTCCGTCGTTACTGGATCGTGCCTGGTTTGCTCCGCTTTAACGGAGTCGGCGATTTCAACCCCCAGTTTCCCAACCGTTCCATCGGGGCGACTTTCGAATGCGCGGACGTGACGTTTGCGTTTGGTGGAAACCGGCTGTTGTTCGTCAGGAAGATTGCGGATGGTGCGCGACCGGATTCCTACTTGCTCGCCCTGTCCTGTGAACGCTGTGGCGCATTCGATTGTCGAAATCCTGGCTGGAAATCGGAAACAGTGTTCCCCATAGCTGTAAGCCAGTTGCGGGACAGAGGCGAGGCCCTGTTGCTCATGAGACCCGGCGATTGGGTGAGGACTTCGCTAGGCGTTTGGCATCTCAGAGTGGCGGATGGGCGGCATGATGCAGCGCTCAGCCTCCTCGAAGAATGAGTTTGAGAACCTTCTTATGCGGTACGCGAAAAATGGCCTGGCAGTTCAAGTCGGACGAGATGTCCCGCTGTTGCGACAGGTCCGTAATGCGAAGTTTATCAGTCACGATCAGCTCTTTGATCTCATGCGATTTGGCGGCTGGGAACGTTCGCGGGACAGCTTCAATTGGAGGCTCCGGCGCCTGGTTAAGGCCGGCTATCTTGGCGTGTGCGAAGACTTCTTTGGCGCTGATTCCGCCGTCTATCGGATCACACGTGACGGCATCCACCTGCTCGAACATCATGGCGAATTTTCGACCGTCCTGCAATCCAAATCATTCAATACGATTTCCCGTGCTCCCTACCAGAAGGATTACGACGCCATCGTAGAGGTCTGGGTCGGCGGCAACACTGCACGATTTGCGCTTGAATATGAACGAACTCTGAAGAGCGCCAGACACTACGAACGCATACGAGACGCGCTCGACCGAGAGCGTCAGATTACGTGCATTCTCTACCTCAGCTCCGGTATAGAAGTGCTGGTTCACCTCCTGCATGAGTTCCAATCCGTAGCCACCAATGTCGCCTTTGCAAACGCGAAGGAGTTTGGACAGAGCCTTCTTGAGACGCGCGTGCTCACCCCGGGGAACCTCGCCGGAATGCCTTTCAGGGAGCTACTGCAATGACTCACAGGCACCGCTCACTTGCGCCGACTCTTCTTTTTGACCTGTCTTTGACCTCTTCTCGCCATCTGGGTCGCCTTTTCTCGCAGTCGGAAGCGCCTTTTTGGACCGCTCGCAACCAGTCTCGATTCAGGCTTTTACATTCTGACTCCCCCCTATATTTCATGTCGTTTGGATCGCTACGGCTGAACGCCAGAAAGCATGCTGATGAAGATCGGTATTGTGTGCGCATGCTGGACGTGTATGAACCAACAAAGCACTCGGCCGGTCCTCATTCACGGAAGATTGATGCTCGTTCCAACCTGGAGCAGGTGTTACTCCGCGGCACTGTCGGGCCAAGCCTCGTTCGCAATCAGCAACCGAGTGGTCCACATGCTGGCACGCTGTTCTTAGGCTGGCTGAAGCAGTTCTTCGGCGTACGTTTTGTTCGGTTTCATGTCAGCGTCGCAAGAGCTGTCTGTGACAGTCCGCTGCTCAAGTTGTTTCGATTCCCAATATGTGGAGCTTACTGTCTTGCGCGGCGACTGTGGTCCAAGTTCGTGATCAAACGCCAGGACTACCCGCAATTCTACGAGGACTTTTGCCGTGCGCGCTTGGCCGTCACACAAGAAAAACGGAACGCGAAGACACCAGACCCTCTATCCAAAAGGAGCACACCCATGCATTACAGCCGAGGACGTTTACGCTTCGAACCATTGTTCACAACCGAAGAACTTGGCCTGCCCGAGCACGCCAATATTGCACACGTAGTGAAGGTATTTCTGGCAATCGGCGAAGGCGTCGCCGCGCGCTGGATCGAGATGCCGAAATGCGTATTGCTCCTTCAAACCGTTGCCGGAATTCCGGAATCTGGAGCGATCTATTTGTATGACCGGGAGCGGCACCAGTTCTATCTCGCGGTATTCGAGCAAGGCCGTGAAGATACGCTGACCACAGGTGAATTCGAGCAGCTTGTGGCCGAGTATGAGCTGCTCGGATACATGGAGAATCGCCGAACCCTTACAGCAATTAATCCGGCTGGAAATGCGTGATTCGGCGAGCAATCGGATTGAATTCAGGGTTCAAGATATGACATCTCGACCAACGGATCCGAAAAGTGTGGCCGCTGGCACTACTCTCGAATTAGCGCGCCGATACTACACCCTATTTGTCAATCGGCTTGCCTACACTATGCAGTCGACGAGACCAGGAGACAACGGCAAGCATTATTACTATCGTCCAAAACGCGACCGGCGCCTGTCCCTCGGAACCATCCGCGACCACCTCAATGGCGGGGTGACAATCGGTCTTTATTCTCTGAACCCAAAGACACAGCGCTCCAAGTGGGTGGCCATTGATGCCGACTACGAGAACGCACTGGAAGACCTGCTCAAGCTGCAATGGGAACTTCGCCAGGACGAGGTTGACTCGGCCCTCGAAAGGTCTCGCCGCGGCGGTCATCTTTGGATCTTCATGGCTCAGCCGCTGCTGGCACAGGAGTGCCGGATCTACATCTATAATCTCGCCCGCCGGCTGCGAGTTCCGCTAAAGGGCGCTGCTGGTCTTGCCGAGGGGATTGAAGTGTTTCCACGCCAGGACCAGTTAGGGCCGGGTGAATTCGGGAATGCCATTCGTGGTCCGCTAGGAATTCATCGCGGCGCGGGGAAACGGTATTGGTTTTACGGCGCTGATTACGACGGGGATGCGCAGCTCCGCTACCTGGAACGGCTAAAGAAAATCTCCGAGGATGAGATGCGCAGGTTTATTCAGGGCATGGAAATGCCTGAGGAGTACCGGCCTAAACCGAAGGTCGAATTGCCTCCCTTCGATCCCAACCGGCGCGAGTTTCGCATTCTCGATTACCTTCGGCCGGCACGCAGGCGCTCTGGGAATTATTGGACGCGGTGTCCGTCGTGCGCCGGCCAAGGCCGTGATCGGAGCGGCGACAATCTCGCAATCTCGGTATCCGATCCGCGCCTCTATCGCTGTTGGGCAGGATGTTCTAAAGAAATGATTCGGGCTGCATTGGGACAGCCCATCCGAATCAAGAGGACGGTCTAATATGAGCGCACATGCCACAAATCTAAAACACTCCCTCGACCAACGAGAGGTCCTGGCCAGGCAGGGGTTGCGCCTGCCGGCGCTCACACTGAAGCAGTTGCGAAGGGCGGGAATCTACTGCCAGCCCTCGATCTCGATTGAGCACCAGCACCTGGCAAAGCGCTACGTCCTTCGCGGTGTCGAATCCGGCGGCGCCGTGGCCGATCTCGGAGCTTATTCGAGCTTTGTGGATGAGTACGGAACCGCGCTCGGCTGGCTGCAGCGGGTTGACAGCGTCGGCGTCAATGGCGTGCATGCCGTCGTGGTCGCGCCGGTCCTGGTGCGTATCGAAATGCTGCGGGTGCAACGCACGTATGACCTGCTCATTACGAGGCACAATCTCGCAAGCCAGGGGAACGGTCACCGGCCGCGACTAGTGAGCGAGGTTTTGTTTTATGGAAGGCGAGGCGGCCTCGAGATGGAGCTCTGGGGGAAGGACGCCTGTTATGGAGGTTCTGTAGCGCCGGTGTTCTATAGCCGTGCCGGGGAGATCGCGACGTTGCCTACGAACTTCCAGAATGCAGTCGCTCTGATCACGGCCGCCGTATGCTGCGTAGGTTGCCGTCACTGTCATTTGCTGCAGCCGCAAGCCCTGACCATGAAGCTTGAAACGATGCCAACAACTGAGGCTAGTTTGAATACTGGAGATGGCGCAGCGTGAGCCTTCCTATCGAGCCTCCGAATTCGGGTGAACTACCCGAGATCGCTGCCGTCCTTGGCGACCCGGCAGCTTCTTCCTGGCTCAAAGCTTGTCTTTGTTCCGCTCTGCCTCGCGATCCTGTGGATGCCGCAAATGACGCTGAGATTCTCGCCCAATTGCTGGAACGTCGATGCCGCGACATCCTGACTCGAGACTCGTGTCCGGTAAAACAACTTGCGCGTTGAGCAGTAGCTCCGCGACAGATTGCGCAGTGCGAATGCCCGAAACGGAGGTCCCCTGACCTTGGCAAGTACTTCGGCAAAGGAAAGCACGTCTACCATGCAGATGGTCTGGTATCGGGATCACGGTTTTGCGCGCCGGCGCATGCCAAGCGCTGGCCGGCCCTCACTGCGCGCCAGTTCTTGAATTTGTCCAACCTCCCGCGCACCATCTTCGTCTTAATTTCCAGAGTTGATGCAGGTCCGAAATGAATGACGATTTCTTTTCTGAGCAGGATTGCCCACTCTGTTGTTACGTCCCCATTGGCAACATGCCCCACCGGCATTCGCGCCGCCATCGGAGAGAAAAAGGGCATTTCGGCGGCATACTCAAGCGAATGGAATAGCGTGCGCTTATAATGTGCCGCGTACGGATCAGCCCGCTTTGGCAGTCTCAGTTCAAGATTAGGAGCTCACAATGCGTGGCAGCAAAGAACAAGTTTCCGTCCTCGCAAAACAGCGAATCCCGCGCATATCCGCCAGAAAAGCGGCGGAGATCCTCAAACACTGCAACGAACTTCTGGCGGACTCCAAACAGGTGCTTACAGACCTGCGTCGCGTTGGATTTGCTCAATTTCTAGCTTTATTGAGTGAAGATATTTTGCGCCTCACGACACAGCCCGATTCCTGGGGTGAGCGTGCGAGGGCACGGCTAATGTCCGAGATTGTGCCAGCACTTCAGGGCAACATGGCGGAGCGGCACGCAGTCAGTATCGAAGACATCGCGTACTGTTCAAATATTGTGATGCCTTGCTTGCTGCTCGAACTCGGGCGCCGATGGGAACACATTGAAATCGAGTTCCCGCCGGATCCAACCGACTCATCGGCGCGCTTCAAGTTCTGTGCCGGCCGTCCTTACCCATTTCACTCGATTACCAACCAGCAGCTACTGCGCCTTGTCTCGCAATGCGGCGAGGATCTCGTGGGGCTGTGCTATTTCGGCGACCAAAGGAGCCGCGGATGGATTGAAGCGGAACTGGAATCACAGAGCGGCATACGCCACCTAAAGGCGCGATCCGGCCCTCCTTCGCCCTCCACCGGATACAAGCAATAGCCCGGCAATCGGGCCTTGGCGCCTACGTAAATGCATCGAGCTGCTGAAATCATTCCCGCGCATCTATTGCGGCTGAACCTCGCTCAATTCTGAAACTTTCCATTCAGCTGCATTCGCGGCTTGGGGCAAATCCTTGATGATTGGAGTCGTGACATGCCTAAGAGCGTGAACAAAGTTATCCTCGTCGGAAATGTCGGCAAGGACCCGGAAGTGAAATATACGCCAAGCGGTACGCCGGTTGCCAAATTCAGCCTCGCTACCAACGAGAAGTACAAAGATCGGAGCGACGAATGGCAGGAGCGAACCGAGTGGCACAACATTGTGGCCTGGCAGCGTTTGGCGGAGATCGTTGGCGAGTATGTGAAGAAGGGCGCCAAACTCTACATCGAAGGCAAGCTTCAGACGTCGAGTTGGGACGACCGTGAGAGCGGCACGAAAAAGTACCGGACCGAAATTGTCGCTCGCGACCTGGTTCTGCTCGGATCACATGAGAACGGCGGCGATAGTGAGCATCGGTCCAATCGCAACGACGATCAGCGCCAGCCTGCTTACGCCGGTTCGGCCGAGATCACGGACGAAGATATTCCTTTCTGAGCGGACGCTGAACTCGATTTGAAGCACCAGAAGGGGGACCGAGCCATGGCGCAGCTTACCTACCACAAAGCCAAACCATATTTCTCTTCACTTACGAGACGCTATTACGCCACCTACGATGGTGCGTTTCAGGAAAGCCTTCGCGCTGGTGGCGGAGCCGAGATCGACTTCAACCTGTTTCTCGTGCATCCTTCCGGCAAAGTCGAAATCGTCTACTAAGCACGATCCTCAGATTTATCTCTACCCAAAGGATAATCCTATGACTGCTCCGAATGGACATGCTGGAAGCGCATCTCCACCGCACGTCAGCGCAAATGATGCGCTCGCCAGCCAGCACCTGGGTTCCGCTTTACGTCTTAGCGACGATCGCATTAGGCAGATCATTGGCGATCTGGAAGTGCCCTTCGATTCTTCCGTGATTGAATGGCGCGTCACTAATACGGCAAAAGACAAAAGACGGGGCCAGGTGATGCCATACGCGGATCAAAGAGCCTACACCGACCGTCTGAATGCCTTGTTGACTCCAGCCGGCTGGACGCGGAAATACGCGGTTCACACCAGCGCAAATTTCCAACGCGGCAAAGACCAGAAGACAGTCGCGAAGATTTTCGTCACCTGCGAGCTAACGGTCCTCGGTCTCGGTTCACACTCGGCGACAGGCGAGGAGTGGGCCGATGATGACAATGCTGGTACGAGCGCAGAAGCACAGGCCTTCAAACGAGCTTGTTCCTGCTTCGGACTAGGACGTTATCTTTATTACTTCACTGGCGTCTGGGTTGATATCGACGACCGAAAGCGACCAAAGAAGATTCCCACATTGCCGGAGTGGGCGACGCCGGATGGCTGGCGAAAAGGGCTACGGCCGCACAACGATTCGAATCCAAGTTCGGACCACCAGGACAAGGCCAGCATCGCTCCTGCCCAGGATAATCGTCGGAACGGAGCAGCAACCACGACTAAAAGCTCCCTGGTCCGACAGATTGAGGCGCTGGCCGAACCGCTAGGAAAGGCCCTATATCGCGGCTTGCTAAAGTCAGTGGCGCGAGCCTGGGATCCAAACCAGATTCAGGATAAGGCTCTCCAACTGCGGGTATTAGAGCACATGCAGGCGGCCGAACGCGGCTTGCAGCGCCTGAAATTAGCCTTGGAGAGAGTCGGGACCGAGCCTCTAACGAGAATTCTCAATTCGCTTCGAGTTGTTTCTCTCGAAAAAGTGGACAGCCTCGAAACATTGAAGCAGATTGTGCTGGCGCTCGAAGCGCTTCCACCTCGAAGCTGATCCCAGCTACGAACCTACCGACATTCCGAATCCTCATTCTTCCTGGTAATTCAATCTAGCCCGCCAACACCCGTTCTTTCTCGCAACAATTCAGGAGGTGCTTGTGAATGCCTGCATCTCTGCGATCCAGCACGTACGTCGATTGCGTGGCGGATCGCAATCCCAACTCCTTCGGGCCTCAGACGGTCTGTACTACGTCACGAAGTTCCAGAACGAATGTGCAGCTACACATTCGTTCTTTTATGTGGCGAGCTCAGTAATGTGCAGTTGGCCTTCTGAGACGCCCATGTATATTGGATTTCCCAGCGGTTCAACTTCACATTACTGAGCCGGTTAGGTTAGAGATTCTCAAGCCATTCCAGAACGGATTGGTTTTTACGCCAGGAAGAGCGGGAACGGCGACCGATTGGCTTGACCTTGCTGATCGCACGGCGCTTCAGTTCCAGACAGATCGTGGCATAACGATTCGTCGTGTTTGGACTGGAATGTCCCAACCATTGACTGATCGTAATTAAATCGACGCCTGAGAGCAGAAGTGCAACGGCTGCACTGTGGCGCATGCTGTGCGGATGAAGTCGCTTTTGTTTAAGGGTGCTCACATGGCTACGAGCACGCTTCAAATGTTTCGTTAGGATGTATCTGACTCCGAACCGAGTGAGCGGCTGTCCTCGGTGATTGAGAAAGACCCGAGCATCCGAGCCGAGATCCAGATGATATTCTTCACAATGATCACGGAGCACTTGCGCGGTTGGTCGCCACAGGGGACAGAAACGTTCCTTCCGGCCCTTGCCAAAGAGCCGGATTTGAAACGGTCGTATCAACTGCAGATCACGAGCCTTCAAATTAACGATCTCTTGCACTCGCGCTCCCGTGTTGAACATGGTTGCCAGCAGGGTGTAGTCGCGGCGATCATCCCGAGTGGTTCGGCTGATACGAGCGAGAACGGCCTCGATTTCTTCCCGTTCCAGGTATTCGATCACCCGCTGGCGAGCGCGTTTAAAGGGAATGCCACGAATGCGCTGAATTCGTTCCAGTTGTTCAGGATGATAAGTTCCCACGTAGCGGCAAAATGCATGGATAGCAGCCAAGCGGACATTGCGGGTCGTCGCACTATTGTTGCGAACCTGCTCCAAATGCAGAAGGAAAGCGAGCACATGATCTGGCCCGATGTCCTCAAGGTCCAAATCGTGAACTCGACACTTTTGTTGGGTGGCCACAAAGCGCAGGAAAAGCACTAAGCTGTCCCGATAGCTGTGGATGGTGTGAGGACTCATGCCACGAACCCGCGGCAGATGGTCTGTGAAATACTCGCGAAGACGGAAGGCAAGTTTGTTTGGGGATACAGGTTTCAATCTCTATCCCCTTTCTTTCCGGCTAACGGAACGATCAATCCACCAAAAGAGTCACCGAAGCGCTTACTTGCGAGAGCCCGGAGCGGTTCGACAAAGTGGAGATAACGATAGGTGGAGCTGATCGAGACATGGCCGAGGTAGGCCGACAAAAAGGGCAACTTCGCCCACACATCCGCCCCACAGCGATACCAGCGAATGATCGTATTTATCGCGCTGCTGTGCCGAAAATCATGAATGCGTGGTCGGCGGCCTGACTGAGTACGAATGTTGCAGGCGTCCAGGACGGGCCACAAACAGCACTGGAATCCCCATGCTGTATAAGCTTTTTCTCGATATCGACAATGCCCAATGAATGGTGTGGAAGGAAGAACAGGAAGGTTATGTCGGCGCCGGGTTCGCAGATAGTGCTCCAGTTCGCGAATTACATCTGCCGGCAATGGCAGGATGCGTGACTTGTGGAACTTGGAATCGCGTATCAGGAGCGTGCCCTCCCGAACATCGAAATCGCTCACGACAAGCCGCAATAACTCTCCAATCCGCAAACCCGTGGTATAGAGCAGCACGATCGAAAGGCGGACCACCTCAGGACGGAGAGGTGAATACGGTCGTCGCTGAAGACCGGATGCGGCCTTCATCAGTTGCGCCACTTCGGCTTCTGAAAAGATATAGGGCATCACTGTTTGGCTGAGCGGTGGGAAAAAGATCGCTTCGGGAACAAAGCAACCAGGAACCGTGCGACGCCGATACCAACAGAACTTGCGAATCACGTACATCCGATTCCGGCGCACACGCGATGTCAGCTCAGACTGGCTCCGGCACCAGGCGTTAAAAGTTTCGGCAGTCAACTCCTGAGAAGCCCGAGGCAACTGACTCAAGAAGTGATCCAGAGACTTCACTGTTGTCATTGCATTCTTGTATCGTTTGCCCAACGCGAGGTGGAGTTGGAGAAATCGAGTCATGCTTGGGCCTAGCTTCGACTGGAAGGCGAATGTTGGTTTCAAGCGCGCACCGCCTTCTGTTTCTTGGCTTGGGTTGGCACAGGGAGAGCAACATCTCGTAAATCCTCGATGGCTAGCCGCAGGTAAGTTGAAGTGCTCTCCACCGTGCGATGCCCGAGCAGGTCACCGATAATTTTTACTGGTGTACCCTTGCGCAGCAAAAGCACCGCATAGGAGTGCCGAATGCGATGACACGCTCCCTTCCCACGAATCTGCACTTTGCTCCTGCTTGCCCAGAACCGAAACCTTGTGGAGATAGCAGCGGTCTTCAGTGGACCAAGCGGAGCTTTCCGGCGAAGGAAAAGCTGCCGGAAGGGCGGTGGCGGCGCCATCCGCTTGAGGTATGTGTGCAGGGCTGTTCCCACTTCGTCCGTCAGAGGGAGTTCCAGAATCGTACCGGTCTTTCTCTGAGAAATCGAGATCCTACCTGCTCGCCAATGAATGTTATCCAACGTCAACGCGGTCACGTCACTGGCGCGCAATCCATAGATCGCCATCAAGAAAAACATCGTAAAGTCACGCAAGCCCACTGAGCTGGAGCGATCAATGGAGTCGAGAAATGCCTGAACTGTCTCCCAAGGCAGGGCCCTCGGGAGCTGCTCTTCCTGGTAGACACGAGGGGTATCAATCTGGCGATCAAGCCCTTGGGGTACTTCGCCTTGCACTGCCAGAAACCGCAAGAAAGAGCGGACCCGGCCCACGATGCTGTGCAAACTTGCCCGAGTAAACCGATGACTGATTACTTTCACAAACCCTTCAAGATCATGGGCAGATAGAGTCCTGAGCCGCCTAGCGTCACCCTCGATCTTGAGGTATGCAAGCAGTTCGGATGCCGTATACGAGTTCTGCTGGATCGTGGACGCGGCAGCTCCACGAACGGTCTCCAAATAATCTGCGTACGAAGATAGGTATCTTGCTGTTGTACTGATCGTGCGAGTTTCCGGTTTCAAGAGGTTTGTTGAACGCAGATATTTTTCCAGAGCATCGGTGGTGTCCGTAAGATAGGGGAACTGTCGCCGTATGCTCTTTCGGCAAGCCACCCAGTCACCTTGCTCAACCTTGCTTAGGTGGTCGATGCCGCGCCGGACAAGGGTTAAGTCCATGTAAGCCAGCAGCCAAATCCGCTGCCTGATGTAGGGATGGGTGTAGTGGTGCTGCAGAAGCCAGGTGGTGAAGTCATCGACAATCGGACCAAAAACCGTCAATGACGTATACCGCCGAGAGCAGGCGGGGTAGAGCGTCTTTAGCATCAGAATCTCCTTTAGGCGCTAAATAGCGCCACTCTGATGCTATGGAGAAATGTGCAGTCAGAAATCCTGAACACTGGGATTCACGCGGGCCCGGCGAGTCAACTGCACATTACTGAGTTCGCAACATAACAGAACAATCCCCAGCATGTCCGGGTGCTCGCCAATGAAATGTTGGCAACTCGGCTGGGAGCGATTCTTGGTCTTCCAGTCCCCAGCGTCGCATCGATAGAGGTTTGCGGTTGGCTCATAGAGCATACGGACGATCTTCGCATGGACGTAGCAGGCCTACGAACTGCGTTCAAAGCAGGTTTGCACCTGGGATCCGCATACGCTGCGGACCCGATTGAAGGCCAACTGTTCGACTACTTGCCTGAGGGCCTGTTACAGCAAGTCACGAATCTCAAAGATTTCGCGCGAGTGATCGTGCTCGATAAATGGACGTGCAATGCAGATGGGCGTCAGGCAGTATTCGGCCGCCAGGCGAAACGTGGAGCGAGATACAAAGCGACGTTCATCGACCAAGGGTATTGCTTCAATGCGGGGGAGTGGAATTTTCCTGATTCTCCTCTGCGTGGTGTCTACGCCAGGAATTGTGTCTACAACCATGTGAAAGGCTGGGATGCGTTTGAGCCGGCTCTTACATGCGCTGAAGAAATGAACATCGATCAGATTTGGCGCATTGCCGCAGAAATTCCGCAAGAGTGGTACGAGTTCGACACCACTGGCCTCAACCGCCTGGTCGAAGACCTCTACAGCCGCCGTTCCGCAATTCGCGCCTTGATTACGGCATTTCGCCACTCCAGTCGCAATCCATTCGCTAACTGGACTTCCGCGTAACAGTCTGAGGACACCCAGAGATACTAACCCGCAAACACGCATGACCGGGAGATGCACGAAGCGCCCACCGTGGACGGTAGCACTCTTGCCGGTCTCCCTTTCGGCCACTTACCTAGGAGCTGGCCTAAGGGAAATAGGGATGTGCGGCGAAGCGCCCGCCGGGACGGTCCGCACATCCCCACCCGGGTCCCATTCACAACTTTCCTGCCAAGAATTCGCAAGGACATCGTATGTCAATCAACAATCTGAACGCGGAAGATCTCGGCCAGTTCATCGGCTCCGAGCAGTGGTACCGGCATAGCCTGGTTCGTTCAATCACGTATACGGATGGCGCGAAGTACGTTGCCGATCAGGGCGGCGCGTACTGGTTGCTGGATGAGATCGCATTAGCGCAAAAATTCAGCGCTGCCGTTAAGGCTGAACCCTTTCAAGTTTGGAAGCTGACTGTCAATGATCGCCGAGGGCTTTTAACTTGTGATGATGGTAACGGCAATGTCGTTTATACGAAGCCGATCCCGTTCACGGACTTTCCCCTCGCTGAAATCAAGTTCTATTTCACTGACAACGTGATTCTTCTCCCGAGCGAGTACTGATCCTGCCAGCAACCGACAACACTGCACCCACTGCGGAATGAAATTGTCTCTTCCGCCCAAGTTTCAGGAAAAAGCCATGAGCCAGAAAATCCGCATTACGACACGGGCCAATCAATTTGAGCGTCGGAAACAGGAACATTTGCAGGCCGGGTACCTCATTGAAGATGAGCAGCCATTCCCCATGAATGGGTTCTGCTCATTTACCGCAGTACGAATTGTGACGGACGAGGAGCTCGAGCGAATGGGTTTGTCGCAATCAAACCTCTCTACAGGCTAACCGACCGGCTACCACCCCAGAATGCCGCTCGACGAGATTAACAAGCGAGGCGTGATCCGTGAAAGGCTGGACTCGCAAATGGAGTGTGCCCGCTTCGGCCGGAGGCACCTGGACCGTTAGCTTCAAGCACGATGGGACGTACGGTTGTTCCTGCCCCGCATGGAAATTTGCCAAGGCGCCCAAACCCGACTGTCACCACATTGACTTCATCAGGGCAAACCCTTCATACGGCGACCATCCGTTCAAACGGATTGTTCTCGCAAATGTTCGCGAAGTTACTCAGGGCGAAAATGATGTACTTCTCACGCCGTTGATTCCACTTGGCGACCTCCACTTTGGTTTGACCGTCGCCTGTGACCTTGCCCGGCTGGGTGCAAGTCCGGAAGACGTTGCCAGGTATTTGCACGGCAATCGTATTCGAGTTGCACAAGACTACATCTGTCAGCACGGCAGAAAGATTTATGGCTTGTGGAGCGAGCAGCGTCGTCGCCACGAAGGCTACACGATTGTGCCGTGGAGAGCCGCATCTGCCGGCTGACAATGCACTCCAATTTCCGAAGACAAGAACCGGAGGCCCTATGCGCGAACAGAACCGCCAAAGCGACCCTCTGCCTTCCAGTATTCCGGTCATCCCGTTGCCGGTTGCGCTGTATGTTTCCGACGGTCTGATCTTCGAACTTTATGACGGCGGGCAGCCACACCGGAAGTTTGTCATTCGCTGGGAACGACTGAGACCCACAATTCCCGTCCCGGAGGAAAACACGTGAGCATAAGCCCCCAATTGATCATTGCCAAAGTACATGAAGGGATTCTCGAAAAGGTCGATCGCCTGTTCAGGAATGACGATGCCGGAGTCTGGATAGAACTCCTGCAGAACGCCCGCCGCGCGAGCGCCACAAGAGTGAACATTTCTTTCGAGGAAAGCGGAGCCGAACCTGGGTTCTGCAAGGTAACAATCCAGGATAACGGAACCGGTATCGACGATTTCCAAAACCTTCTAAGTCTCGGGGGATCGGGCTGGAACGAGGAGACTCAAACAAGAGAAGATCCCGCGGGAATGGGATTCTTCTCGTTGTGCCGCTCGGAAGTTAATGTCCAGAGCGGCACCCAGTCGGTCACA
Organism: Terriglobia bacterium; assembly: GCA_020072645.1. Lineage (NCBI taxonomy): Bacteria > Pseudomonadati > Acidobacteriota > Terriglobia > Terriglobia bacterium. The sequence goes on from JAIQGK010000003.1 coordinate 316,959, forward strand.
ATTTCCCCAGCTGTTTTTCTCGGAAAGGATGCCGCCCAGGTCCAGCAAACTTCCGAGTATGTCCAGGGAACACGGATTCGGTTCACACGTGAATCGACGAAGGGCGCATTACTAACAGCCCTCGAGAATGTCGCAGAATTCTGTCCGGTCGCTGTCTTTATTGCTGATAGAGAGCTGCCGCAGCACGATTTCCTCGATGGCGCTCTGTATCGTGAGACCATCGACGGCATCGAAGTGGGATTTGCGACCAACTTTACACACCGGTACAACACATTTCGCGATCCGAACTGGAATTTCTACGGAGCGCGCATCGATCATCCCGTAACACCTATCCAGGGGTTCCTTCCGCCTGGCACCATCGCGCCCGTTGCACTCCATATGCGCTTCACCGTACTGGAGGCAAGCCGGGTCAAACTCCAGCTGCCAGACCGCCGGGCCATCATTGAAGATGAATTCCTGACATCATTCTTGAGCAAAGCGCGCGCAGCAGCCTATCGTTTCCTTCAAAAGCAGGAGCGGCATGCGTTGCCTTTTTGCAATTGGAAAGAGGCGAAAGAACTTGGGGTCTCATTGCCGGAGGCCTCTTGCTTGCTTTACACCTGGCACGCTATGCCGCTGGATGATGGCGTCGAACCATTGTTTGGCTATCCGGAACATCGGCTTTTGGCCAGTTGCGATGATGTCATTCTCGTCACAGCGAATGTGCCCAATGAACACACGATCGAAGGCGCTTTAAATTCCGGAGCGTCCCTCGCGGGGAACCTATATAAAGAGGAAGCACAGTTTATTGGCTATTCCTGGCACGACCGCCTGCCCCAAATTGTCGATAGCGCTGTCTTTCTCGACGGCATCCCCCATGAAGAATGGACCAAACCTGAAGAAAACCGGCCGCAAGCAATTGAGATAGAGATCACTCTCGAAGAAGCCGGCAGTTCCTCTCGCCAGCTTCGCCTACCAGCCCTAATTCATGTCGATCAGTCGGATGGATGCAGTTTCGTTGCGGTGAAACAGAGCCCATGGGACAACGACGATTTAGCCGGGCCATTCTCCGTGACCGATTTCCTGGTGTGCGCGGCATTCTGTGCTTCCGATGATTGGGGTGAGTCGGATAGCTGGCAGACCCAGAAGGACGCTTACGACGAGCACATAGAACGCCGGGTCAACGCGTATTTTCGCGGTCCCAAGGCCACGCTGATGGCAATTCTGCGCACAGCGATTGAATGGGAAGCCGACCGTCTCGCCGAGCAGCTTGGCGTCGTTGAAATCCGATTCACTCGGTCGACAGCTCATGTCTGGAATGCGGAGCTAATTCATTCGCAAGCGCCTGTCTTGCCGCAAGTGTGATGAGTGAGTTCCGGCGGGCAGGGCGGAAACGAACCCTGATCGCGCAGCCGACGATCATTTCTCTCACTGCGAGCTCTTTATAGACCCCTTCAGTCCGCTCGGACTGGTGCGCCCATGCCCTCATTCTGCGGGAGTCGATCCATGGCCAACGAACCGCAATCTGCTGAATCTCCCTCTCTGTCTGCAACCGTACAGCGCTGCCTGACGATCTTGCAGTCACTTTCTCTTGCGCTCGATACATATGGCAATGAAGACCATGCGGCGATGCTGCACGAGGTCATCGCACAACTCCAGGAGGCTGTTCCCGCCCAATCAGGCGCGGAGCCGGACTCAATGGACTTCATCGTGAATGCCACATTCAAAGTCAGCCGTCGGCAGGTTGCCGGAGCGCTGTGGCGCGCTTTTGGCAGCCAAATTACCTGGTTCAGAGTTGTCGAGGTTATCGAGCCGCCGACGCTCAGGTTTCGCTCGATTGAGCACCTGGCTCTCCGCATGGTTGATTACCCTTTGAATGAGGGTGGTTCAATTGGCATCGTGAGCACCGAGCCCAGTTCTGATGTATTCCGCCTCGACCTAAAGTCAATCAGACGAGGTCTTGAAGACCTCGCAACGAAATATCCGAGACACTTCGCAGACCTGGTCAACGAAGACACCGATGCGATTACCGCCAATGTGCTCCTCCAGTGCTGCTTGTTTGGCGAACTCATCTACGAGTAGTCGCCGCTCCAGGCTCCTCGCCATCTTGGGAGAAATTCGACATGCACGTTCACGGAAAGACCAAACTAGGCTTCTTCCCCCTTCCTATCCCCGAGGCCAAGCGGCTGAAGAATTACCTGTCCTTCGGAAGTGAATGCTCCGCGCTCGATCCCTGTGTTGGAGATGGTGCGGCGTTTGCTGCTTTACTTGAGAGTTCGCCGGCAAGGCGCTACGGCATAGAAATCGACGCACACCGCACGGAACAGGCCAGGGCGCTAGGGATAGACGTGCTGCAAGCGAACACGATGGACGTGCGCTGTCCGGTAGAGTCGGTGTCCCTCCTTTATCTGAATCCACCCTACGACTGGGAATCAGGCCAGAGCGGAAACCAGCGGCTCGAATTCGTCTTTCTTGAACATACTCATCGCTGGCTCAAACCGGACGGCATTCTCGTCTTCGTTATTCCACAAGCGAGGCTCAAGCCTTGCGCTCGTCTTTTGGCCGATCACTTCAAAGACTTACGCGTTTACCGGCTTGCATCGCCCGAATGTATGCGCTTCAAGCAAATCGCGGTTCTGGCGGCCCGGCGAAAGCGGACAGAACGCCCGCGAGATTCGGTCCTGCTCGAAGCGCAGCGCTATCTGGAAGGGCTCGCTGTCCAAGACGAGTTCCCGGCATTGCGCGAAACCCCTGAGACATGTTATCCAGTCCCACAATCCGGCCCGGCAGTTTTCTCCAATGCTGGCCTTCCCCTGGATGAAGTCGAGGATCTGCTTCTGCGATCTTCGGCGTACCGCCAAGCGAGACGCGTTTTGATTCATGAACAATCGAATGTGCGCGGAAGGCCGCTCACTCCGCTCCACGGCGGCCATGTCGGACTGCTTTGCACCGCTGGTTTGCTCAATGGCGTATTCGGAGAAGACGAACAACGGCATATTGCCTTCTGGCGTTCGGTGAAATTTGTCGATCACTGGGAAGAAGAAGACGGAGACGCAACCATCCTCCACGATCGCGAACGCTTCTCTCACGAGCTGACCCTGATCTTCTCCGATGGAAAGACACAATTTCTTACTCACGAAAAGGCGCATGAAGCATGAAGAACGCGCACCTTCGCTTTGGCTGGCTGACTTATTACAAGCGCACGGACAAAACCACTACGACATTTAAATTGAGGTTGGACCGCTTTATCGGCGAGGTCTTGCCCGAAGCGCCGCGACGCGGTAAGGCCCACCTGATTTCCGTGATTGGCGGAGATACTCAGATTGCAGCCGTCAATGCCGCCATTTCGATGGATGAGAACTTCCAGATCGAAGGCCCAGGTCTCGAACCTATCCATGTCTCTCTGGGTCGCAATGCACAGACGAGCCGGGCTTCGCTGCAACTTTCTGATAGGAAAAAGCCGCTTCGCCACGTAATCGGAATCTCCGAGGACCTGATAAACAACACTGGCAGCACGGGCCGTACGATTCTGGCGCACTCGCGACCTGAATTTGTGTGGGCATCCATAGCCCAAATTTACGGACTTCCGGGAATGCCGGAGTGGGCGGATTGGTTCTATCGGCAACTGGAGAAACACAAGGCGATCATCCCGCTGCTCGGGATCGGCTGCGATCCAGTGATGGCCAAAGGAGACAAAAAGCAATTCCTGAAATGGCTCGGCGACGGAGTACAGCGCGGAATTCTGCCATTTCCTGCGAATGCCGGGCGTGTTGAGTGGCCGCGCGTGAGTCTTGCGGGAATCTTCAACTACCAGACAGGTGAGGGGCAGGAGGTTGCCACCTAGCGCGGGCTTGCTCTGCAATCGCTTCTCACGGAGGTTTCCATGAACCAGCATTGGCGCAAAGGGCGCGACTTCTATGGTCCCAACGGAAAAGCGATCCGGCCATGATCCTGACGTTTAAGGGTGCCTATGGTTCGACAATTGACCTTGATCGAGACGGCGAAATTCAGGGCTACGAGTTCGTTGAACCTCCCATTGAATACCGGTTTCTGCGCGCGGGCTCCCCGAACTCGGACTGGGCCTCACCAGTGCCTGGATTTATCTCCCTCCTGCGGCCGGTAGTTATCGATGCCGGTGTGCGGACGCGAGGTCTGGATGCAAAGCATCTCGCAATCGAAACCCGTTGCCTTGCTGGAACTTTCATTCTGCTTGTTTGGCCACGCCTCTAGCCGATTTGAGTAACGGCCAAACAATCCCCCAAAACAAACTAATTCCGTAATCGAGAGGTCTTTCGTGGCCGAACTGGAAACCATTTACTCGTACATGCGGGAGTTCTCGACCCAACTCGGCGAACGAATCCTGGAAGAATTTCCCGCGCTCCAGAGTTTCGAAGATCCGGTTTCACCACGACTCGACACACTTCTGCGACGGCCGTTTCCCGCGCAAAACATTGCCATCATGTCCGTGGCCAAAAGATGGGAGCAGTTTCGCACGGCGCTCATCGTGGCCGAGTGCGGCACCGGCAAAACGCTGATATCCCTTAGCGCCATCCACGTGCACAGCCAGGGGAAGCCGTATACCGCGTTGGCCATGGTCCCACCGCATCTGGTGGCGAAATGGGCGCGCGAGGCCTTGCTTACCGTCCCTGGACTCCGTGTCTTCCTGATTGACGACATGCGGAACGGCGGCGACGAGAGAGCGCCACACGGGGTCAATGAAGTGCGGCTGAGGCGTGGCGAGATTGTGCGTGAGGGCCTGCGCACCACCTTGAGCGATCTGCGCTTACGGAAGCAGCATCGCAGTGCGCGGGAACGCTGGTTTGCGCTGTGCGACCGGCCAGCATTGTTTATTGTCGGTCGCGAGAAGGCCAAGCTCGGCTACTTCTGGCGGCACTCCTATGTCTTTGCGCGTTCTGGTCCGAACGCAGGATGTCTCATCAACCCGGAAACGGGGAAGCCCGTAATCATGGCTGAGCAACGCCTCACCTCTGCGGATTTCAAGCAGGTCAAGCTTGCGGAAACAATTGAGACGCGCGGCGACAAGGGTTGCCGTACTTTTCACAGCGCATTGTGGCAAGCGGACAAAGACAAAATCCGCCGCATGGCGCCAGTAGAGTTCATCGGGCGCCATATGCGGCGCTGGTTCGACTACGCCATCTGCGACGAGATCCATCAGCTTGCCGGTGACACAGCTCAGGGGAACGCGCTGGGCACTCTTGCTTCCTGCACCAACAAGATTGTCGGACTGACCGGGACTCTACTCGGCGGCTACGCCGATGACTTGTTCAACACGCTCTACCGTCTCGAAGCCTGTAAGATGAAGGAGCGCGGATATGAATGGGGATCTACCGGACGAACGGGATTCATTCAGGACTACGGTGTCCTGGAAACTGTCACGCGCATCGACCCAGCCGACAACGCTTGTTCCAAAGCAAAGACAACGGTCACTGTTCGCCGCAAGCCCGGCGCATCGCCGCTTCTGTTTGGCGAGTTCCTCATGCAGCTGTGCGCCTTCGTGTTCCTGGAGGACATTTCGGCCGAGCTGCCTCCATACGAAGAGTCCTTCGTCAGCATGCCGATGGACGAACGCATGCGCATTGCTTATGAGGCACTCGAAGAAGATATCCGCGCAGCCCTGAAGGAGCACAAAGGCAATCGCTCCGTTCTCAGCAACATGCTGAATGCGTTGTTGCTATATCCCGATCATCCTTATGGCCTCGGTACGCTTTACGGCACAGAGTTCGATCCTGAGCTTGGGCGCAAGGTCAAATTTGTCATTGCGGAGACGCAGGACTTGCCACAAGACACGCTGTACGCCAAAGAGCGGCGGCTGATGGAGGAGATTAAGAGCGAACTGGCCGAGGGCAGACGCTGCCAGGTTTACGCCGTCTACACCCAAAAACGGGATGTGACGGCGCGGCTGGAACAGATTCTTACGCGGGAAGGCATTCGCACCGCTGTGCTCCGGCGAAACGTGCCCACCGATAAGCGCGAGGCCTGGTACGCCAAGAAGGTAAAAGAAGGCGTTCAGGTGGTGATCGCGCATCCGAAGCTCGTCGAAACCGGCCTGGACCTGCTCGACTTTCCTACCATTCTTTTCTACGAATCCGGTTACTCATTACATACCCTCCGGCAAGCCGCGCGGCGCTCCTGGCGAATTGGGCAAAAGCGGCGCGTGCGCGTGAAGTTCATGTGCTACGAAAGCACGATGCAAACCTCGTGCCTGCGTCTCATGGGCAAGAAACTGCTGGTCGCCCTCACCATGGAAGGCAAGTTTGCCGGAGAAGGCTTGCAGAGTATCGACGACGATGACGACATGCTTGCGGCCATGGCTCGCGAGTTGGTTGAGAAGAATGGCATTGGCGACTCAGCGGATGCAATTTGGAAGACGCTTCATCAAGAGCACGAAAAACTGTTCGCTGCCGGCATCCAGACAATCGAGATTGCGGCGGCAGAACAATTGCCGGTCGAAATGGATGGCCCACAGAGTCTCATCGCATCCGCTGTCAATATGCAACCCGTTCTCGTGTTCGGCCAACGGCCGGAGTCGCTGAAGTCTAGTCGGCGGCGCTCACACGAGAAGCTTCCCGAGCAGCCGTCGCTCTTTGGCTGGAATTAGCAAGTTCATGCGCATCCCGATAGCGCACCGCCTGTTGTAGTTCAATTCACCCCACATAAAGAAAGGAAATAGGAAATTATGAACACTGGCACGCTTGTCGCCGGCCCGCTGTCCAAAATTGGGCGGACGGAGTTGGCGCAAATCCCAGTTCCACTCGCAACCGCAACCCACAGGCCGGTCCCTCATCATGAGATCGTTGAGGCGCTGGTTGAAACCTTGAGCTTTCGCCACATCGCCGTGGTGAACGAAGAATATGCCGCTTCTAATGACGGCATGAAGATGTTTGGAGTTCTCGATCTTGAGACCCAAATGGATGGCTGCCGTTTCGCAATCGGCATCCGCAACTCACACGACAAATCATTGCGCCTTGGATTGACCGCGGGCCTGCGCGTTTTCGTCTGCTCCAATATGGCGTTCAGCGGCGACTTTACACCGGTGCTGGCCAAGCACAGCAAGAGCTTCAATCTGATTGATACCCTTGCCGTGGGCGTGGATAGGATTCAGAGGAACTTCGAACCCATGCAGCGTCAGGTCGAACACTGGCGGCAAACACAGCTCACCGATGAGCGGGCCAAGTTGATCTTCTATGCCGCATTCATTGACGGCAAGCTGGACGCGCCAAGGAGTCTGCTGTCCGAGGTCCATCGGCTGTATTTCCAGCCGCAGTACGAGGAGTTCTCGCCACGTACGATGTGGAGTCTCTCCAACGCGTTCACCAGCGCCTTCAAGAAGCTCGATCCGGTCCCACAATTCAAGGCGACGGCCAAGCTGGGCGAATTCCTCAACCAGTTGCCGGCCTAACGTTCACTGGCCCCGATCATTGAGGCCTCCGCAATCATCGGGGTCACATCTTCAGGTCCTAACACTTTAAAGAATGATTGAGACGCCCTTCTCAATCAAATTCCGAAATTTATAAGGAGAGTTATGTTTCGAGAACTGATGCCACTAATCGAACACCGACCGCTGTCAATCACCGTAGCCGCCCTGAGCGGACGCCGAATCAGGGTAAACGTCGTTCCCCAGGTGCTGGAGAAAGACAGCAAAATCAACGATAAGATCGGATCTTCCAGCAAGGACAAGATCGCCAAGGTGCCGGAGTCGGCGATCAATGCCCTGACAACTCCGCTTTCGCTCACTGGCACACCGGAGGAAATCGATCAGAGCCTGACGCAGGCATTAACCCAGTTTGTCGAGTCTCACGGGCGACTGCAGCACACGCTTGACGAGGCCCGAGAGCAAATCGCCGAGGCGGTGAGGGCTGCCGAGGAGCGGGATAAGACTAAGACCAAGACGAAAAGCGTCGGTGGAACGACCACAGACAAAACCGAAGAAAAGAAATCAGAATCGGGCGAACTCCTGCCCCTTTGGTGCGCACCCGCGAGCAAACCGCCAGACACGAGCCTGGCTAATGGCAGATTGGCGCATCCCGGCACGGATGCTGAACAGCCCGAAGGCTAAGACCCAGCGAACGAGTGTCGGTTCCGTGTAGCACTTTACTTAGAGGCAATCCCGAAACCTTGCTATAAGCCGACTTCTTATTACCTATACTAGAGGCATGGGAATCGAACGGCTATCGCAGTTCACTCTGCTCTCAAACGGCGACCGTCACGAGAAGGAGCTCTGGCCCCTCTTGTCGAAGGATTTTCCCTTATATGAGAAGCTCTGGCAGCGACTGGTCGTGCCTCTGACGCGGCGGGTCGATCCGGGCATATCCATCGCAAGCAATGAGCGGAATCGACTGCGAGAAGAGATATCCCCGCTGTGTGAAAGAATCGCGATGGCGCACTACTCGGTCTTCTATTTCGTCGGGCGGGCGGTGAGACGGCTCGCGAACGACGAGGATGCCATGGAGAATCCGGAAGACGTGTTCTTCCTGCTCGATTCCGCAGGGGACAATTTGAAGAGGTTTTCTCTTGCGCTGAACGAGTTTGCAAAAGACTGGGGCGGACAGATATTCGAGCCCAAAGTCGCGAACTTTCCGAAGGGATTCAAACCCTTTGAGGAAATCGAGGCGTATCGTGATGCGTTGCTGCATAACTCAGTCTTAGGCCGTGGCGTCAACGTCAAGAAAGTGTTTCTGCCAAAGTGGCATCCTCGCCCACCGATCTCTCCTTTAGAACGGGTTGCGGCGTCGTGGCGCAAGGCGGAGCAACTGAGACAGGAAGAGTTGATCGACACGAAGGCTCTCTTTGATCGTCTTTTGCGAGAACTATTTCAGTTGCTGGATAAGCTCTGGAGCACTGCGCTGCATGCCCTCGATAGTCCAGCAGCGGTTGCAAAGATGACGCGCGTGTTCTGTATCTCCGATGCGGATATTTCTTCTGTAGATTTCTCAGGATCGACGGCAAATCCACTTTCGGCATCGGGCACTTGGGTTATTCCCGAAGAGTAACGGGCCGGGCGGCAAAGCTATTTACGGAGAAGCGCGCCAGTGTCCGATTTTCCTGCCCGATCCGATTATGTGATCCGGTACGCTGGCCGACATTTCGTTTATTGACCGAGGCAGCAATACGAGCCTTAGCTCGAAGTAGACGGCGGTGGAGTAGGCGTGTCTATCCGATCAAATGTCGGATTTGGCCACGGATGCGAAGCGAAATAGGGCCACGGGATCAGATCGTTGCGCGAAACCAAGCCGAGTAAAGCCGCAAAAAACAAAGCTAGGCTACCTACCTGGCAACTCGATACAGACCAAGCCATATTGGGATCACCGTTGTAGTAAGCTCCGTCGTGAAGATAACCAATATTATTTTCGAAAAGGCATGACCCTTTTCCAAGGATAAAAACACCATCCAGCGCGGAGCTTGCGATCATGTTTCTCGGCCCTTGCGCCGGCTCGAATTGTGGGTCTGACAACTGCCGTGCCGCATAAGCGCTGCGGATCCAACCGAAGGCCGTCGACATATTGGCCGGCCCGGCATAGGCCACAACGTAGTTGGCGATGGGGCGGAACAAGCCTTGTCGAGACGGGATCAGCTCCTTCACAGCCCTCGCTGCGCTGACGCTTTGGGTGATTCCATCCTGATCCAGAGTGGACTTCACCTCAATGGTCGCCACCACCGCCTCATTTAAGAATGCAGAGATGCCTCCGCCTAGGTAGACTCGGGGAAAATTTCTCCTGTAAAGAATGATGTCGTGCTGATGGCGCGGCGCTCCAGGTACAGAGTTCCGATCGATAATCTCTCCCGACCCAATCGCGAGATCGGAGGGTAAATGATCTTCCAAGAAATCTTTGACGAAAGCTTCACGAGGTATTCCCAAGTGAAGAGAATGGCCCCCGATTGCGGGAATCGCCGTTTGATGGAGAAGCAAATGTTCGCGGTTGTTGAGGTGGGTTACGAGCATACAGTTCGATGTTAACCCACGTAGCAAAGCCGGGATCGAAGTTTAGAATCGCCGGCAAAGCGGCTGGCATGATCTCAGCGAAAGGCGCAAACGCATGACGCTGGACCCGAAGGTTTCCGCCATGCCACAAGCCTTGAATCAAATCCTCTCAAGGCTTATCTGTGAGTTTTTGACCCCCAAATTGTTCGCAACGGAGTAATTCTCCGGAGCATTGTAAATCCCCTTATTTTCCTACCCCGCCGAATGAAGAGTGTTAGCGGCGGGATCGCCGCAGAGAGCGAGAGCTAGACTGAGAAATTTCGTCAATTGAGTCCAATCTATGAGGTGAGTGAACAATGGCCGTGATAATTGAAAGACTTGAACGCCTGTTTGTATTTAATGGCGTGAAACTGCCCGACCCCAATCCAGATTTCACAGTGGAGCAGGTGCGCGATATGTATGTAAACACCTATCCCGAGCTGGCGACAGCCGCCGTCGAGGGTCCAACTCCCGTCAATGGCGCGATGGAATACAAATTCGTGCGCGCGATAGGTGCGAAAGGATGACCCAGCAGAAGACACGCAAGACTTACCCTGCGGCCAAACAATTTGCCGAGTGCCTTATCAGAGCGACCAAGGCCGAAAGGGTTATGCGTGAGTTGGACCTAGTCGCGCAAGGGGCCATGCGTCAGGAAAACCCGATCCAGGAGCAATTAAGAAAATGTCCCGAAGCATTCCAGGCCGGCGAACTGCTCGGAAAGATTTGCGACAGCCTGAGGTACAGCGGCGAGGAAGCCGGAGACGAACGCTGCCTGCCGCCAGCCGGAGCTGTCATTCCTCTCCTCGTCTAATCGGCCTTCCACTATCCGTAACCGTTCCACACCTGAATGGGCTACGTTCGCGTTATTGCTCCCGCTGGGACGAGGAACCCGCAGCCCATCTGGGTAAGAGTTTGCTGCGACTTGGAATATGCCGGACTGAAGATTGGTCGGGCAGCGCCGTAGATTTTGTGGAGCGCGGTTTCCGTCGATTCTGCAAACACAATGGAGCGGACGAGGCGAAGAAAGTCTGGAGCGGATTTCTCCGCATCATGGATCATCCCTTTGAGATGACGGAACAGGAACGCAATTCATCTGAAATAGAAAGTCCCACGATGATGCTTTACCTGGTTGGCGAGTACGACGCCGCAGCCTCGATTCCAATCGGCGCAGCTCTTACTCATTTGGAATCCGAACATGAATTGCTTCCTGCGGCCTTTTACAAAATCCTTGTCCATAATCTCTGGAAATGGATGCGTGTCTTCGATTACAGCGACGCGCTTGAGCACGCGGAGATGTGGATCGAAGACCTGGATGAAGAAAGTGAAGCGGAGTCGGTGTATCCGAGAGTAAAGCAGAACATTCCGCCCTGCTTGCAGAAATACTCGAAAATCGGAGAGCGCAAGGCCCGCAAGTTTCTACAGCAAATGGAACCGTCGGTGCGAAGCTCGGTTACCCGACAGCTGGTTAGGCATGTATTGGAAATGGATACTCACGGACAGGGACGCGAGCATGCGTGGGCGGGCAGACTCGCAGAGCAAATCCCGGCACTAGGCGATTTTCTGAACGACGCCGATAGCTGCGGTCCTGGGTGCCTGATCAGCTGGCACGAGGACGACGAAATTAATGCCTGTTTCGAGGAACAAATGCAGGGCCTCGGCCAAGACGCCCCGCTGGAACCGCCAATTGTGCTGACGATCCAACTTGAGCAACCGGCGCAAGAGCTGGACGGTGAAATCAAACGAGTCTTCGATTATGCGGGCGCTATGCTCCGTTCTTTAGCCTCCGCGGCACAAATTGTTGACATTGCCAGGGAGCTTTACGATGAACACCTCCGTCAGCATCGGCTCCAGTCAGGACTTCAGGCTGAGCCGCGTCCTGCTGGTATACGGGACGAGTAGTTATAACGGCTTTCCTCATCGACATCCGTTTGTCACGTTGCATGAAGTCACTCACGAGAACGAGGAAGCGACTCTGGGAGAAGGTCAACTCGTTACCCCGCAAATGCTGGCTGACCTGATGACGGGTCTTGGCGGGTCGGCACCCATTGAGATCCTGCCGGAACGAGTGATCGTGCGCACGGCCGACACGATCGTGTGGTGGGCTCCATCCCGGCAGCGGACGATGTTCTTCAGCGACCGCGGCGCCGATGCCACGTTGCAAAAGCTGAACGGTAAAAGGTACCCCCATCCGCCGCTCCTTTTCAAAGCTTCAGGCTCGCACTTATCGATTCGTGCGCTGGCTGTGAATGAACGGCCCAACGCAGAGAGCCTGCTGTACATCGCTCCCTACTGGAACTGTTATGACAACGGTGCTGTTTGTACCGGCTCAATGAGAATTCCCCGTGAGAAATCGATTGCGGCAATCGATGCCTGGGAACTCGGCTTCTTTCAAAGCGAGTTTACGCATGCAGCGGGAACGGTGAAGCACACCAGCTATCGCGGCGGGTTACTAGGACTCTGGCAGTACGCCATGGGCAAGGACCGGTTTCCTATCCGCTATCTCGTTAAGGCAAAGCAAACCCTACCGGAGTTCGTGAGCCACCATGACCACCGATACCGAAACGCAAACGCCATTGACTGAGCACCGCATTCCTGAAGCGCTCCTTGACAAGAAGGTGCGCGTGACTGTGGTCGGCTGCGGCGGCACAGGAAGCACGATCGCCGCCGGCTTGCCTTACCTGCATCAGGCCATGCTGGCGTGGGGCCACCCATACGGACTGGACGTAACGTTCGTCGACGGGGACCGCATCTCGCGGACGAACTGTATTCGTCAACCATTCAGCGAAAGCGAGATCGGCCTGCATAAGGCAACCGTGCTGGCGACGCGGCTCAATTTGTTTTGGGGATTGGGATGGAAAGGTGTCCCGGAATTCCTCGATGAGGGCTGGCGCGAAGAGACCGACATCTTGATCGGTTGTGTTGACTCGCGAAAATCGCGCCGCATCCTTACGTCGACGAGCGCGTACTGGAATTGTTGTTATTGGCTTGATTTAGGGAACAATGCGGATTGTGGACAGTTTGTTCTCGGGCAACCGGAGAACGCAAGAAACAAGAAGGTGGATGTGCGCTTGCCCACTGTGGGCGAATTATTTCCCGAAATCATTGATCCCAAGCTCGACAAAAAAGACAAGCTGCCCGCCTGTAGCGCGGCCGAGGCGCTTGAGCGGCAGGAACCTTTCATCAATCAAACCCTCGCCTACCACTCTCTGGCGATGCTTGCGCGTCTCTTTCGGTATGGTGAGCTCACACATCACGGCGGATTTGTGAGTCTTGCGAATGGAAGAATGGCTCCCCTAACCATACGAGCCTCTCGGTCTCCTCGCGGTCTCAAGCGCGCAGCGTGATGGGCTCTGTGCCGGACGGGATATTCGTCAGACATTTGATTACGCCGAGATCCCCGGGCTGGCCGGCGTAATCGTGTTCGACATCTAAAGTCTCCCTTTCGGCGCGTCAATTGCACCTTCGTGGGCGTTAGGCAATCCTCACGGATGAACGCGGATGATCGTCTTTCCCTTGCGTCGCTCGGTCGGGTTGAAGGCGGCGACGGCATCGTCGAGAGTCGAGACGTTGCCGATGTTCGTCCGCAGTCGACCATCCCGCACCCGCTGGACGACCTCACTCAATTGGGCACGATCGGGTACGACGACGAAGTCAATAGTCAGGCCACCAGAGGGCCGCGCCTCGGTCGGGCCGGTGACGGTCACCAGCGTTCCTCCGGCGCGAATCAGTCCCGCAGACCGCTTCCCGATGTCGCCGCCGATGACATCGAAAACCAGATCGACTGCGCCGACTTCTTCCAGGGCTTCGTTATCGAGGTCGACGAACTCCTGTGCGCCGAAGTCGAGAGCCGTCTGACGGCCGGCAGCGCGCCCGGTGCCGATGACGTACGCGCCAGCCTGACGTGCGAGCTGGCTCGCCATCGAACCGACTATGCCGGCCGCACCGTGGACGAGGACACTTTTCCCCGCGTGAAGGCGGCCGTGCTCGAACAGCCCCTGCCACGCGGTCAGGCCCGGCATCACGAGGGCCGCACCCACGGAGAAGTCAACGTCGCCCGGCAGCGGTGAGAGGTTGCGTGCCTCGACGGCCACATACTCCGCCAGCGTGCCGTCGCGATACCAGTCCGTGAGGCCGAACACCCGCTGTCCAATCGACAGCCCCGTCGTGCCATAGCCGAGAGCGGTGACCACTCCGGCCAGTTCGTGTCCGGGGATTGAAGGCGTCCGGTCACGGCCGACGCGATCGGTCCAGGTCGAGGGCCACGTCAGCTCATCCCCGGTGAATCCCGACGCATGAATCTGAACAACGACGTCGTTTATCGCCGCCTGCGGCTCGGGCCGATCCACCAGCTTTACCCCGGCCGTTCCCGCAGCCTGATCCGTCACCACAACCGCCTTCATCGGTCACCTCCCTGTGTCGAGTTCTTGCCTGCAAGGTAGCCGCTCCACCCTTTGTCCCAAGACGGATGATCGAACAGAAACGTATCGATCAAAATCTCGGCGGCACCTGCCTCGATGCGAGATGCGGAATGGCCGAGCCTTGTCAGTTTCATAGGAATTGTCTCCTTGGGAATTTGTCTCTTTCCCGGAAAGGTAAGCTATCTTCCCAGCTGTTTACCTACTCTTTTCATCAGCTAATCCTGCAACGATGCCTGAGAATCGTGTCCTGGCATCGCCTAGTCTAAAGATCGAGCGATATCCACGTTGGCGCATGGTCGCTGGCATTTATCTGGCCACGCGCCCATCGGTCTACACCACCGTCCGCGAGGCGGTCCGACAACTTCGGCGAGAGCAGAAAGTGATCGAGTCGCATGCCTTTGTCCTTCAGCCACCGTTCGTATTTGTAATCCCAGAAAGTCCAGAGCGGCCCGTCCGGATGTAGCCTCCGCATCGCGTCCGTCCAGCCTTGAGCCAGCAAACGCGCGAAGGCTTGGCGGCTTTCGGGTTGGATCAACGCGTTGTTATCCAGCGATCGAGTCGGATAGATGTCCTGCGCTGTCGGCACGACGTTGTAGTCACCGGCCAGCACCACGGGAGCGCCGCTCGCAATGAGTTCCTCAGCACGGGCGATGAGGCGCTCAAACCAGGCCAACTTGTATTTGAATTTCGGTCCAGGCTGCGGATTCCCGTTGGGGAGGTAGATGGAAGTGATCAGGACTCCCTGAACAGCCGCTTCGATGTAGCGGGCTTGGTGATCTTCAGGATCTCCCGGCAAGCTTGCGCAGGTTAGCACGGGAAGATGGTTTCGCGCGAGAATGGCCACACCGTTCCAGGAACGCTCTCCTTGCCAGACCGCTTCGTACCCGATAGTTCGAAGGGCCTTCACGGGAAAAGCGCCCTGCTCCGTCTTGAGCTCTTGGAGACTGACCACGTCCGGCTCAGCTTTGGCTAACCAAGCCAAGAGGTTATCAAGCCGCTTGTTGATGTTGTTAATGTTGAAGCTCGCGATTCTCACAAGTTTTCTCTGTCCCTGTACGTATCGGTGGAGGTCGTCCGTCTACAGTCCCGGCCAGCGCTCGGCAGCAGCAGCGCCTTGTTAGCCCGCAGAGAGCGCACTGATCGTAAGGTAATATCCGTCCGGATCTCGGAGCGAGAACTCCTTCGTTTGAGTGTTCGGATTTTCGTGTGGCTCCTCTTCGAGCCGGGCGACGAGAGAGCGTGCCCTCTGAAGAGCCACATCGAAATCATCGACACGGAAGAACAACAGGAGCCCGTTGCCGGCTGAACCGTGATCGGGGCTCATCAATGAGGGATGCTCGTGCGCGCCCCACTCGTGGAGGCAGAGCAAGACAGTCCCATCTGAATCGAGGATTTGGCCAAAGTAATCGTGGGCAGGAAGAGTAACCGGCTGACCGAACAACGCCTGATACCATTTGAAGCTCCGCGGCACGTCGCCTACCCCTATGATGGTCCACGTGCGCTTCATTGATCCCCCCTTCGGCGATCTAATTCTTGCGTAGCATATCCCATGATTGCCGTGCTGTTTTATGCCGACACGCGGTTCTCTTAGGTTATCGGATCGTCGGCGATTCGAGTTAATTTCTGGATGGCTCGTGATCCAGGATGAATAAGCGCGTGCCGGCGTGTTCACGTCAGCCTCGCCGCGCTGCCTCGATGGTGGCGATGTCGATCTTCTTCATCGTCATCATTGCCGCGAAGGCGCGCTTTGCTTCACCGCCACCAGCCGCAAGCGCATCGGTTAGCGCACGCGAGGTAATCTGCCAGGAGAGGCCCCAGCGATCCTTGCACCAGCCGCACTCGCTTTCCGCCCCGCCATTGCCGACGATCGCGTTCCAGTAACGGTCCGTCTCTTCTTGATTCTCCGTTGCGATCTGGAAGGAAAAGGCCTCGGTGTGCCTGAACACCGGGCCACCGTTGAGGCCGAGACAGGGAATGCCCAGAACGGTGAACTCCACCGTCAGCACATCGCCCTTCCTGCCGCCAGGATAGTCATCGGGCGCTTCGTGAACAGCGGTTACTTTGCTGTCCGGAAAAGTGGCAGCGTAGAAGCGCGCCGCCTCGTGCGCTTCCTTGTCGAACCAGAGGCAAATCGTATTCTTTGGCTTCATGTGCGTGTGCTCCTCGTGCTCCATCAGGGTGTCGCCTTTTGTCCATCTAAGACAGAGCGCTTTCGCGACGGTCACTCTCCCTGTTGACGGGCTCCAAACAAAATACTATTCGACCTGATCAGGCGGCGAGATTAATGAGCGCCAGTCCGCTCTCCTCATCGTGGCTACTTCGAAGATGAGCTGGCATTTCGGACACAATCATTTCCAGCGTCGGCCAGACTCGGCCTTCAAGGAAATGCCCTCCGTGTGCGGTCCCATCTGACTTGCCGACGACCACGTGTGCATGCAAAGTTGGCTTACCATCTTTCTGCACAATGTTGCCGCTGAACGAAAGCACCTCAACCTGTTCGTTGACGCGGATCGTCTTGTAGGCCTTCTGCTGGCGGTCGAAGAATCCTAATTTAAGTTCACTGAAGGCGCCAATAGCCGTTAGTTGAGCGTCCGCAAACCGATTGCTATTGGCGAATTCCACCAGCTGCTTCATGACTTCGTCATTCTTATCGAACACAAATTGCGAATGTTTTCAGTCCATCTTTATCGTGTAGCAGTTTCGTTTTCATTAATATCCTCTCTTGGTCCGGCTAGGCTCATTCCCCTTTGGTTGCGTCTGGAGGCAGATTCGCGAGTTGAAAGCGCGCTACCACCATTCCTATATAAAGAGGAGTCCGCGTGGCCTCAACAACTTATTTCACCAACTCCATTCCGATAAAGTCCCACCTCTTTATAGAAGGTGGTAGTTTCAGTCTTCAAGGACGCGGAAGCTGTTCAATTTGCGCGAACAAGTTGATTGATCGCATCAGGAAGTTTCTCCAGCGATGTGATTGACACCAGTTGATCCACTCCCTCGGGCAAGGACAGATCTCGGCCATCGCTTCGTTCATCCAGGAGAACAATCGGCAACAACGGGCGCACCAATTTAAGTGACTTCACCACAGACCATTCTTTGCCGCGAATGGATTCCGCATCGACTATGGCTGCTGCGACGAATTGCGCGACGCACATGGCGACGCCTTGATCTGGCGTGGCGGCAGTCAAGACCGAATAGTACGAGCCTTTCAAGGCCCGCTCCAATGTGGACAAACCGCTTGCGGAACATGCAATGCACAAAATGCGAATGCGATCTCTAGGCGCCATAGTTCATCGATTTTCCTGTCTTCAAAGCCCCGAGGTATCGTGGGGGTTCAGCCATTTCGCTTTTGCTTGTTTTTTCCTTTGGGCAGTTTACCCAGTTTATTTTCTTCCGACAGGAAGGATTCAAGTGATGCGCTGAGTTCGTCAATAATCGTCTTTGATAATCTCACCATGTCAGGAACGAGGTAGCTGACCTGAAGCGCCAAAAGATTGTTCTGAACGCATCCTCCTAATATTTCCTGCAGAATGGCCGCTTCTTTAACCATCATCGGGATCGTATAGCCCTGGTGAAAACGCGCGGTTTCCGTGCGTGGCCGCCACTCGGCTCGCTTCCGCTAAATTGTCGGAGGTGCGAAGGCTTTGCGCTGCTTTCTCGAGAAGTGCGGGTAAATGGCTTATCCGATCGTTGCGTGATAGCGAAATGGCCGTGAGCTCAGGGTCGTTGCTAACTGCCTGGAGCCATTCCTCGATGATCGAATCTCGGTGCTGCAGCACGATTTCGGAGACTCGCTTAGTTGGGAGGTTATGGCCCGAGTGCTTAATTCCTGTGGCCAGCTTGGACTTGATCTTTTCGACCAGAGCTTCGGTCTCCGTTGGTTTGACCAGATAATCATCGACTTGCTGCCGAATCGCTTCGAGGGCGGTTTCGAAAGCTGGATAACCGGTGAGGATGAAAGTGACGACGTGCGGTTGTGTCCGCCGCATAGCGCTGACAACAGTAAAGCCATCCCCTGGTTGGCCGATATTCAGGTCTGCGATCAGAACGTCAAATGTTCGGTTCGCTATCAGGCTCAGCGCTTCAGGCACGGTTGCCGCAGCGGTAACAGAGAAGCCAAAGGAGCGAAGCACTAGAGGAAGAGTGACGCGGATGCCTTCCTCGTCGTCGACAAACAGAACTTCGGTTTGAGACTGTGCGCTCACTTTTAACTTTAGTCAGAGAAGTTAGATGCATGTTCAAATCTCAGCACGGGCAGGATGTCGCCGAATTGGAAGGAATTCGCTTCGCTTGGTTTTCTCTGAGGCTCGCGAGCAAGGGCAAAAATAAGGAGTCTCATTTCCGATTGATGAAGCATGCTCAAGAGAAAAAGAGCAACATAGGGCAGCTGGTCGTACATTTCGAGACGGAATTTCTGTCGAAGTTATCGACAAACATTGTGAGGACATTCTCACAACAATGGCGCGATTTGACCAGGACTGAGCCCGAGTTTTTAATGAAGATGGCTAATCCATGGCTCGGCCAGCCATGTGGGAATGTAATACGCTTCGCAGACAGATAAGAAGAAGCTCCGGACGATGCGACCTCAGCGTTCGGATTCTGTTTGCGAGGAGGGGTGGCTTAGATAGCCACCCCTTGTTTTTGACAAGCGGCACATGGTGCGAGTAACAGGTTAGGAGCCCATGCATAGCGGGATTCCCGCAGGGCGCGTGTGCAGGCCTACTTGTGCTTCTGCACGCTTTCGAATCCCTTTTCAAATTGGGTAACCAGCGGAGTTTCACCGTACTGAAGTCCGTCGCGTCCCATGACGCGCCAGAGAAAATTGCCGATCGGTTCCTGGTGCCCGTCGTACACGGCCATGAGATCTTCGGAAGGCCGGCTGGTCACGAGGATGATGACGTCGGCCTCGGAGGGTCGGTACACGATCGTCAGTTTGCCCCACTTCTGAATGGCGTCCTGCACGGCGCCAATTGCGTTGCGATCTTCGGGAAGTAGGTTAGGATTGAACTGATCTCCGTCATAGGAAGCTACGTAGACGTAGCGCGCATTCGCCAGAGTGCCCGGAAACGCTGGTAGCTTCGCACTTGGATTGGGCGCAGCCAAGGCGGAACCCGCCACCAGAATCAGGCTGATGGCCACGAGAGAAAATCGCTTCATAAAGTGCCTCTAACCATTAGATGGCTATCGTTTTCAATTCGGTTCTTTTGCCATAAGGTTGGTGTCTTGCAGCTTTATGCTGGCCGGCGGAATTCGGATTCGTTACCGGGCTTTTCGGCGTTCCTGCGTTTAGGATGATGCTGCTGACATGTGGAAGAAGCCACACACAAATAACCCCAAACAAATAACGCTACGAGAATTAGCTTTTTGGATCTGTCCGCGTCAATTGGCCCGTTCTAGGCTGTGGTTTTAAGGGCAAGAAGTTTCTGGATTCAAGCCGACCTGCATGTTTAATTGGCGGAGCATCGGTGCCATTTTCGGAAGGCTTACGCGTCCGAGGGTGACCACAGTGCGTGGTTCCGCGCAACGTCTCAGCTGGCTGCATCCTTGATCTTGTATTTTTGTGGTTCCCGATCGTTGAATCGCTGCGTCAAGCGTTGCTGAAGCATGTTTACGGAGTCAATGAGCGAGTGCATACCATTGGTTTGGAACGTGACTATTCGCCGTTCAATATCCCCGCACAAGTTTCGCACCATCTGATCGAACCGGCGCAAGCGCTCCGCAGCCAGGAAGGCCAACACAGTTTCCGGGTTTTTCTTCGTGTGCTCCGCGTTAATGAGTTCGCTGACGCTCCAGGCGGTCAGGCGCACGTTGTCGACGGCGTGACGGAACTCGTTCAGAGCAACGGTGTCGGGCGCGGCTTCTGTTTTAAGTCGATGCTCCACGCGCCTTAATTCAGACGTCAGTTGCTCGATCTCATGGGTCAGGTTTTCGGGGATTTTAGTCATCGCGCTCGTTCTACCTCATTCACGGGAACTTTAGCCTGAGATGCGCTTGGCGTATGAGCATACCGAACGCATTGCAATGACTTTAGTAACAATCACTTCCGGGCCGTAGGACATGTTACTTTTCCGGTACTCTCCCCACAACCAATCTGATTCTTAGCGTATCTTAATGGCTGGAAAGCTCTCCTCCCCCATTGGGAACCAACTCGGGTTACAAGCTAAAAGGATACTTATTTTGGTTGCCACAAAACGGGCTCCGGAGCCTCCCAATTCGAGGCTGTCTGTAGGGGATTACATCGCAGACATCCTGCTGGACGCTCGTCCAGAAGGCACGATCTATCATTGGATCGTGCAGCGTCTCGGTTCTGCCGCCATTATCCACTGGGGCCAGGAATATACGTTTGAAGACGCTCACGCCGCGGTGAACAACTATTTGGAATCCCCTTCGGTCAAGGACAAACCGAAGAAGGCTTAGGGCTCCGGCTATACCGCTACGGAGGCCGCTCCTTCGTCGTCCAATTCATACAGATAAATGCGGAAATCCTGATGATTCAGGCCTTCGCTGAGGGGCCGGACAACTTCGAATTTCACCTCATCTCGACATTTGGCACAACGCGGGAAGACTTGATCCCTGAGCAGGGTAACTTCATGGGGTAGACGATGGGCCTTATGGATAACGCGGTAAATCCCACTTTCCGCAATCGGCTCGCCTGTTCGGAAGGTGGGCTGTTTCGTCATACCACTCGCTGCAGTTTTTACCAGAATCAACTGAGACTGCTTGGCCCGCATTAAGAAATTCCTTACCTACTTTTTTGATGCAAGTCTCTACACAAGTGACGGTATAATTCCTGAGTCTCTCCTCTAACAAATCGAAGGCAAAGATGCCGTCCAGCCATCCAACCTCAACTCGGAAGGCCAGCCCGTATTGCGTCAAGCTGATTGAGTCATATTGTGTCGCATGTGGGCTGCTCATTTCTGCGAGTCCCCGGCGACGAGTCCTAACTGTGATGGAGAGGCTCCACAGGTGCCCGGTATATTTTCATTATCCCCAGCCAATCAGGCGGGCGAGTTGATCGATTCATTTTCTAGCGAGGATCGGGCTGAGAATTAACACGCCTTTCGTTCCTTACATCAGTGACCAAGATCGCGGCGGCACTTTCCTTAATATAAGGTCCCGCCTGCGATGAATTGCCGAGGCCGCTTTATTCATCTTTACCTTTTCCCCCATCGCATGGCCCTGTTCTCAAGACGCGGCTCTTCTGTTGGTTGCGCAGCTTCAGCCGGGCGCGCTTCAACTCCCGCGAGTATTCGGCGCGCGCAGCCCCAGCGGTCGTGCCGAGCATCTGAGCAATTTCCTTCCATTCGAAGCCGGACCTCCGCCCTTCGTACATTTTCCGGCCTCGCGGGCTGAGGTGGCTGGCGGCCTTCTTCGCATCCAATCCGCAGTCTGCTTTACTCGTGCAGTGCTTCCCGGCATCCGGTGCTGAAAGTTCCTCGGCGTTTTCGACCAGTTCTACGCGCTGATGCCTTGCTCCATACCGCCGCAGCGCCCGACAGAAAGCGCACAAGACCAGTCCACCAGTGTCTTGTGCAAACATGGGAATTCCGCGGCGGTCGAGGTAACGTGAAACCTGCGTCACGGTTCTTTCCATCAGGCCCGCGGCTTCGCAGGGCTCGCCAAGCAATGCTCGTGTTTTCTTGCAGGCGTCATCCCAGACTTGACGGGCCGCAGTGCGGACATCTTCGCGAATCGCTCTCCCTGAGCTATCCGTCTCGCGGTCCCACCAGAGTAGGTTATTCCCAGAAAAAGCATCCATAGACACACCCCAATGTGTCCGCAATAAATGCGATCACAGCGTTAAAGAAATTTCTATTTTGAGCACGTAGCGGTCGGAGACTGAGCGCTGAAACAGATTGCTCCCAGTGACCAACCGCTGACCGCCGGGGGAGGGCAGCCTACGCTTACATTAGAGTTTGACCGTCTTGTTTCTAAGTTGGTTGCGCGAAAGATGTAATCAATTTGTCAAACGTTTGTTTCCATCGAGAAGCAGAATTTACTGTCACAAATTCCTGTTTGCCTGCCATTTATAGATAGGGAGGAAATCTGGAAGCAATAGCCTGGTTGAAGATTCATTTTGGGCCACAACAATCTCGCCTCCAGCCACTATTCGTATGGACGAGCCCGGGTCTCGCAGTAAGCGCCGCATATTTCGTTGGCCAGAGGAGGCAAGAGCGTTGATTGCATCCTATCTGAAATCAAACAAGGGTTACGGCCGCAAGAGAGCCGTGGCCGGGCTTGCGACGAGCCTCGTCGCATTGACCGGATATCCACGCGACGCCTGTCTGCGATTCATACACCAGCACGGCGTAAGGGAAAAGCGTGCCTGGCGACCGTGGACGAAGCCGGAGCAACAACGTTTGCTGGACCTCATGGAAACTTGCCCAGTGGATGAGGCCGCGAAGATCATGCAACGCTCGTCACGTTCCATTCGGTCAATGTTGCATCGCCTGGGTGAGAGCTCGCAAAGAGGGCGCGACTGGTTTACACCCTACAGCCTCGCGGAGGCTTTGCACGTCCGAGTTGATGAGGTGCAAAAGTGGATCGATCACGGTTGGCTTAAGTGCCGCATTGTAGAAACAGCTGGCGTTAAAAAACGAATTATCGATCCTGACGATTTCTCCGAGTTCGTAAAACAGCACGGCCGGGCCGTGGTTGGAAGGCGCTTGAATTCAGATGGGCTCTGGTTCGTGCAGAATTTTGTCTTTCCGCCAAAACACGCGCATCTACTGCCGCTGCGAAAAAGCAAGGATACGCTTGTCGCAAACATTGAAAAAGATGACGACGAAGCGGAGAGTTCCATCGAGCGGAGCGCTTAGGGGAGGGCCACACCATTCTTACTAGAATGCCCGCGGCCTGTTAACTGTGTCTCACGAGAAAGAAATAATCTTCTTTTGTGGAATTCCCAAATCGGGTGTGGTATTCCATGTGCAGATTCATTCAGAGAATGTGCCCAGGCCCTCTAACGCGGCGCAGCCCGCAGTCCAAGGATACACAACTTCAACAGCTCAGCGACGAGGAAGTCATGCACGCCGTTCAGCAGGGCAATGGGGACGCCTTTGCCGTGCTGTTCGATCGCTTTCATCGCCTCGTTCTGGTTACTGCCCTCAAGATCGTACGGGACGTGTCCGAGGCCGAAGAAGTGACCCAGAATGTATTTTTCGAAATTTATCGGATTGCCGAGAAATTCGATTCCGCCAAAGGCAGTCTTAAAGTGTGGCTCTTGCAGTATGCCTATCATCGCAGCATGAACCGGCGAAACTACCTCGTGCTGCGACAGTTTTATAACCGGCCCGAACTTGATGAGGTGCTGGATTGGGAGGAAGGCACGCAGGGTCCGCCACAGCTGTTCAGCCAGGAGATCGCACGAGTGGTCAAAGAAGCGCTCGGCACCCTTAACGAGGCCCAGAAAAGGACCATCGAGATGGTGTTTTTCGAGGGGCTGACGCTGAGAGATGTATCGGAGAAAACGAGGGAATCGCTCAGCAATGTCCGTAATCATTATTACCGAGGCCTCGAACGATTGCGGAGTTGCCTCACCGAAGAGCCTGAGGTCACCCGGCGCAGAAATGCAGCGTCTGTTGGTGAGGTGAATCATGTTAAAGCATGAGCATTACCAAGAGATATGCGCAGTCGCCAGTATCGGTCAGGCGTCCGGCACGGAGTTGGCGGAATTGCAGCAGCACATGGTCTCCTGCCCAGAGTGCCGGCAGCGGTATTCGGATTTTATGGAGATCCAGGCGAGTCACTACGCGGTGACGACGGGCGACCCGGAGCTCAGCGCGCCTGAAGCCACTGCATGCATAGACTCAGCGCTTCTACGTGAGAGATTTTTCAGGAGAGCGGAATCCCAGGGAATAGTTATCACTCACGCCGGTACAGGATCAATTCAGCCGGAACCGCGGATACGGCTCTTCACGCCAAAGACTTGGCCGGTACTGGCGGTTCGTGCCGCAGCCGCAATGTTCTTGGTCGGAGCTGTCGGCTTGACTGGATATTATCTTGGCGGCCGCCGCGTTCAAACTGCGTCTCTGACGCAGCACTCCTCTAACAGCCGAAGCACAGCTCAGATAGACGCTGACGGTCAGCAACTGCGGTTGAGACTGACAGGTCTAGAAGCTGAAAATCTCAGCCTGTCGGCTGAACTCGAGTCATTGAAGTCGTCTTATGCGCGGGCATCTTCAGCCTTCGCTCGACTCCAAGACGATAATGCGGAGACCGAGAACCAGCGGTTTGCTTTGTCGGCCGATCTCAAAGAACGCGATGAAATGATCGACAAACTGCGAAAGCGCGTAGAAGAAAGTCAGGCGGCAGCGGCTAGCGTGCGCGCCGAATTAGAGAGAGCGCAAGGCGGACGAGTTGAGGACCAGGCTACTCTGATCGAATCCCAGATTCGCATACGCGATCTATCGGAACAGTTGGCTGAGAAATCGAGCGCACTGGAGCGGGAGAAAGAGCTCTTGGTCGCCGGCAGAGACGTTCGTGAATTGATGGCTTCACGCAATCTGCATATTGTTGACGTGTTCGATACAGACCCTAAAGGCAAGACCCGCCCGGCTTTCGGAAGAATCTTCCTTACTGAGGGCAAGTCGCTGATCTTCTACGCTTATGACCTCAACGACCCCCGCGTTCAGAACGCAGGGTATCACTATCGGGTTTGGGGAAAGCGAGAAGGACCAAGCCAGCACGCAAAGAGCCTGGGAATTTTCTATTCCGATGACAAGTCTCAGAAACGCTGGGTACTGCAATATGACGATCCCAAGGTGCTGCAAGAGATCGACTCAGTTTTTGTAACGCTGGAACCCCCAAACGGGGACCTGGCACAGCCCAAGGGCGACAAGCTCATGTATGCGTACCTGCGTGGCCAGGCAAATCATCCATAAGTGTCGTCGGCACTGATTCAAATCCACAATTTTTTCCATCCTGCTGAAACATTTCGGAAAGCTTCTTGGCACACTCGAACAAAGGAGGGACCCAACATGTCCCTGTCACGCATCTTCGTGCGAAGTGCAGCACTTCGATTTGGACTGTTGGCAGCCTTCACGATGGTGTCCATAACAGTGCCCCTCGGCTTCGCGCAGACGGAACTTGCGACCGTCTTTGGACGTATCACGGACCAATCGGGCGCTGTAATGAGCGGAGTCGAAGTCGAAATCAGAAACGTCGGCACAAATGCGGCACTCGTTGCCACAACCAACAGCGATGGTTTGTACTCGGTACCCTCGCTGCATCCGGGCGAGTACGTGATCTCCGTGAGGAAGCCGGGATTCCGAACGGTTTCAGCGACCGGGTTGGAACTCAACGTCCAGGACAATGTCATTCGGAATTTTGTCTTGCAGGTGGGATCAACCTCCGAATCGATTACCGTGAGCGCGGAAGCCGGAAAGATCAACACGACCGATGCATCGGTCAGCACGGTGGTGGACCGCAATTTTGCGGAAAACCTGCCGATGAACGGTCGTAGCTTTCAGACGCTGATCCAGTTGACTCCCGGTGTGGTTGTAACTGCCAGCAATGCTGGCGATCAAGGCCAATTCAGCGTTAACGGGCAACGCGCCGCCTCCAACTATTGGATGTTGGACGGTGTCGGAGCAAACATAGGCATCGGCATCAGTTCACACGTCGTTGCTGGGAATGGTCTGGCGGGGGCCGCTGGATCATTCAGCGCGCTTGGTGGCACTAACAGCCTAGTTTCTGTTGATGCGATGCAGGAATTCCGCATCCAGACGTCGACGTATGCGCCGGAATTCGGCCGCGTGCCTGGCGCGCAGATCTCGATAGTTACTCGCAGCGGCACTAACCAGTTTCATGGGACCGTGTTTGACTACCTGAGAAATGATGCTCTCGATGCCAGCAACTGGTTCAATGGGTACACGAACAATCCTCCACTCCCAAAGGCGAAAGAACGCCAGAACGACTTCGGTGGGACGTTTAACGGTCCGATCTGGAAAAATCACACCTTCTTCTTCTTCTCGTACGAAGGGCTCCGATTGCAACTGCCACAAACAACCTTGACAACTGTCCCCGATCTTTTGTCACGCCAGAACGCATTGCCGGCTCTCCAGCCCTATTTGAATGCGTTCCCCCTCCCCAACGGTCCCCCAGCCGTAGATGCGCAGGGCAGTCCAATTCCCGGTGTCGCGCAGTTCAACGCGAGCTATTCCAACCCTGCGTCGCTCGATGCCTATAGTCTTCGGCTCGACCATGCTTTGAACAAGAAAATTCTGCTATTTGGTCGATACAACTATTCCCCATCCGAAATCGTGCAACGCGGCGACGCAGGTGCGCCGCTTAGCGTTGTCTCCCCCACAAATATCAGGGTACAGACGGCCACACTCGGCACGACTTGGACCCCGTCATCCTTGGTCGTAGACGATTTCCGCGCTAACTACAGCCAAACAAATGCCGCGAACAACAGGCTTCTAGATGGCTTCGGGGGCGCAACTCCATTGGCAGTTCTGCCATTCCCCGCTCCGTTCAACTCTCAGAATGGCCACCTGTTCATGGATATACTCCCATTGCAGGGCGGCATACTCGAAGCCGGACAACAGGGACACAACGTTCAGCAGCAAATCAACTTCATTAATAGCCTTGCGGTGCAAAGAGGCTCGCACAGTTTCAAATTCGGGGTCGACTATCGGCGGCTCTCACCCCTTGACGCACGTTTTTCCTATCAGCAGCTTGTCTATTTCTTGTCTGTGCCGGACGCCGAACAAGGGCAGCTGCTTCTTAACGCTCTGTACTCTAATGTCGATTCAACTTTCTTGTTCCGGAATCTCGGCATGTATGCCCAAGACACCTGGAGAATTGTTCCTCGTCTCACTGTTACCTATGGGGCACGATGGGACGTTGACTTCACCCCACGCTCCCTGCATGGGCCTGCATTGCCGGCGGTGACCGGGTTCAATCTCAGTGGTCTTTCTAACATAGCAGTGGCCCCTCTTGGAACTCCAGCTTACAGGACGACCTACGGCAATGTTGCACCGCGTCTTGGGGTCGCTTATCAGCTGTCCCAGAAGCAAGCATGGCAAACGGTGCTTCGTGGTGGAGTTGGCCTCTTCTACGATCTTGCGAGTTCGGAGGTAGGCAACAGCATCGGTCCAGGTACATATCCTTTCGGGAGCTTCGTGCTAAATATCGGTGGCACTTTCCCTCTGACGCCGGCAGCCGCTACCCCCGCTCCGATCGCACCGCCCAGCACTGATGCCCCGACAATTCTTGCTGGCTTCGATCCTCATCTGGTGCTTCCGTATACGCTTGAATGGAACGTCGCCTTGGAGCAGTCGCTTGGCAAGGAGCAAACCCTATCCGCGTCTTATATCGGCGCCTCCGGCAGGCGCTTACTGCAAACAGTTCAGGGAGACCCTGGACCAGCTTTTGTTCAGGCGCAAATTGTAGCTAACCTAGGCTGGTCTAGGTACGACGCGCTACAAGTTCAGTTGCAAAGGAGACTTTCCCACGGGTTGCAAGCACTTGCGTCTTACACATGGTCCCACTCAATCGATACCGGTTCAGCTGGCTCTGTCTATAGTGGGTCCAACGGGCCCATCGCATCAGCCGTTGAGCTCAGTCGCGGGCCTTCGGATTTCGATATTCGGCACACATTTTCTGCAGGCCTCACCTATGTCGTCCAAGCTTCTCAAGCGAACGCCTTCGCAAGAGCCATCCTCCGCGATTGGTCGATTGACAACATCATTCAGGCTCGTTCCGCGCCACCGGTGGATGTTGAGGATGGGAACAATCTTTTCGGATTTAACAACGGTGCATTTGCATCCATTCGGCCAGATCTAGTTTCAGGCCAGCCGCTTTATTTGCCCGGAACGCAGTTCCCTGGAGGAAGGGCTTTCAATCCCGAGGCATTCACGGATCCTCCGGTTGACCCTAATACTGGCAATGCTCTGCGCCAAGGCAACGTGCCCAGAAACTTCCTTCGAGGATTCGGTGCCACACAGTGGGATTTTGCCGTACATCGCGACTTTCGGCTTCACGAGCCCTTGAAGCTTGAGTTCCGAGCAGAGATGTTTAACGTACTCAACCATCCCAATTTCGGACAACCCGGTGAACAATTCGGTGTTGGCGGATTTGGGGTGTCAAGCCAAATGCTTGGGCAATACCTGAACGGCGCCGGCGGAAGCTCCAATCTAGGGAGTGGCGGGTTCAGTCCTTTGTACCAATTTGGAGGACCCCGCTCAATCCAGCTCGCAATGAAATTCATGTTCTGAGCGTTCAACTGACGAGCGTTTCGGCAGAGAAGTGAACACTTCACCTGCTTCACGAGGTGGCGGGTCGGAGAATTTCCACCATCGCTTCTTTCGCTCTATGCCTTGGTTCTCCATGCTCTGACCACAAGCCAGAAAGGCACTGGAAGACCTTGTACCAAGGATGAAGGAGTCACGTACAAGCCGGCGGCTGCGATTCAGTCTTCGTAGCGCGGCTTCGAGCAACAAATAAACAGCATAGGAGCCGAGCGAGATGACCGGCAAAGTATTCAAAGTATTTTTCGCCCTTACCTTTCTGACCCCGTTGGGCATCAGTTCGCAAGCCCAGGCCCAAAAAAGACATCGAGTAACATTTGAGGACTTGGACCACTTCAACGACACAGAGTCTTTGGCGCTCTCGCCCGATGGCGGAAAGCTGGCTTACACAGTCGAGGACACCGGGAAGGACAATAACCTCGGGCTTTGGCTCATGGATACGCGTCAAGGCAGCCGTCCGCGAAAAATAGCTGATGGCCGTTTCCCAGTGTGGGCGCCGGACGGTCGGCGCTTGGCATACTATTCGCGCGACTCGGGAACCCTACAACTCTGGGAATTCGACCTAACCTCTAATCGACGCGTGCAGTTGACGCATATGAAGGGGGGTATTATCCCAGAAATTGGCACAGTAGGGTTGGGGTACTCGATTTTTGAGGCGGTACGTTATTCATGGTCACCGGACAGCACCAAAATCGTATTCTGCTCGCAGGTTTCGATCCCCTCGTCTCCACCACGGTATAAGAAGACCGCGCACAAATCGGCGACAGATCTCACTGGCACACCTCTTATCTTGACTCCTGGCACACCGACGGATTGGACACTGGCTGGGGTGTTCGCTCAAGGAGTGACGCGACAGCGGCAATGGCACAACGGAAAGCAGGAGCATCGCGAATCCACGACTATTTATGCCGCTGCCACTACCACGCAACTCTTTGTCGTTGATTTACGCAGCAAGCAGACGGTGCAGCTGACTAAAGGAAATTTGGGATACTTTTCACCAGACTGGTCGCCTGGCGGAGAACAAATCGTATGTGTATCCAACGAAGGTCATTCCTGGGATTCCTATTGGGTGCACACAAACATTCACTTGATCCGTGCGTCGGACGGTCGAGATACAAATCTAACCGCAGACGAAGTGTCCAAGCACACACCCGCCTGGTCGCCCGACGGTCGCTGGATTGCCTATTTTGGCACCAACACTGAACACGTGAGCAAGGTGTCTTTGCTGATCTTACCTAGTGCCGGAGGGAATCCCATTGACACGAGTTCGAAACTCGACCGGAGAGTGTTTGATGCGCACTGGTTGCCTGACAGCAAGACAATGGTGGTGAACTACACAGATGGGCTCGACTCGCCGGTCGCGCGCCTCGACGTCATGTCGGGTGAACACGCAGTCATTAGCGGCTCCACGGCTGCGGGAAGGAGTTTCACATTCGCTGCATCGCGGTCAGGCGTGGTCGCGTGGACTCAGAGTGACCCAACAAATCCGGGTGTTATAAGGGTTGTGCCATATAACGAAAACGCGTCTTACGTCCTGCTCGATCTGAACCCTGAAATCAAGAACTGGGATCTTCCAACCCAAGATGCAATTCATTGGACGACTCAGCGTGGTGAGAAAAGGGAGGGTATCCTGCTGAAGCCAGTCGGCTACGAGGAAGGAAAACGATATCCCCTGATTGTCGACGGCTATGTAAGAGGAAACGGCTTTAAAGCGGCGGCAATGGAAGGAAATATTGCCCTGGCCACAAGAGGGTACGCGGTGTTTTGGCCCGACGTAGAAGCACCGCATGACTGGGTAAATCCCTTTGAGTCGATGGCAAATCAAGAAGCGGCAAAAGGAGTGAAGGGATTAAAGTTACTGTTTGACGACGCGATGTCTGGGGTAGACGAGCTAATTGCCAAGGGCATCGTTGATCCGGATCGAATGTGCTTGTATGGATTCAGCAACGGAGGCGCTGTTGTCAACCAGTTGGTGACAATGACAGACCGATTTAAATGCGCAGTTTCAGTCGCGGGAGCACTCTCGTCCGATTGGTCAAGGCCTTTCTTTCTTCAGAGTAATGCCAAGTTCATACCTGATATCGCGGGCGCCACACCCTGGGAAGACACTCAGGCTTACGTCAAGCTATCAGCGATCTACCGCCTCGACAAAGTAAACACACCGATGCTTCTCGCAGACGGCGATGCTGACACGATGTTCCTGCTCGGCTGCATCGAGACCTACAACGGCCTGCGGTTCCTCCAGAAGGACGTGACACTTTTGCGTTACCCAGGTCAAGGGCACGGCTTCGAAGGGCCAGCCCTGAGGGACTTCTGGGAACGGGAAAACGTGTTTTTCGATAAGTATCTCAGGCCTGTTCAATGAAATCGGTGAGGATCGCAGATGGTTGGTTGAGCGGCACGGCATGTCTTTCGCTTGCTAGGTAGCGAGGGTTCTTCAGAATAGGAGAGCGAGGACTTCCTGCGGCTTGCTGCCCAAAATCAGCTCGCCAGGATCGCCCAGGACCTTGATTTCCGGGTTCTGGTGCTCTCTTTCTACCTCTCTTTCTTTGATTGATCGAACTGCTTGCGCCAACCGATTCTTTCCAGATCAGCTGGCAACAGATTCCGACAAATAGGATTCCCAGGCGATGAAGCGGACGTTGGCACCTGGGGGAGGGCATCTCTCGGCCACAATAGTGGCCGAGGGATGGTAAAGCTTGTGTTCAGTCTCCTGTTTCAGTCAGATCTCGCACGGAGATGTTGGATATCGGTTTCAATGACTTCTTGCGGCTTGTTGCCTAAAATCAACTCGCCAGCATCGCCGAGAACCTTGATCTCTGGTTTCTGGTGGTCTGCCATCTGTCTACCTCCTTTCTTCGATTGATCGAACTGTTTTGCGCCAACTGATTCTTTCGAGATCAGCTGGCGATGGATTCCGACAAATACGGCTCCGCACGTGCTGAAGCGGAAGTCGATAGAGAAAGAACGCCATGCGCCTCTGCGTTTCTGAGCCATACCTCTAGCGACAGAACCTTGAGAAGACCGGCGACACGGCTCGGGAGTTGACCGTGCTTGATGCTTTCCATCTGCGCGCGAAGGGCTGCTCCATCAATGATGTGAAGGCGTGAAGAAATTGGTGAGACCAGAAGATTGTGAACTTCGGTCCAGTGCTTCGCTACGGTAACCGCAATGCAACGCCCTGTGCCTGCTTTGGACTTTCGATGTAGTATTTCCGGGGGCAGAAGGTGTGAGAGCGCACGCCGCATGAGTGAACGCCGGTTGCCTGGCCGGAGCACCTGGTCCGTTGGAATGGACAGGAGAAACTCGACCAGGGTCTGGTCCAGGTATGGATATCGCTTCTCGGGAACCGTTGGCCGATGAAATGTTAGCTCGCGCCCAAAATTGATGATTGTCTGATAGGCGTCTCTGACGCTTGGTGTCCAAAACCATTTTCCCTCGGCAGCCGTAAGCGCGCGACTTGCTAAGCTGTATTGTCGGGCAAAGTCACGGTTGGTCCAGGGCCACACATCCGCCACGTTCGTTCCGACGCGCATTTGGCGAGGCAGCAACAGACTGAGGCTCTCTCCCAAAAGGTGTATGAGCGGATATCTTCTATCTAAGCACCATTTCAATAGTTGAGAGCCACCCTCAGAAAAATGCAACCGCGCAAGACGATCGGCGATCTGCACTCTCACATCGAGAGCTTGCCCGTTAACCTCGTCTCCACCCTGTCCTGAAAGGACGACGCGGTATTTATGCCGATCGATTATGTCTTTTCGTGCTGACTGTATTTCCAGCCGTTCGCCGAACCCTGGGGTGGGCACAAAGCGTGAACAGGAGATGGGAAACGTGTCCCCGGTTCCTCGAATGGCGGCATGGTGGCCGGCTCGGCCTCGCTGCTCCTCAACCTTTATGAAATAGCGATGATCGTCCTCGTATGGCTCATCGCAATCGAAATAAGAAAAGGTGTCAATGCGAGGCGCATTAACGGGTTGCTGCTTCGAAAGCTCATCGGCCATACACACGATAGCGGACGAATCGAGGCCTCCGCTCAGCTCGGCAAGAATCACAGAGTCTGAGCAGAGACGGCGGCGAACAGCCTGACCAAAGAGACAACGGTACTGTTCTTCGTACTCAGCATCTGTCTTACACCGGGTTTTAAGGCCGGGACTGAACTTCCAATGATTGCGCACCGTTGTGTTGCCGTCGTGAACGCGGATGAACTTTCCTGGAGGAACGGAGCGAATCTCGCTGTACGGCGTGAGGTCGGCGTCAGGGTAAAAAGAGAGATAACCAGCAATGTACTCGTTGCAGAGCGTGAAGCACTCTCCAGACAATACCAAGGGGGACATCAGGCTGCACCAGGTAATCCTCTTGTGCGTTAGGTGATAGAAAAGGTGTCTGACTCCGATATAATCCCTCGCAAGGATCAATTCCAGTTCTCGCGGGTTCCAAATTGAGAGCGCCCAATCTCCTATCAGCTGCGAAAAGGAACGTACCCCGGCTTTGCGAAACCCTGCTGCCACGATAGCAACATCGGTCGAGTCCGCGTCTACCGAACCGCGGAGCTGTGCAATGAGTTCAGCTCGGTTGTCGAGTCGGCCATCCCAGGTGATGATGACTCCATCGTCACAGACGTGTGGTTGTGTTTCGAGGCGCGAATGTGGCGTTGTGTGGAACGCTCGATAGAGTATTCCCATATTTCCGAGGACATGCATACTCTCGCCGTCCGGCCCATACTCCATAATGGTCTGACTGATGCGACTGAGCCGCTCCCGCCCAACTGGTTCTCCATCAAAATTCCATTCCCCGGCTTGAACGCTCATCGTTGGTCCCCTCCTCATAGGCGGTCTAGAACTAGAAAGGTGCTCGGAATATCTGCCTGCTCGTCAATGACTCGTCCATCCACTTCAGTCCAGGCGTGCTGGTCGAACGGCACTTTCTGCGCACCAATAACCATCGCCGCATTCACGCCCAGGCTTCGCAAAAGGCATGTTGTAGTCGCCGAACGCTGCAAGCAGCGAACCCACTTCGGATAAAACACGCACGCGTAACTGACGGCCTTGCACACGCGATCAATCGCGTCGGGAACCGCAGGCCCATGCGATACCGGCCAGTTCTGTACGAACTCATACAGTTCCACAATGTTCCTGCGGAGGCGCAGCAGGTCAAATACTTGCAGCATCGTGACTGCCTTGCCAAACAACCACAGCGGCCCAATGCCGTGCCTGTTAGACTGGCGCCCTACCGCTCTAGCACGGCGATGAATTAATCTGATGATCCATTGGCGACAGCTCGTTCTGCTGTCCCGCTCACCGTTGTCCAATAGCCCTAACCTCGTGACCTCGTTGACAAACTCCACGATTTCTTCATGCACCTGCTGTACCGGTAAACTGAGTTCAGTCGTTAGACAAGCCGTGATTTGCTCCAGCGAATAATTGACCTTCAGAAGGTCCCATATCCGCGCAGCCTCAGGGTTCAAACTTAGGCACAGTCGTTGCCGGATATCAAGAAGCACGGCTCCATCTTCGGTCTCAACAGTCCTGACCGAGTCTGATATTGTGCCGATCAATTCAAAATGCAAACTCGTCATAGCACCTCAGCAGTGACCGCCGCTATCTGGGACAACTAACCACGCGTGGCCTGAACGATTTAGGTGTGTGAGACGATCGGCGGAAAGCCTAGAGATACTTCGTAAGGGGTGTGATACGAAATACTGCGGCCTATACAAGCGCCAATTCGTACGCTGGAGATCATCTGTCATCCGTCATTCAGACGCACAACTAATTTTCATCCGTTCTGCTTCTAGAACTCTTCCACGCGGCATCACGCTTGTTGATAGACAGGAAAATACATGAGAGCGCACTAATGTCGAATTAGCACAGACAATCCCAGGAGTAGTTTTCCAAAAACACAAAATAAGAAAAATATAAATCGGCAAATGGCTGTGATGGCCGCATGATCACGTGCAACGGCTTGCGGTCGGAGCCAGCCGTCGACTAAGTGTCACCAAGAAACAATCATGCAATTCCAGTTCGCGATGCGCGATGAGTCGGTTCCATGAAATCGTTTTCGAAACGTTCCATCTGCTCTCTCGCCGTTCTTTTTCTAGTGGTCATCTCTTTAGCTTTGTCCTGGAGCGTTAAGTCTCGGATGACCAACGCTCACCTTGAGATTCGACACGGTGATCCAATCGCGCTGCTTGCGGAGGCAAACCGTTTGTCGTGGTTGGGGAATTGGTATGCGGCGGGACCTCTCTATCAGCAAGCGGAGGGACGTTTTCACGCAAGCGGCGACACCGAGAACGAAATCTATGCTCGCATCGGACGCATACGGGCGCAAGCGGTGAATGTCCCGCTCGATCGGACGTTGTCACTGTTCAGCAACGAGTTGGAAGTGACGACAATGAACCCAAAGTCACGCCTGTGGTGCCTGGCGCTCAAAGGGTATCTAGAGATAAACAGCGACTCCAACTCCACTAAGCGTGATTGGACCGAAGCTCTGCAAATTGCAAACACCTTGGGAGAAAGCCAGTGGGCGGCCCGCGCAACTGGCGAACTTGGCGTTATCGCTTTCCTCGAAGGAAATACTGCGTCGGCGGTGAGCCAACTAGGAAAGGCGATTCTCTCTGCCTACCGCACCGGCGATACCGCTTCGCAAGTCCGCCTCCTATCGATGCTCGGAAATGGTTTCAACGAAGAAAGACGATTCTCAGAAGCGCTCACGATGTTCAAACGCGCCATTGCCACGACGGAAAGCACTCCGGATGCTGGATTCCCGTTCATGGCCTACGGCGGCGAGGCCGCGGCCCTGACCGGTCTGCATCAGACCGCACAAGCCAAGGAGTTGTTGGAAAGAGCATTAACCGCAGCTCGCTCACAAGAGAATCGGGTCAATGAGGCCGACTTATTGGTTCAGATGGGCGAAGTCGCATTGGCGGAAGACAACTTAGATGCCGCGAAATCTCATTTTATCCAGGCCGGACGCATTGCCGACGAGATGAGACTCTATCGCACACTGTCCTATGCGATGTTCGATCTCGCCAACCTGGACCGACAGCTTGGTGATATAGAAAACGCGGGCGACGCCCTAACAGCCGGACTCAAAGCAAGCCGTCGTCTCGGAGATCGGTATTATGTGCCCCGCGACCTTACGGCGATGGCCGAACTAGCAGTCGCCAAAAACAAGTTGCGACGGGCGGACAGGCTATTCGAACAGGCTGAAGACGTGCTGGACGGAATTCTGATCAATCAGCACAGCTTTGAGGAGAGCACAGCACGTGCAGGCTCAATGAGCAGCACATACCTTGAACATTTCCGCTTGGCCTTCCAGATGGGAGATGTCGGGCGGGCATTTCAGGTTCTGGAGCGAGTTCGGGGTCGGACGGTTGCGAGTCATCTATACGCACGAGAAAACGTCAATAACAATTCGCCCCAGGTTGTCTCGCTAGAAGCCAAGATCGCGGCTACACAACTCGCATTGCTGAGAACCGATGACGCGAGAGAAAGATCGGCCGTTTTGGAGCAGTTGCTCGCAGATGAGCGCAATCTTGCTTTCGAGTTGAACGAGTCAGGACTGCAACGCCAAGAGATGCTCCTGAAACCCGCGGCTCTGAAAACCATTCAAACAGTTTTAGGGGAAGACGAAGTTCTGGTCGAATATGTCCTCGACGAGCCGAAATCATTTTGCATAGTGATCACGCGGAAATCAGCGGACCTTCGTGTCTTGCCAGCCGGCAGCAACAAACTCCAGACCGTGACAGGGTCTTACCTTTCCGAGTTGAAATCGAGGAGGTCCGGCGAACCATTCGCCGCCGAGCTCTATTCCCTCCTGGTCGAACCAGTCGTGAATTCATTTCAACAGTCTCGCCTGATCATCTCGGCTGATGGCATTCTGCACTTGCTCCCGTTCGAGGCGCTGTCACATGGCAACAGCTTCGTCGTTGACTCAAAGGTCGTCTCCTACACGCCTTCAGCGACCGTGCTGTGGCGCCTGCGGACGACGCAGATTGCAGAGAGCCGCCGCCCCTTGCTCGCTGTCGGAGCGGTCGAATACAAGCTGGTACGAGCGCTGCCCAAGAGTGTTGAGCGAGGTTCGTTGACTGCCGTAGTCGTTAGAGGACTGGCTGAGCTTTCTAGTTCGCGCTTAGAGGACTTGCCCGGTAGTCGCGACGAAGTGCTGGCGATAGCCCAAATTGCCGGCCCGAATACCGAGCTACTACTTGGACAAAAGGCCACGGAGAGCGCCTTCAAGAACCAGGCGTTGGCTGATTATCGCGTGATTCATCTTGCCACCCATGCTGCGGCCGACCCGCAATACCCGGATCGAGCCGCTCTTGTTTTGGGAATCGCTCCGAACACGTCTGATGACGGATTACTCCAGGTGCGCGAGATTATGCATCTGCCGATCAAAGCAGACCTGGTCACGTTATCGGCCTGCGACACCAACGTCGGTACAGCAGAGGGAGAAGCCGGGGTGGTGAACCTTGAACAGGCGTTCCTGGTTGCCGGCGCGCGCGCGGTAGTGGCGAGTTTATGGAATGTCGAAGACAACTCGACTACCGCGCTAATGAAGGCGTTTTACACATATCTCGCGCAGCACGAAGATAAGGCATTAGCGCTCGCCCATGCCAAACGCGACATGCTGGAGCATTACGGAGATCCATCTCCTTACTATTGGGCGCCTTTTGTGCTGGTCGGGGAAGGCGCTCAAGCGGTCTCGTTCGGGAGATAACTAGCTTGGCAGCTAAACGATTTATTGGTCACCTCAAAATCAAGGGGTAGTACACCCACTCGGAGCCCTCGCGACGGAGTGCCAGCGAATAGCGCCCAGGCATCAGCTTTCCCAATTCGACAGAAAGATTGAGAACCACGTCGTGATTCTCCAAAGACGCCTCTGCCGGGGCACGCAGCAATGGCGCACTCTGTGGGGCGCGGAGGATCTGACACTCGTAGTTACCTTCGCTGCCAATGGGCAAGATGATCCGTAACCGCCGCGCCTGATGTTGAGCCGCGACCGCATCCGCTGGATTCGTGTTGTCGATGCCGCGTGTGGGTGAGACAAGGCGCAAATCGATGGTCGCGATGGCGCTTGGGGTGGGTGAGGAGCGCTCTAGCGTCACCCAGACCGCGACGGCCAATACGGCCGCGATGGCGAGGACAAGAGACGTTCTCCTTATTAATGTGACTCGCTCCCGCATCTGCCGCAGGAGAGTGATGCACTTATCGCATGAGTCTATGTGCACTAACACTTCTTCCCGCTGCGCCTGGGTACACCTTCCCGCCACAAACCGACGCAAGCTGGCCACATTGGGACAGTCGCCAAGCCTATGGACTCGCCCGTCCTTCCGCGTGAGAGATGACAGGGCTTCCATGAGCTCCTGTTCTGCAACACGATATTGTCTCAACGGTGGCATATCATTACCATTCATTGGACGTTGTCGCACTACCGGTCCGCAGTAACCGTAAATGTGCTTTTCGCACGTCCCGCCAAAAGCCCTGTCGCGCTGCCGAGGCGCTGATGCCGAGCATTCGGGCGACCTCCTTCCAATCATAGCCCGCAATCCTCAGGCGTAAAATGCCGCGGTTCTTAACGTCAAGCTCTCGGGCAAGCTCTTCGAGGAACAGACTCCGGTCAATCTTATCGCGCCAGTCTGGAACTCGCAGGATGTCCGCCAGTTCGCTGCTTCCGCCAACAAGGTCGATCCGCGATCGCCGTCGCGCCAAGCGGCGCAGACCCCGATAACACGCAAGAGCTAACAAACCGTCCGGATTGGCGGAGTTGAGAGGCACATTATTTTTGTCCAGGTAACGAGAGATGGACTTGACTGAGGATTCGAGTGCTTCTGCCGCATCACATGGATCGCCTAATATCTCTTGGGCCCTCAGACAAACCAATTTCCACACTCGGTGTGCCGCTTCACGAACGTCTGCCCGAAACGGTCTACCTGAGTCTTCATCGATTTCGCGGTCCCACCAAGGGAGAAAGGTTTCGGAGCACGCCATAAAGCAAATATGCTGTGCGAAGGAATGCTTGCAGGACTCTTGTGTGGACTACGTCCTGGTCAAGCCCGGCCGATTACTGCAGGCTATCTGCCTATGCAGCACAGCAGAATTGTCGCCCACAACCTCTCATAGGCGGATATAAGTCTCACTATTATTCTGAAAACGGAATACCAACGCGGGACTGACGATTATTTCAACATAGGTTCGAGTCGCTCTTCGGCCCTCGATTGCTAAGAATTCTATAATTTGCGAGCCTTGGACGAACTCTAATGTCATTCGTCTTTCAATTGGGTGACGCCGACTACACCGAAATCGTGCACCACTTGGTTCCACATGGCTTGTTTCAACTCAGCTTTGTTCGGAAATATGTCTCTTTTTTGCCATTGAAAGCCATCTCGAAATCTCGCAAGTCACTAACTCGGGAAGGAGGTTAGCTCGGCTTTTTGCGCCTCGGTTTGTGCTTCCTTCTCTGCCGAGGCTCGGTACCTTTCAGATACTTCTCCCACCTCTGTCGCACTTTGCCATGCCGACTCCAATCGGCCATTTCGGCGGTGTGGAGCGGACCGAGAAACTCGGCGTTTATTTCACTCTGGAGTTCCCGAATTAGGCTGGGAAAAATCTTGGTCGCTTTCGATCTACACAGACCTATATCATGCAGTCGCTCAGTGTGATGCACAACTTCATCAAACGCTAGATTTAGCGCGTGAAGACTCTGATAGTAGTCAGTTTTTGCGTGTTTCCCCGGTTTTTCCATTCCCACACTCCTAGCCTCAGCTTGCGCCATGTCGTTTTTCCGAGAGAGCCGCCGGCCACTCTTCGCATTGTGTTAAAGCCGGCGGCCCAGCACCTACCGCGCGAGGCAGGTTGCTCGGAGTCGTGATTCAGGGAAAGCGGGTCCCGTAACCACGAAAATTGGGGTGTTTGGCTGCCCAAGCTAATCATCAGACGGACAGACCATTGGGGCGCTGTCGATTCGCCACTAACGCCCATGGGCCGTGGCGAGCCTTTTGTATTCATGACGTCAGAGGCTTCCATATCTGATAGACCGAGACGCCCAGCGCCGCAGCGATCTTGACCGCATTCTCGAGCTTCGGTATCTGCCCCTTCTCAATTGCGAACAGAGTGGTCGTCGGGATTCTCGACAACTCCGCCAAATCACGTAAACGCCAGCCGCGTTTTAAGCGAAGCTCAGTGACAGAGGAGACATCCGCCTCGCTTGGAACCGGAATAATCCCGCTCGGGGGAATAAGCCACAACTCGTAAACCGTTAACTGAAATGCCGAGGCAACTTTGTAAGCATTCGTAAGCGCCGTTCCGGATCCCCCCTCCATGCGCCAGATGGTGTTATAAGGAACTCCCGATAGTGCCGATAAATGTTTCAGGGTCCATTTCCTCTCCTTACGCAGCTCATAGATCTTGCTTCTCAACGGATGCCCCGGGTGCAGTTCGGAAGTTCTGCCGTAAATGTTCCAGAATGTCTTTGCTGGAACAGGCGATGTGTACATACAGCCTGTCTCAATATTTAAATTCCCTATCGTTCATAATGGAGCGCGTAATGACTCCGTGTGGTGAACTGCAGCTGCGTTCCCTTAATGCCGCCGAGGACCAGTGATTCCATCTCTAATTCGTCGGTGCTGAAATACACAGAATCGAATCTTCCGAGCAGTGTCACGTCTGTCTTGACGCCCACGTTCATCCGCAGCCAGTGCTCAAGTTCTGCAGCAGATTGCAAACTCCGCATTTCCAGGCAGAGAAGGTTCGCCCTCTTTCCAGGCTCACATACCTGAAATACAGCCAGTTTCATTGAGGGGATCCGGCGCTCAGGCGCGGCCAGTTCGGCGATCGCGGGTTTATCCGGTTCGACTTGCCTTCGACGAATTGAATATTTCCAAAACCTGAACAAGAAATACCCCTCCCCTAGGTGGCGAGATTGCCCTTCTTATAATATTTCCACTTCTAGGTGTCAAGGAGTGAAACGCCGGGCTATCAATTGTCACCAAGCTATAGGGGGCACGCCGGAAATAGGCTGATCTATGCGGGAGCTCAGATCTCTCATTGCGGGGATTTACGCTGATACTGAAGGACGCATTTACGTCCACACGCGGGAGTTCCTGGTCCAGCACGGAATACCAGACAAGCCGGAAGTAAGGGAGGTTGTGTGGGCTGAGATATTGGATATGTTCTCCGGACTGACCATATTCGAATTATCGGAATGAACACGTTCGGAGTTTTGGGTAACGCTCTTTGAATCGGCGAGGCTCTGAAGAATAGGGGTTTAATGACAATGCTGTATCCAGCAAAGGCGAGTGCAGTGTTCAATGAGAAAAGACGAATTGCACCAGATCGGAGCAGGGCTCTACCAGGACGAAAGGGGCTCTGTGTATTGTGATATGCAAGAGTTTTTAGGGTTTCATAATCTTCCAGACAAGCAAGAGATTAGGCGGGCTGTGTGGGAGGAACTTGAGAGGCAGTTTGAGGCAAAGGTGACGGAACTGCTGGACGAGTGAGCGGGTACGACCTGGCGCTTTTACTTGAGCCGAGAAAGCGCAATGAACGTCAGTTTTACGCCGCTAGGCAACCCAGTCATAGAAGCTGGAGCAGTTCATCATAGAAGCGTTGGCCATATGCCATACTGAGCTCACCAGCCGCCCTTTTGACTTGGTCGTAGAAAAGGAAGACATCAAAACTGCCATTCCGCTCAAGTTTGCTGAAGCTCGGGGGGGCCAGAAACGGAAGAAAGGCCATCCTTATGAGCCAACAATGCAGTGTCACTCTCATCCGAAAAGCGCAAAATCGCAATTGAACAGAAGCGGTGATCAGGTCGACGCTGGCCCTTTTGCGCTCTGGGTCAGGAAAACGGAGGCTCAGCTTCCGCTCATATTTGCCCCAGGCATACAAGGCCGCGGCATTTTCCCCTAGGTCGCGCAAATATTGCAGTGTGAGTCTAATGCGTTTCCATTGGGTCCGGTTAAATTGTCGTTGTGAAATCGTCGTGCGGAGATGATCTTCAACCTCTGGGTGCAGCAGGTTCTGAAGATCTTCTAAAACCAAGTGGCGTGTGAAGGCGATAACATCTCTCAGCGTGCGCTCGGAAAATCCATAAATAAACCGTCTTAGGATCACTAAGGCAAATGCAGCTGATAGCAAGTAAATGATGGCATGTGGCAACATTACTGAGATCTCTTACCCTTCAATATCCTGAGGTACTCTTTAATTTCGGTCGCCATCTGTTGAGGTGTTATGGTCTTACTCCACGCTTCCCATCTGTCCGGCCGGGGCGGCGGAACGAATGTCCTAAGCCAGACCAGCACAGCAATGAAATATGCCAGCGGTGGGCCGTATTTTCCAATGACATTCAATTTTGTTCCGAATCCAGAAACTGAGGCATAAGCCGCCCAGGAACCCAATGCCAAGACCGCGAAACCAGTGACAATCCCAACCGGGTAATACTCCCAGTCGCCCACCAGCCAAACAAGGGCGCACATGAGTGCAAACAGCGCCATTTGTACCCAATTCACAGTCGAGCCGGCGGAAAGAACGAGAGCAATGATCGGCGGCACTTGGGCTGGCGTATGGTGGAGCCCATCGCTAATTTTCAGCCATGCAAACAGACCTACCGCGGCGGGAAAAACGAGCCAAAACCAGGGCCAAATCTCATAAAATTCATTGAATACGGTATGAAATGCCTCATGCAGAGCTAAAAGCGCGATCACCGCGTAGAGCGCTTCGCTGAACCAAAACACCTTGAAATAGATCGAGTAATCATGGATTGCCCACAAGCGGATTCCGGACACCACAACAACAGCACTTATGTAGGCGAAGAAGAACGGAAACTCACGGTGATGTCTCCGTCTGACAAGAACAGCCAAGAGCCAAACAGACACTATTGGCCCGACAAGCCCGAATGCAGCGTCATTTTTCCCCATGAGATGTGAGTGGCCAGCTTAAACCAGCCACCCACACGCGACAACTTACTTTGCCGAGCAAGGTCTCGGGTAACAAAGGGGGACCGGGAAAGTGTCGGCCACAACAGGTGCCGACACTGCAACAACCAAGAACCACAACACAATTATCCTAACTGCCAAGTTTTTCATTTTATTTCCTCCTCAGATTGTGTTTTCATAGGTTTGCCAGCTAATCACCAGCCGACTGCTCGTGCCGAACGTTGAAACGCGTTCCTCGAAAAGCATAAGTCCCTTATCTCACCCCGTCCTTGCGCAATCTCCGTCGATTCGGATTTTGAGAATTCTTCGAGTTTTCTTCACTCATTGACTTCCCTACCTTGAGGTGTCATCCTTCCGTCCCGCCAATTGATGGTAACTAGGCCGGCGGCTGCGGAGAGCAGGGGCACGTGCTTCTGTAGAATCATTGGTATGTCACCAAGCGTCGATAAGGACAAGAGGGCCGTTAAGCTCAAGCCGCGGCGTCGTGGCGACGCAGAGCCAACTGAGCCCAAAACCTACAACCTGCCGTTCGATGTGATCCTTGAAATTCGCAAAGCTGCGTCGATCTACGGATCACAAGGCCGCGCCGTGCAGGTAGGTTCAGAGCTGCTGGTTCGCCTGCCCAAACCAATTCCGGTTCCGCAGCCGGACCCCGAACAAATCAAGCGCAGAACATATAAGCTGTCGCCCCGCACAATTCAGGTCATCGAACAACTGGCTGAAACGGAATATGGAGATCCGGGTCAGGTCTTGGCCGCCTCGATGAAAATTCTGAAAGTAAAAAAATTCAGTTCTAAATACTTA
Source organism: Terriglobia bacterium (assembly GCA_020072645.1). NCBI lineage: Bacteria > Pseudomonadati > Acidobacteriota > Terriglobia > Terriglobia bacterium. Next base: position 360,321 of record JAIQGK010000003.1, read on the forward strand.
GCTGATTCGGAGTAATCACAAGTTCCTGCCCCATCACGGAAAACGGCTCTCCTGAGCTGTCCATGTCATTCGAATTTACGAAAACCATACACTTTTAGTTTTACTCTTGACACCTAGAGGAGGGGTACTCTAGCCTGTCGAGCGTTGCTCAGAGCTGTGTGTTTGTGGTAGGCCCACAGGCCCAAAATCATGGTCGTCAAAAGGCATGGAGCAGAGTTGCCACAAGTCGGAGAATGACTTGCGGCTCGGTTTCTATAAACCAGAAAGGCTCGGCGAATATGTCTGATCAATTACTCATTGAGCCTATACTCACACACCCCTTGGAGCCCAATGGAAAACGACTTAGAAAAGAAAGGTTACTATGCGATTGAAGTTGATTCTTTTGTTGCTATTGACACCACTTGCCAAGGGGCAGCGGATGTCACACGAAGAAGCCGTAGTTCGAACCACCTACGCGAAGCTTTCCTACGCCGATGAAGTGCGAATCGTCATGAAAACGATGAACGCCTTGCCGGACAAATTTCAAGCCGATGAACGCGTCGCAGATAAGGCGCTTGGCTCACGCCTTGAATTTCAACTGTCAGACTTTAAGAGCGGACCAGTCAGCGAAATCGAGGGACGTATTCTTTCGGAAATATCCGGTTTCCCGCCTGACGGCGACACGGGAATGCTTCTGGTTGTGCCAGGAACATTTAACTACAAGGACAATTCCGCCATTGGAAAAGGAAGGACCGAATGGACCTTGTATGCCGATGTCTCGTGGAACAAGCAGCCGTACCATCAGGCACCGGGAGACGGCTGGCCCATCGCGACGGTTCTCAAGATGAAGGAAATGAACGGCCCGTATGACACGTACGCCACTTACACCGTCACGGTAACATTCCAGGGAAAATCCCGCACCTATAACACGGCAGCGCTATTCGGAAAGAACGCGGACGGCGAGAATGTTCACTTTCTAGACCTGATAAGCGGCAACATGACGCTTGATCTGCTAGCAAAAACAGATATGTCCACAGCGCCATTCAGCAAGACCGATTTGCGGGATGTGCCATTCATACGCAAGTGGCTGAATGGCAATCGCCAGCAAGCGTGCAACGCGAAAGGCCACGGCGATGTGTGCTGCAATCCGGAAACAACAAAATGCGGGATCGGTGCTGAGCCGGCCTCGCGCTGGCATCAGGAGTTTAGAGAGACATCGAATCCCTATCTTGTGTTGGCCGGGTTCCATCCCAAGATGTCTCCGGTCAATGCAATGTTCCAGACTTCCTGCTCCAGTTTCAATGTTGAAACGTTCTATAACCACGGCAATGGCGATATAGCGCAGCACGCGAGTGGTCAACATACTTTCACTTCCACGGTGGATGGCACTTGTGTGTATTCAGCGCCAGTCGGTTCAACTGGTCCGGGGCCCTGCAATAGCTCTTGCAGTGCCAATGCCAATGGAACCCCGGCGGAGTTTGGAACATTGACAGGAATATTGCCCCATTCCCATGTCCCTGGTATCGCAAATAAGTCAGGACAGGAGGGCAATACGCCCACAACGCAATGCCAAGGCACCAATGCCGTCAGTTTCATGGATTGTACTTTCTCTAACTGCACTGTGACCGTGAGTATCAATGGAACCGCGAACGGCGTTGGAGCGGTGATATCTTTTGCGAACGCTTCACTCTGGAATGACAGCCAAGCTGCGGTACATAACTGTCCATCCAAATCAACCACATCAACGACGACTACCGGCGGTGGGCCTATTGACCCCTGCCTGAATGGTTCTACTGTCAGTGGCGGGCCAACTGCTGACTTTGGAACCACTGGCGGTGGGGGTGGCGGAAATGCCCCTGACTGCAGCCCGATTATTATTGACGTGACAGGTGATGGTTTTGCTCTTACCGATGTGGAGCACGGTGTGACGTTCGACATTGCCAATGATGGCATCCCCATCCACATGGCATGGACAGCGAACGCGAACAATGCCTTCTTGGCGTTGGATCGCAATGGAAGCAGTACGATCACAAACGGCGCCGAGTTGTTTGGCAATTTCACATCGCAACCCGTATCGGCCCATCCCAACGGATTTGCCGCGCTGGCGGTCTATGATGATCCGATGAATGGCGGCAACGGAGACGGCGTGATTGACGTCCGGGACAAGATCTTTTCCTCGTTGCGCTTATGGGTCGATGCCAATCACGATGGCATCTCACAACCTGGCGAATTGCATACGCTGCCTGAGCTGGGTATCTATTCGATCAGCCTGGACTATCAACTCTCTGAACGCAAAGACCAGTACGGCAACCTGTTCCGCTATAGAGCTCGCGTAAATCAAGGACTGCACGGGCCAGAAGATGTGGGCAAGACTGCATACGATGTTTTTCTTGTAAGCAAGTAATGAGACTGAAACTCGCCAAGCGCGGCTTGCAACCAGAGGCCGCGCTTTTTGTTTTTTAAATGATTTTTCTTAATCCGGCAGGCACTAAAACATCGGGGAGCAAAGATAAAGTCGTGCTCGGGGACTCTATCTATATGGCTCAACTTAGCGGAGTTGTTTGAGGCACGCCGTTAGATTGAATCTGTGCTCGGGTGGTGATGCGCGCCGCGAATTGAAAGGACACAAATGAAACCTGAAGTATATCGGCGGATGAAAGTTGCCGGACGACTGCTCGTCTTGATTGGGTTGAGCGTCCCCGCAGTCTTGATACTGCTCTTGTTCCTCCGGCTGGGTGAGCTTGTTGTACTCGCGGCGCGGGAGTGTGCAGTGTTAGCGGTGGGATTTATCGTGATCGGCGCAGTGGTGTGGGCGGGCGGCTGGATCCTGGAGGGAAACACTCCGTGAAGAAAAGAAATGGGTGAGGGATCGTTGTTCGGAAGTGCAGGACCTCTGATCTGCCATGAGTATTCTGGAAGCGCTGGCAGGATAATACTCGTCTTCAGGGATGGCAGGCAATCCTCGATGACCGGCAGCGGCGCAGTCGTTTTAGCAATGAGAACCCGTGAATGCCGTATCCAAGGCCCTCTTGCAACTGACCATTCCTGAATTCCATCCTAATCTCGTAAAGGGCAACCCCCAAAAAAGGCCGGGTAGTGCAAAAAGGTATTCGCCAAAAGCCGCTTAGGAACGTTGCCCGCTTCATCGCTCCGATGAAGCCGACGATGGTTCCCAAGCTGCCGGATGACAGAGCAAAATGGCTGCTCGAACCCAAGCTGGACGGTTATCGTGTGATGGCAGTTAAATCGGCCGGCCGAGCTAACATTTATTCGATCGATGCCAAGCCTTACAACAAAGAGTTCCCGGCCATCTACGATGCTGTTGCTGCACTGTTCCTGAAAGACGTGGTGCTCGATGGTGAGATCGTTGCTGTTGAGCCGACGGGCAGACCCAATTTCAACGCACTTCAAAATCGCCGTTCCACAAAACTGCCTATTTATTACGTTGTATTCGATTGCCTGCACTCCAAAGGTCGGGACCTGCTCGACAAACCCATCGAGGAACGCAAAAAATATTTGGCGGAGATCGCCACTGAATTCGTCACACCCATGCAGTCGATTTTTGAATTTGGGCCAGACGTGAACCTGGCGACCGCGACCACCGTAGTCAAACAGACAAAAATTGAAGGGCTTGTGGCAAAGCGATTGGGAAGTCACTATTACCCAGGGGATGAATCAGATCTGTGGCTGAAACAGAGATTCAATCAGGAGGACAAATTCTTCATAGGCGGGTACATCCCCGGCAGTAAGGGAATTGGCGAACTCCTGATTGGCGAATACCGCGATGACGGAAAGCTGTATCACGTCAAACGCCTGATTGCGGGTCTCAACCAGTTCAATCGGCCTGAAATATTCAAAGCCGTGCAGGACCTGAAAACCAAACGCGTCCCCTTTGTAAACCTGCCGGAGAAAAAGAACCAACACCAACACGCTGTAACCGAAGAAGTCATGGCACAAGCGGTGTGGCTCAAACCAGAGCAGCCGACAGAAATTGAGTTTGTCGAGCGCACTCCGCACGGACGGTTGCGTCATGCTTCGTTCAGACGCTTACTGCCAAGATCGGGTGAGAAATAGGATCTTTGGAGATTAACGGAATGATGAGGTTTATCTTCGGGAAAGCATTCCTACACGGGCTCCGCGATGTCCATCAGTTGCTTAGAGTAGTGCTCAACAAGTGGCTTGGGCGCTTTCACTCTTTCACCTGAAAGCATGTTTTTTAACTCCAGCGCATTTACGGCCGCTTGGCCTTTGAAGTGATTGTTCGCGACAACGAAACTTTTCTCGGTTTGCTGGCTGATCTGGGTGATCCTTTCTTTCCAGCCCTCGAGTTCTTTCGGCTTGTACAGATAGTTGTAACGGTCATTGCGGTTGTCGGCTTGAAACCACTCTTTGGTAGTTGCGTCCATGCAGGCGCACATAACCGACTGGCGCTGTCACGTGCGCGGCCCCGCGCAGTGATTTTCCCAATCGTGGTTGGTCGATATTGCAGAAGCCCACTCCTTCTTCGGCAAGCCCGCCTAGTATTTCTGGATCATTCCCACTCTCGTGCCGGATCTCCAGGACGAGGGGATATTGATTAAATTTGCGCACAAGCGAAAACAGGTAATCGCGAGTATCGTCAGCATTCTTAAACGAGACTGGGAATTGAACGAGCACGGCGCCAAGCCGTCCTTCACTGGCAATTGAATCCAGTCCTTCGCGGGTCAGGCCTTCATCTTTGGGACTTACGGTGAGTTGGAATGGTGAAGGTGATTTTGCGCCGCGCGGCATGTGCGTAAATCCCTGAAAGAGCTTGGCTGTGAACTGAAAATTCGGGTTCACGGCTGCCGTCTTGTTGCACCAGCTTTTTCCCACGTTCGGCCTTTGGTGATAAAAGCGAAGAGCCGGCGCAACTGCTCGCTTTCGATTGGAATTGCGAGTGGAGTATGCTCCAGAGAATCCGCATCTGGATGTTTTGCTGTGCTTTGTCTTAATCCAAGAACTAGCTTCTCGTGAAGTCTGTGATTCTTGAGTAGCGGTCTTGGTACCATTGTTTCAAGATTTGCGGTTGCATCAGGGTGTCTTCCCCAAATGGAAGGACCGCAGTCAGGTAATGTTCGAGTGCAGACTTTTGTCTGTTGCATCGCTCACAAGCGGGAACCTTTGGGAGGCCGCCGCGGCGACTTGAAAGGAAAAATTCCCGAGCAATTATGTGATCAGCAGTGATCGAATGGGCCTCTGCGCAGTAAACGCACATCTTGTCTCGGTATTTTTTGCTCACATCAGCAGTCTACATCCTGATCTTCACGGTGCGGCACTCGCTTTCACGCCTATTTATCTTCCTTAGCCCTCTGTAGAAATATCATCAGACAATGCCAATTCGCGCAACGCTATCTTGAGTTCATCCAATTTCTGTTTCGAGACACCATCCTGTGGTGCGATTTCCACGCGAAGTCCAATCCTGAGCCCGGCCTGGGTAGCAAACTTCGACAGCACCTTCGTATAAAAGTTCATCCACTTTTGTGGTGGCACATCGCCCTGCCAAGTCACGCGTGTAAATTCAGTGATGGCTGGAGCGGGTACAGCCGGAGGTTGGAGAGAGAATGGAGGAGTTGACGATGCAGTCGGTAAGCCTGCGGGAGTGCCAGTGATCGGGGACTGCGGCTGAAGCGTTGACGCCGACGTCGCTCGTGCAGTGACATAAGCTTCGGCAGTTTCCTTCTGGATAATGTACGCCTCATCAGAAAGTTCGATGTCAAGTAAGGACAGCGACGACTTCCAGTGAAATGGTGCATAGCTGCCGTCCGGCTTCTTGCCGATGTAGCCGAGCATTCCGTTTTCTATACCACGAGCGATCGTATCCTTGAGACTGTCCGGGTTGAGCAACCTCGGAAACTGCGGAGATGCGAAGAACGCGTCACGAGCCGATTTAGTGCTCCACTCCTTAAATGCAGGAGGCCAATTCCGAACGAGGAAGTTGGGGCTGATCGCGGCTTCGAGGTCGCCCTCCTGCCGCAACCGTTCAACAATCAAGTCGGTTAATGAGGGAGCTGCGCTCGAATGGACCAATCCGAGATCGATGGTCTTCCAACTGCTGTCTTTCCCGAGCAACATCAGATTCTTGTACGTGCGCCAGACGGCTTCCTTCACATCGCGGCGCGCCTTCTTCACATTCTCCTCAAGCTGCCGCAACTGCGCGTCATCCAAGCGAAGCTCACCTTTTTCGTCATCGATGTCCTCCCACGCTAGAACTTTCCGAGCCTCGTCACGAAGGGTGTCGGGTGCATCCGGCACAGTCCAAACCAAGCCGCTCTTGAATGTCCGCGCTGAACTGCCGTGTTCTATGGTGGCAGTCTCAACGAAGTCTCTGGTTGTCTTCTCGGTAATTGGCTGGCTTGGCGACACGACGACTAGCGAAAGGACAGGGCGGTCGGCGATCTGGCCGCTCTTTTCAGGGAAATAAACACGCTCCGCACCTGTCCCGGCTTGGAACACCTTCTGCACTTCCGCCCTGAGCCTGTCCTCAATTTTCTTGGGCTGAACGCTTGCACGACGATCGGCCAGAATCTTGTTGAGATTCGGCGTAAGACTAAAGCGATAACGGTTCTTATCGGCTGACAGGTAGTAGCAAGTGGTCGAAAGTGTTTCCACAACCGTTTCGATATTTCCAATGTCAATGTCGGGTTCGGCAACAGCCAAGCGGATCTCCGGGAGCGTGGCTTCCGTTTTCGATTGACCGCCATTTGACTCGAAGAAGATCGCGGTCGCGACCTTCTGGTGTAGTCGCGCCTTTTTGATCGTCTCGACGGCTTCCTTATCCAATCGAATCGTGTGCGAATCTTTCTTGCCACAGATGTCCGTAGTTACTGCTCCTTCAAGCTTTGCGCCACCAAGCTGCTCGAAGATGGCTGAGCGGAAGATTGGGTCGTCGAGAGGCGCTGTGCCCATACCGATCAGCGGATCTTTGTGTGCCCCCTTGAATCCTGCCTGGTAAGCATGGGCGACCCAAAGTGCGAGAAGGCGCAAAATTCCCCGCGTCTGCTGGAAGCGCGGAAGCGCCTGCCACTTTCGTTCAAACACCGAGAGCAGCGTCGGGTGTAACGGATAGCTAGCAGCAAACGCCTCACGAGCCGAATCAACCGGGAACCAGTTTGGCACTTGAGTACGATTGTTGAGGATGAACTCTCCGTATTCGGAAGCGGTCTTTTTCCCTTCGTCCGGGAGACCACCCCATTCGAACAGGCGACGCCGGATAATCTCCGAAGTCTCAGTTTCGACGGACATAATCATCGCCTTACCGAGACGGTCGAGCAGCTTCTGGAAGCGGTCAAAATCCGCTTCGTCCTCTGGAGTCATCTCGTCCAGCAACGACGGGAGTGATACCGCAAGAACCAACCTCTCCTGGGCTCGAGCTTCTTCCGATAAGTTTTGTACGAATGAATAGAGCTGATTTGTCAGGCCAGATTTCCGGTTCCGGCCCATGTAATTCAACAGCTCATCCAACAAAATGAGCGAGGCTTTGTCTTTCGGCAAGAACTTGCGAATCACTTCAGTCGAAGGTGCGATGCGTTCCTGGTCGTGCTTCGCCACTGTTGCGAACGCTTCCTTGCCGCCCAACTGGAACGCGATTTCACCCCAGGGAGTGTAACGGACTGGAGTTCCGTCATTGCCGCCGCGACCAGTAATCGAATCGAATTCTGTTCCCACGAAGACAGCGACTGACGAGGTAGGGACATCGTTTACACCTGCGGCTTCAAGTATGGACGGAACACCCTTCCACTTCGTCGCCTCTGTTCCGCCTCTCGCAAGGTGATAAAGAAGTGTTAATGCGTGCGTCTTGCCGCCACCGAACTGCGTGGTGAGGTTGTAAATGGCAGACGTTTCGACCCTCACACCCGAAAGGCGGCGAACCACGCCGACGACCAAATCAGTCAGGTTTTTCGTCAGGAAAGTCCGGTCGAAAAATCGTTGGGGCTCCTGATAATCGGCTGGAGCACGATTGTCGCGGACATGGTCTAGGTGGACAGCAAACTCGGAGGCGTCGAGTGGGCGATTGTCTCGCAGGTCCTCGCGTGGAGTTATAACTTTGTACCAGGGTTTAAGTGCCATTTGCTTACGCTCCAGTCATAGCCGAGCGAACTTTCCGACGTTCGTGTCAAAAAGCCAGTTCTTAAAAAAGCCATATGGAAAGGTCGCTGCTTCGCTTCGAGAACCGACAACCAGCAATGTGTCACCAGTAAGTGCGGCGCGATCCTGTAGTTCCATCGCGTGCGCAACCTGCTCTGACAGGTGCCGCACCAGCGCATTTCCTTCGTCTGCGTCGCGCCGATAACAAAACACGACCCTCAATTGTGCTCGAATGCACAAGACTTTCCAAAGTGAATACGCAACCCGGTCGTCAGCCTTGCTATTCTCTAGCTCAAATGCCGCCACCGGGAACCGCCAGCGACGGTCGCCAGAAGCTTCGAATGCAACCACATCGAGCACTAGGTATTCGGAACGGGGCACCGGCAACAACTTTGAAATGTGTCCTTTGGCGGATGCCTCCCAGCCGAGAGCACCACATGTTGCGCATACGACCGACGTAAGTGCTTCGGTCCAGCGTCCCAGCTGTCCCCGCATTGCTGCTTCCCGCAGAGGCACCGACGATTCGTGCATCTGCACGGTCTCAACGAACTTGCCAAACCATTCCGCGGACAATCCTGCTGTCACTAGAAGCCCAAACCTTTCTTTCGGGCGAGCAACCCGTCTATCCACCGCTTTTCTTGACTGCTCGACGGATAGAGGTACGAAAGCACCTGCGCCAGCCGCCAGAACCGCTCATCACGTCCCACACCTTCATCTACCAGGAAGCGGCGCAATGCTTCACCGCGACCTGCAGCGAACAGAATCATGGACTGATGTACTCGGTCCAAGGCCGTCGTGCCCAGGCTTGGAGCTCCCTTCGCACCCCATGTGCCAGCCACTTCTGCTTGCTCCAACTCCGCTACGAATCCGAGTTGCATTTGAGGTGCTTTCTTTTTTCGCGACGGTGCCATGCTGTCGCCTTCCTCATTTCCGAAGAGTTTTCGCGTGCGCTCTGCAACCGGCAGCAAGCGGGCGGTCTCGCCTTTGATTTCCACCAAAGACGTTAGTGATTCGAGGCGCGCACCGAGCCCTTGGGCGATCTTTCTGGCTGCATCGAATTCCAGCACGTACCCTTTCGGCATGTTGCCACCCGTTTCTGATTCCTCTTCTTCCTGTGCTTCCTCCCCAGCAGCGCCCCCCTTGCCATTCTGTCCAGCGGACAGTGTCCAAAGCCACATTGCAGTTAGCCGCGCATCCTCTTCGAAGCCACTCGCGTCAGCGCCTTTGAAAACTACAGTGAGAGCTTCCTTGGCAACGCCGGCCCAGACATACTCCAAGTATTCCTTAAGCGTGACAGTCTCCCCACTGGCTTTATCCACACGCGAGTAGCGGGAGAAGATTTCTAGGGCCGGACCGAGGCAAGCGAAGATCGCGTCCGCCCCAACAACCCCTTCTTCGGATAGTCGTGGCATCCATTCGTGGATTCGTCGAGGCAACTCCTGCAATACGTCACGCCAGTCCCCAATGTTCTCCGTTCGTGAGGTATTCTCGTAATTCTCTCGGGGGCGACAAACGAGATGGACGGATGAAGCAAGTACGGCTGAATCTTGAGCGCGCAGCCGACTCGACATCTCAGTATCAATCGGCCAAGAAGCAGAGACAACCCAGCCTGCTTCGACTAATGCGCCGAGCATCGCCTCCCAACCGGCCGTAGACTTGTTAGCAAAAACAACAACACCGATGCCGGATGGCTTTGTATAGCGACGTCCCTCAGACATCGCCACTGTCATCATTCGCTCGAAAAAGCTGCGGTCCTTGTGACGATACATTGCGGCCCGGTGTGCAAGGGTCACGCACTCGTCAGCTTTGGGCGACAGCGGCTCACCGAAAAGTTGTGGGTGAACCTCGAGAAGCATACGGCGCAACCAAACGTAGAAATAATCTGATAAGTCGGCATAAGGGATCGCATCGTAATAGGGTGGATCTGTTACGAGAGCATCAACAGAATCGTCCGGCAACGGATGCTTTGTTGCGGAGGATTGTTCAACTGTTCCAGATGACCCTTGAAGGCTCACCAAATTTTCAAGCACCACGCAGAACGAATCTACATACTGAGCGAGGTCACCCGTGCTTCGGCCAAATGGATACGCTTCGGCGAAATCCCAAACCATAGGGATTGCCTGACGTCCAAACATGTCTACCAATGTTTCGCCCGTGGGCTTCCAACGACAGCAGGACGAGTTGTATTGAGCGACCTTCCCAACTACTAGGGCGAGACACGTAGCAACCGCCTCTGCAAATTCTGAGTCCGTCTTTCTGAGTGCTTCGTGCGCTTCACGAATCAGCTTTGTCAATGTGGTCATGAGCAAAGCTTGCCGTGGACTGAACAGGTCTCCCCACGCACGCATTCCATAGAGCACCACATTGAAGAAACCTCGGAGGTGATTGAGCTCTTCGGTTGGGATCAGTGAATTGCCGTTGAACGTTAGATCTTTTTCCCTGTTGTAGAGGTCTCTCGCACTTTCAAACTGCCGAAGTTCATCATGGGTAGGTCGGCGGTAATACTTTCCAACTTCGCCCGCTTTCGCTAATCCGACAGCCAGAAGCTTAGCTTCAGCTGCGCCGCCATGCCTCTCGGAAAGCTGCTGTCGGATGTGCTCGACGGGCGTCGTGTAACCGCAAACAGGGCAGGTGGCTGCTCCCTGCTTTGATGTCCCGCCACCGACAGAATTTGCCGAAGTAGGAGAAATGACTTCGACATCCACCTCTTTTTTCTGTGGGTTCTTCACAAAGGATAGAGCTACTCCCCGTGTCGCTTTTTGGCGAAGCCATAACGAACGCAAAAGCGGAAACCGGTAACCACACGCCGGACCTTCACATGTGACGGTTCTTGCCCAGAAGAACACAAGTCGGTTCTCGCTGCTGTCTTCCGTGAAGTAGTTGTCGCGCAATACTCGTTCCAAATCTGCTCGTAGGGTAGCGGCAGATTCTCGCACCTGGTCAACAAGGCGTTGGCCGTACTTAGGAGCATATTCAAGAGCGACCTTGTTGAGCAGAACTGGGAGAGGGTTGAGGTCGCTAGCAAAAGCGTCTGCCCCCACGCGCAGTGCTTCGAGCGGAATAGATCCGCCGCCGGCAAATGGGTCCGCCAGGAGCGGGCGAGTGCCAGGTGCGCCGCCCAATCCCTCGTGCGCAGACTGGGTGAGGGCACGGCTGGTGTCGAGATATTCGGGAACCGCGGAATTGTCCCAATTGGAAAAATCGGCGATGAAATCCAAAAGTGCCTTTTGCAATTGCCTATTGTCGTTCAGCTTGCCAGGATCGTTTTGAAAAGTGAGAAACCGTTCATAGCTCTCGTGCGTGAGCAGTTTGAGGTGATTCTTTGCCCATTTGGCCATCAGTTGACGAGCTGTCTGTCGGAAACTCTCGGGGCACAATGGATCTGCCGGATCAGGCCAGAGTGAGGCGCAGATGACAGCACGACAAGCAGCGAGTGGACGCCTGGCCCACCAAATGTGCAGTGTCGAGATATGCCCATGGCGAATGCTCTTCTCGCGCCGAGCGTGCTCCGAGATGCGCTTGATCGGGAGGTCAACCTCAATGAGTCGTTTGGGTTGGGCAATCACTTTTTCCGGCTCGCTTCCTGCAGCTGACCAACGAGCGCGGCAGCTAACGTCTCAGGTACTGATTTAGCGTAAACTCGGGCCAACTCCCAGACTAAAGCCTCTTCGGCGACAGCGAGATGGTGCGCGAGTCTGGTGCACCATTGATGGTGGTCCACGCCATGTAGACCAGCAGAAAAATCGCCTAAATCCGTCCCGTACTGCACCTGGACAAAGGCACGGACTGCAGCACTGGCAAACAGCTCCTTTTCGGGTGGCAGCGTTCCGGGAAGAGCGAATATATTTTCCTTCGGCGTTGGTTGTTTGTCTCCATCCAAAACTACCGCGACTGGCAAGCCGGCTTCTGCAACGGTCCGAATGGTCGTTTTCAGGTCTTCTGCCCCGCGCTCAGCGGCATAGATTCCGGTCGTCGATAATGCTGTCGGGTTTATCCGTCGTATCAGTTCAGTCAAGATCGCCCGCGCGACATCGTCTTCGACTAGCACATTGAGTGCTTTGTCGTACCCCTTTGACATCAGGCTCTTCGCTTCGATTGAAGTAAGGCCATAAACGACCTTTATACCGCTCGATGAATTGTGGATATACACAGTCGATAAAGACGGCAGGGCAGCGAGCAGTGGGTCGCTGTGTGTTGTTAGAAAAATCTGGTGACCGCGGCGAGTCGCGACGTCAACCAAGAAATTACCAAACTCGCGTTGCGCGTGAGGGTGCAGTGATGTTTCTGGCTCCTCAATCAGGACACAGCTTTGTTGCGGCAATGCTTCGAGGCTGGTAACGAGATATTGAATACGCCCTTCGCCGCACCCCATATGCGCTTCTGAATACATATTGCCCCCGCGCTTTACCGAAACGACGGCTTTTGACCGGTCGGAATAAGAAACTGTATGCCGCTGCATATCGTCATACGACTGGTCCATGATTCTGCAGGTCCACTTCTTGATGTGTTCAGCAACGCCTTCGGAACTGTCAACCTTCAGCTTCGACGCATACCGGACAATAAAATCACGCATTTCGATTCGCGGAAGGTACAGGCCCACACCCGCGAATTGCGTAGGTCGCTCAAGGCGCCTTCGGTATCCAGACCAGTTGGACTTTGCCGCGTTACGAGAAATAGTCAGTTGTTTCAGGCTGTGATCCTTCTGCCAGAACTTGTATTCGACTCTCGCGTCCATCTTGAATGGGGAGGGGTCCAATGTGCCAACGACTAGGAAATCCTTGATGTAGTAAGAAAGGGCGAATTTCGGGTTATTTCTGTACGCGACAGCTGCAAGCTGAAGGAGGGTTGATTTTCCTGTACCGTTTATCCCGCAAAAAGCCGTGATTGGACTCTTAACCTCGACGGTCGTATCGGCGTGGCAGCGAAAGCCATATACTCTCATTTGCGTCAGCACCGTGCCGAAATTATCAAAGCGATTCGTTTCAACAAATTTTGCCTGCAACACAGACCGCGGGTCACTCATTCAGCAGCCTCAACGATTTCGTTTGCGCCCACGTAGTAATGCTCAACTCGCACGATGGGTTCCCAACCCAACCGCGCCGGCTCTTGCACGATGTGAAGTTCAGCCTTCGACCCGCAATTGAAAACCACATATAACCAGTAATCCCGCTTCAGGCGCTCGGCAGTCTTGTATTCATTGGCTGTCAGCGCGACTTCACCGACACCCGCACGGCCCTTCACTTCAATAAACCGAACATCGGTAAACGTCTTCGCGTCGTGCGGGTGCGGCTTCCGTGAGATCAAGTCAAAACCACGATTTTCCGCCTCTACACTTTCAACTACCCAACCCCGGGCAATCTCGTACCGTTTTACTTCTTCTACGGCAACTCTCTCGATCTCCTCATCCCGAACCATTGGCGCAATTCCCGGCGCATCTCGTTCGGGATGCGGCAAGACCCAGGCCCGCCCAAGGTGCTGGATGTCACCGATGGTGCATTGCTTCTCGTTCCGCAATTCCGCTCGGCGGTTCTCCAGGCGATTGTTCAACTCATCGAGGTGTGCCTCGGAAAGAGCGATGTTTCCATCGAGCCCTGGAATGGTCGTACCTGCCTGCTGGCGACCGACGAGTTCCGCCAACTGCAAGTTCTGGCGGTGAATCAGTTCGCCAAGTGAAATCTCCATGTGCCGCGAGATCGTGTCCACTTCCTTGTCGCGCTGCGCCGCTGTTTCCGCCAGGAATGATTTCAATGCTAAATCGACCAGTACGCGTTCAACTCCTGCGCGATCTGGCAATCGACTGCCGTCGGGAACCGGTGTTCCTTTCGGCGCGGGTGAAACGTCTAGCAATAGCGTTGGTTGCCGGATGGCGAGGTCACCGCTTGAAGTGGCTTCTACGATGAAGAGTCGGCGATGAAGTGTGTTCGCTCTGCCGTCCTTGATGGACGCGGCAAAAACATCGAGGCGGTACGGGGTCTTTGTGTGCAAGTCGTAAAAAACGGCGCCGCGCCGAAGGTCGTCAGTCACCCTTGCGGTGACATCGTCTCGCACCGCTTCAAATAGCGGGTGGCCGGGAGTGACCCATTCCAAAGTTGGGTCTGCCGGCAGCAATGCTTTATCGAAAACTACTTTCTGGTACTCGCGTCCGAGTTTGCCGAACCTGCCTTCCAGCCGTTCGCCAATAGGCACGAGCGTGCGAGGAATCTTCCCGACGCGATAGACATGCCCGTCTTTCTGCACAGGGCGGGGATTGACACCAGCGATTGGGCCTGCCGTCGTGAAGAAATCCTCAATGACCTCGGGGATCAGGCGCCGCTCGCGGGCTTCAGCCGATTTGCCGACAATAGACGCCAGATTCAATTCGCGCTTCGCCAATCCTTCCAGTGTCGAATCGGTGATTTTGCGGAAGCGACCCGCATCCACTTCACGCACGATCCGCGCTTCGATATTCGGCAGGTCAGTACGCTTGGCGTACATTTCCCGGAATAGCTTTTCAAGGAGGTTCGACGGAAAGACTTCGCCTATCACGTCAAAAACATGGTCGGTGCCGAGTTCGCGCCGGATCTCGCTCAACCGTTCTAGCAGCTTTTGGAGTACGCGGCCTTCTCGCGTATTCACGGCCACGAAGTTGGAAATGAGACAATCGTGCTCCTGCCCGTAGCGATGTATACGCCCCATTCGCTGTTCAAGCCTGACCGGGTTCCAAGGAATATCGTAGTTAATCATTAACCAGCAAAATTGCAGGTTGATGCCCTCACCGGCTGCCTCCGTAGCTACGAGAACCTGGGCTTCCTCGCGGAAATCACGCTCGGCATAAATACGCGTACCCGGTGTGTCGCGATCGCCAATCTTCATGCCGCCATGAATCTGGGTGACCTTGAGACCCCATTCGCGGAGCTTGCCAAGCAGACGCCCGTCTTTGCCGTCGCCGGCGAGGTAATCAAGTGTGTCTTTGTGCTCGGTGAAGATTAGGAGCTTTATCTTCGGATTCGAGAAGATTTCAAGCTCGCTCAGAACCTTCTTGAGCTTCACCAGTTTGGATTCGATCTCGCGATGCTCAAGCACCCTCGCCTGGTCAATCAGCCGGCCGATTTGCTGAATGTCTTCTTTCAGCACAGTCGGGTCAAAACTGATTGCTGCGTTTTCAATCTCCTCGATATACTCTTCGCGCTCTTCCTCCGGCAGATCATCCAAGTCCTCAGGGATATCCATTTGCTTGCGCAGATACTCCCGTGGATCCTCGAGAATCTTCTTCCGCTTCTCGCGCATGCGTTCCAAGCTGCGGTGAACGGCGTAAATGCTGGACGCGAATCGTCGTTGGAGCATGGCCATTGTGAAGGTCAGAGCACGGCTGCGGGGCGTATCTTCCTGTGCGGCCTTGATGGACTGGTCCTCCACGTAGCGAGTCAAAGCATCGTAGAAGTCATATTCGTCGCCGTCCAGGTCGAACGATGCGGTGTTTACGGTTCGATTCGTGAACAGCTTCGTAACATTGCCGGTTTCCGGGTCTGGGAACGAGATCAACGCTTCTTTGGTCCTCCGCAGATAGAACGGAGCGTAGTTCCGGCGCATGGCTTCTTCGAGGCTTTTTACATTGCCATAAACGTCCCGGTCGAGTAGTTCGAGAAACAGGCAGAAATTCTCGGGATCGCCTTTATGAGGCGTGGCAGTCATCAGCAGGAAATGGTCAGTCATTCCCGACAACGACTCGCCCAAACGATATGCCAGGGTCTTCTTGTCCGCGCTATACGCTGCCATCTTGTGGGCTTCGTCAACGATGATCAAATCCCAACGGCTGCGGAGCAGACTGTCTTTCGCGTCCTCAATTCGGGAGACCCACGAAATGGAGGTGATGACCTGATTCCGCTCCTGCCACGGGTTCATCCCGTAATTTGCTCGGAGCACATCGCTGCGGATCAGCTCGAACTGCTCGCGGAATTTTTCCTTCATCTCACGTTGCCACTGGAACGACAGGCTTGCCGGCGTAATGATGAGAGTCCGCTTCACTAGCCCGCGAATTTTCAGCTCCTTGAGCAGCAAGCCGGCCATGATCGTCTTGCCTGCACCTGGGTCGTCGGCAAGAAGGAAGCGAATGCGCGGCATCGTGAGGAAATAGTCGTAGACTGCTTCAAGTTGATGTGGCAGGGGATCAACCCGCGCAATCGAGAGAGAGAAATACGGGTCGTACTCGTATGCCAGCCCTAGGCGAAACGCCTCGACGCCGATGCGGAATCGGCTCGGGTCACCGTCAAAGGGCTCCCTTTCAGGCGTTGCTTCCAATTGGGCAATCTGTTCTGGGCTGAGGATTGGCTCGTGGACCAAATTGCTGTTTAGACCCTTGCCGACCAGCTTTACCGAGGTACCCATCGGAATGGCAACAATGATCTGCACCGGTTCCGGGAATATTGATCCCCGTACAATGACGTTCGGTTTGAGTTGGTCCAAAATCATTTTCCCGTAAACTCAAGTACTGCAGAGACTTACACTGCAAGCCGAAGGCTCGCACGCACCTAAAGATCCAAGGGGAAGCAATTCGCTGGTGGCCTTCAACTATAACAAAGGATTAGAGATAATCGCAGTAGATAAAGCGCCCTAGTAAATGCACAGTTCCGCTAAGCACCCCGGCAGGAAAAAAATTCCACCCGAGTCTCCGTTTGCATATGGCTCTCAGCTACGGAGGATGCGATAGCAGATCTCGCCATCATGAGCACGAAGAGTTCGCGTGGGGAGCTTCTCTACCAACTCCCAGTCGCTGAACGCAGCTTCCGTATCGAAAGCTCCAAGGATCATGAGTAAGCGCGAGGTGTCCATGCCCGCGACGGAGAAAGCGACATACGTGTCGTGCAATGTGTCGACAACCTCGACTAATACGGCAGCTGTTTCCTCGCCGCCGAGGATACCAACTTGCTCTACTCCAACATTTGAGCGAGCGCGGTCGAGAAGCTGTTGGGCGTCCTCGTAGAGGGTTTCTACGAAGCGCCGACCACGGTCCTCAAACAATGCCGCGTAGTCATCCTCCGTCGGCATTAGGGCGCCTGCGCCGATCAGATCGTGAAAGTACGGGAATGCGTCATCGTCCTCGCCGGACCGATGCAGCCGATACGCACATAACCAAACGACTCGCTCGGCCTGATCGTACCAGGTTGCCCCACGGTGATCGTGCCCATGCCCAAGGCGATGAACGGTTAAATCGCCGGCTGCGGGCCCGACCGTCCGCGTTCCGATTGGTTCCGTCGCGCGCTGGGTTTCGAACGCATGGACGATAGGGTGTGCACGAGCCTCGGCAAACCTCGTGCTCGACTCGAAACCGAGATCGGAAACGAGGCATCGTAGCGTGATTCTGAGTTCGTATCTCTCACAGATGAAGGAGCCGCCTTGGCATCGAAATGGCTGTCGACCGTTCACGGGGCGAATGCTCTGAATCTCAGTGGTCGACCTACCGCTTAATTCGTGCAGCAGCTTGCTTTGCACGCTCACGGTTATGGCGGTTCGCATACGCGGCTAATCCTTCTCTGTCGTTTTCTTTAAGCATGCGCCTGACGTCTTGTGACTCCGAGTCAAGGACGTCGCGGTGCCGGTCGAGGAATTCGCACCAGGCACGCCGTAAGACTTCGGACGGATCGGATCCCTGCATCCTGGCTAGTCCCTCAACGCTGGCGCGAACTTCCTCTGGAATATTAAATTCCGAGCCTCCGCTGAACACCTGTTTAATGCCGGTTGTCGCGGCGCCGCTCATCTCCGCTGCAGATAGCAGGTCAATGAACGCGTCCCCCTCCCGACGCGACCGGCTCACTCGCTGGACATATCCTTTCTTTGCGAGAGCGCTCAGGCGATTGACAGCGGCGTTCACTTCTATGCCTGCGATGTCTGCGACTCGGGAGCTGGTCACTTCGCCGCCAGCGCTTCGAACCAATCCGTAGGTTTGCATTTCGACCGTAGTGAGAGCCCCAATGGGTCGCGCTTGACTTAGCGGCGCATCGGGAGCTGAGGAAAGAAAAATTGGCAGCTCGTGTTTCTCAGCCAAAGCCTCCAGAAACTCTACGACCGCCTCGTCGGACGTCACGATGACGAGCGCAGCTGAACCGTAAACCCCTCTGCGTATGGACTGACCGAGTGGGAGGATCATTTCTTTGAGCGCACCAGGGGAAAACAAGCAACCCTCTAGATTGATAGAGAAGACGCGCTCCGAGTCTGTAGCGGTAGGTGGAAATTCCTTATCGCGATACCGCGCTATTTGATGGCGGTCGGGGTAGACAGCGGTTGGAGGCCGCGAAGGATGATACGCAATTGGCTTTTCCAGAACGCTCATATGAGGTGTCATCATAATGTATCGAAGCACGCCAAACCGGCGACTTTCATCACACTTGACACAGTGTATTATGTGTATTACACTTTGTCAAGAATGGAGGCAGGATGCCTGACAACGAGATAGATCTCGCTATCGTGGTGAATGGCCAGCCGACGGTGGTCCGCGCGAACAAGAACGCGCCGTTGCGAACCGTTATCGCTCGGGCGCTAGAACAAACCGGAAATGCAGGACAACCGCCAGACAACTGGGAACTGAGGGACGCTGCCGGCGCTCCACTTTCTTTGGACCAGAAGATCGCCGACTTCGGTTTTCCCGCGGACATACGGTTGTTCCTGAATCTCAAGGCAGGAGTTGGCGGAGCATAGTGAGTCCGGAGCAATTTGTTGACCCGCAGGTGTCACGCGCGAAGTTCGATCGTGAGCTCGCCGAATATCGACACCTTGAGGCAGACTACCGTCGGCGCGGTTGGCTGCTGGTCAAAGCTGAGTTTCCATCGGTTCTCGTCGTCCTCGCGACGCCGCAGCTTACGCCTCCAGCGATCGTTACCGGCGTTGCGTTCGACTACACGAACTACGATATGCGGCCTCCCTCCGTGCGCCTAGTTGATCCCTTCACCTCGGAGCCGTACAAAATGAATGAGCTTCCCACTCATCTCAAGCGGTCTGTAGAAACGGGTGGCTCACCCATTCCGGGTCTGCAGCTTCCGCTCGGCGCGCAGGCGCGGTTTATCTCCCAGCAGCCGCTGATGCAGTGGTATGGACCGGAGGATATACCTTTTTTGTGCATTGCCGGTGTTCGTGAATATCACGAGCATCCAGGACATTCTGGCGATGCTTGGGAGCTACACCGTCGCGCCGGTGCAGGTCGTCTTGTCCGACTGCTGGAGACCATTGCAAAGTATGGAGTGCAGCCGATTTCCGACTACCAAGTATCACTACAACCTCGCATCTCGGGATTTATTCAACGAGAGGTGCCGTCGTGACGCTCACGCAGGTGGAGCAGTTTCAAGTGCCCGCAAAGGTTGTTAAAGAGACTGAGGGGATCCTGCGCAGCGCGGGCGCCAAGGGGTACGAAGCTTTTGTACTCTGGAGTGGTCGGCAGCAGGGTCGATTGTTCAACATTCTGACGGCCCACGTTCCAAAACAAAACTCGTATCGCCTGCATAGCGGGCTGTGCGTACGTGTCGAAGGCGACGAGCTTCACCGCCTCAACGTGTGGCTCTACGAAGCAGGCGAAGTCTTGGCCATTCAGGTCCATGCCCACCCAGACGAGGCGTATCATTCCGAAACGGATGATACCTATCCAATCGTGGCAACACTGGGCGGCCTTTCCATCGTCGCAGCGGAGTTTTGCCGCGCGGGTCTCTTCACGTCTTCGACCGAGATATACCGCCTCCAGCCAGACGGTTGGACCAAACAAAAAGCTGATCTGGTGAAGGTGACATAGTGGCGCTAGCGGAATATTACGATCGGGCAGCACTAGCGGCTTCACAAGTCATCGCCGGATTTGCGCCTGATCTCTTTCGAAGAAGCCTCGAGGAGGCGAATGTTGGGTTGGCAATTGATAAAGAGGCAGCAATATCCGACGAGGGTAAAGCACTGGCCGACCTCTCCATCAGATTGCTCGCGCGATTATACCCTTGCTTAGAAGTGAGGGCTGAGCTTTCATCAGAAGGCGAGCGCCTAGAGAGGGTTGCTCGAATGATCAACCCGCGGATCGAGTTTCGGCGTGGAGCTTCCGTTGGAATCGGAATTGGTTCTGGAACTCCTCGTTTCGAAACCACTTACTTTGCCGGCAGTCACGGATGGGATGCTTTGCTTTCCGTGAGTGAGCCAGTTCGAACAGGATCTTCATCAAATCCGCTTGGTGCGGGTGCGGCTGCCTGCCTCGCTGTGCGCAATATTTTTGCGCACCTATTGTTACCCAAATCGGACCGCCTCCCAAACATTGACGTACGGCTATCGACATTTTCGTGCGAGCAGAGTGAGACTCCGACAAATATTCCGAATGACAATTGGAGTCTCACGGGAGAAGCGGCACTCGTCGGCGTGGGCGCAGTCGGTAACGGGGCCGTGTGGGCGCTCGGGCGCTCCCCTGTAAGGGGCGCGATTCACATCGTCGACCACGAGTGCCTGGAACTCAGCAATCTTCAGCGCTACGTGCTGGCTAACCAGGCCGACGAGGCCAGACCCAAGGTGGAAATTGCTCAGGAATACTACCTTCGTGAGCTCAAGTGCATACGCCATCAAGTGAAATGGGCTGAGTTCGTGCAGGAATGTGGATACGCTTGGCGACACGTTCTCGTTGCAGTGGACAGCGCGGCCGACCGCCGTTCTGTGCAAGCTGGCTTGCCCGAATGGATTGCTAACGCCTGGACTCAGCCGGGTGATCTTGGCGTGTCCGTGCATGGTCGTTTCGACGGTGCGGGCGCATGTCTCGCATGTCTATACCTGCCGACCGGCACGGCTCCAAATGAGGATGAACTCGTTGCCGCCGCGCTAGCGATCCCTCAACTCGTGGCAGACGTGCGAACATTGTTGCACAGCGGGGCTGGTGTCGATAGATCTCTGTTATCGGCTGTGGCGCAGAGCCTTCACCTGCCACTCGAGGAGGTTTTGCGTTATGAGGGGAGACCGATTCGCGAACTCTACGTGGAGGGCGTATGTGGCGGTGGTCTTATTCCGCTTGGCGTTGTAGGTCTACCACGTCAGGAACTACATGTACCACTTGCCCACCAATCAGCACTTGCAGGAATTCTCCTTGCCGGCGCACTCGCGAAGCGCGCTGTTGGTAAGACAGCCGAGACGACCACAACGACTCGCATCGATGTGACCAGGCCGCTCGGTGAATTCTTGACGCAGCTGACACTGAAGGCGCGCACTGGGCTATGCATCTGTGAAGACGACGATTATGTCCATGCGTACCAGGCAAAATTCGGCGTCATCGGGTAAAGTTGAGTCTTCCTAAATCATCTCATCGTCGCCGCTCGGACCATGTCTGGCGTAGTCCACGGATGCCTGAAAAGCAGCTGGCATCGTTATGCTCCGAGATGAAGACGGTATTCGCAGAGGCCGTATAATAGGCGCCTACCTTTGTTTGAAGTATTACCTTCGGGCGCGCTTGGGTCGATTGCTGCCGTGGGCGGATTTCGGCTGCTTTTTGACCGTTTCTTTTGAGCCAGATACCGATGCGATTCCGTATGCAAAAGCTTTCGTCGCATCGGCGACGTTAACCAGCTCTCCAAGCATCCGCGGTAAATCGACAACAAAGCTCAGGTAGCCTTGACCAGGTCTTGAAAGGACGCTGATAAGCTCTCCCTCACGGACAATAGCCACATCGCCCCCAGTGACTACGAGTCGGACTTCTGAAAGCGGCTTTTCGATCTCTTCGTCTTCGTGCAGAAATTTCACGACTTTTTTGAGCGAGGAAGTCGTGACGCCTGACTTTCGCAGCTCAAACGCTACTTTTAGGGCGACTAGGTCACTAAAGCTGTAAATGCGCTCGCTTCCTGAACCCACGCCCTCGGAAACACTTGGCCGGATCAAACCCTTCTTCGCCCAAAGATTCAACGTTGAGTATGGAACCCCCGTTAAACGGGTGACTTGCCTCGGTGTAAAGCCGACCTGCATATGCACCAAAAGTGTAGCACGATTGACGCCGAATGAAGCGAGGTATATTCTTAATGTACTCCTTTTGATAATGCCCGCCATCAAGAGAAGCAATAGGCAATTGAGCTGCCTGTGGGCCTCACACTCCTGGGAATCTTGTTCTGAGGTTGTGAAATGTCAGTTACCAATGGTAGTAAAGAGGCGCTGTCGGTGCTTGCCTCACTTCTGCGGCCGGGAGACCGCCCCTGGCCTCTTCTCTTGCTTGGCGCCGGAGCCTCTTTCCGGTCGGGCGTTCCGACTGCAGCAACCGCGGTTAAGCAGATTGCACGCATTTCGTATTCCGAGAGCGTCCTGCGAAATAGTCGCCCGCCGGAGCGAGTCAAGCCTTCCGAATGGGAGTCGTGGCTCCAGAGCCTACCGTGGTTCATCCCCGGTTCTGATCGTCTAGCCGAGAATTTTCCTCTCGCCGTAGAGCACCTGCTGGTTCCCGCCGAATTCCGTAAACGCATCATTCTTGATCTGATGCGACCTGTGAATGGCATCAGCCCTGGTTACAAGGTTCTGGCCGATTTTGTAATGCGAGGGCTTGTCCGAACAATTCTGACGACGAATTTCGATACGTGCCTCCCAGATGCGTTTAGGGAACGGCAACCGCACATCCGCAGAATTGACGAAGTCAATCGTTACAGCGGCGATTACGACCAATTCAGTATCTATAGCAAGTGCCAAATCATTTGGCTGCATGGTCGCGCGGAACACTACTCGGATCGGAATGCGAGTGGCGAAACCGGGTCGTTGGATGAGCCGCTGATTTCCAGACTTCGGCCCATGCTCGACGCGTCACCTGTAATCGTCGTTGGTTATAGAGGTTCGGAATCGTCGATCATGGAAGGACTGTTTAGGCAGACCAATGACGGCCGACTTGATTTTCCGGCGGGCATTTATTGGTGCATCAGGGGTGGCGAAACTCCACATCCGAACGTCGAAAGATTGGCGGGTCGGCTCGGTTCTAATTTCCGCTTCCTCAAGATCGACGGATTTGACGAGCTCTTTAGTGAGCTGTCTAAAGAACTCGCCGGTCAAGACCGATATGCGGTGCCAGAAAACGCCGTCCGGGCTTCAGAAAGCATCCACGCATTCGATGAAAGCGTTATTCAAAGCGCGTCACTCGATGACGTTGATCTAGATCTTACGCTCTCTGTACTGCGAGAGTACTGCACCCGGCTGGGGCGGGCTCCACTGACGAGAGAGACACTGATTCCACTCATGCGTGAGCAAGGCCTCGTCGTTCCTGATGAGAACGGCGATAGAGTCACGGCAGGAGCCCTTTTGCTTTTTGGCCGGCGGACCCAGGAATTCTTCCCACACGCCGTTGTCTCGCTCACTGAAGCTGGTAAGAAACGTGAAATATACGACGGCAACCTAATCACTCAGCACCGGCGACTTCTCGAAAAACTGGAAAGTGCTGAAGTTAACCCGCCACTAAAAGTTAAGAAACGGCGGGTACATAGCGATGAGGTGCCGTATCCTCCGCGGGTTCTCGTCGAACTCTTGGTCAACATGCTGGTGCATCGCGATTATGAGATTCCGGAAAAGTCCAGCATTGAGGTGCAGCCTGGGGCAGAAATTACATTCACCAATCCAGGTGGACTCACGCCGAAATTGGCTGGAAAGCTGGGACTCGGATCGGATGGCAGAATCCTAGTGTCCGAAAGTGTGACCGATCAACGGAATCCTTCTCTGTGCGACATTTTTTTTGGGCTCAAGGCGATGGAACGAGCTGGGACGGGTTTGATGGACGTTGCCCAGCTAATGGCGACCTCGGGAGGTACGTCAGCCTTTTATCACAGCCCTGTCGAATCACGATTTACGGCTGTTGTGGCACAAGCCCAAGCGTCTGCGGGATCGCGCAGCGTGGCGCGGTCGGATGTTCCGACAGGACTGTACGTGCTCAATGTTCTTCCATTTACTGCTGTACCCGAAAAGGTCTCAATCATTCGATTGACTGTACCGCTACATCAGCGCCCGTCCAGCGTTGATTTATCGGAATGCGGAACGTTCGTGCGGCGTGCAGGAGGGCTTGAATTATGGAGTTTCGTGCCGTTTCCGATTTTGCTGTCGCTGCTCGACCCTATCATTGATAAGAAGTCCAGCATAGCTCTCCTGCGCCGGGAAATCGAGGCATGTCCAGATTCAAAGCGCGTTCTATCTTGGCTATTACGAAACCACGTGGAGTACCACTTCCTCGGGTTCGAAGATCAAGGATTGATTCTTGAGGACGCCGGGAAGCATCGTGCCTATTTCGCGGGCACGAAGAAGGGCGAGCGAATGGTCGTGTGGAACAGTGCCCAAAGGCGTGGGATTAAGCGGGAAGTTGTCAAGAGGCGCGCGGACGGGCCACGAGCTTGGTTCGAAAATGAAGGGTTTGGTTATGAGGTTGTGGATCTCGGAGGATCGTGGTGTCTTCGCGTTAAACCCTTCTACATGTTTACGGGCCAGAATGCGAGGACGCCTCTATCGTCTTTTGCGCGCGCTGCCAAGGCGACACGTCGCATTAAGTTTGATCGGAATAAGAACGTGGAGGCGGATCTCGCATTTTGGGCTAATTTTATCGGTCGTGGTGCCGAAACGATCAACGTTGGCGACCTGCATGTCGACGATTTGCTCATCGACACGAATTTTTTGACAGTAGAAGTGCCGGAGATTGGATTGAGCAACAATGAGCCTGAACTTAAGAATCGAATGTCTGCCTGAACCTGTACTGTTGTTCGGAGGCAATGCAACGGGCGTCGAACCACGTCGCATCATGGCAAAGTACGGCGCAGCGGACAAAGCGGCTGCACCGAACGAGCTTCGCATCGGTATCGTCGGTCCCGCAGCGGACGTTCAATTCGCGCGGAATTGGCTCCCCCGATTGAACGGGGTCGCGATAGCGCGCGAGAAGAGCGCGAAACGATATCGGGATTGGCCTGGTGCGCGGCAGGTCTTCGGCGCGACCTTCGTGGCAGATGATCGGTTTATTCGTCCGCTGGACGATGATCGTTTGAACCTGGCGCTCCACCGCGCTGCACCTTCTGAGCGGTTTGACGAGCTGCTCGATCTGTTTGACTCTAGAATTCAAGGTCTTTTTGGCGATACCCGCCCTGACTGCATCATCGTGTGTTTACCTGATGAGTTGGCAGACTTGAGGATCAGCAATCCGAAATTGTCTGCAAAGGAACGCGAGATTCTCGAGCGGCTTCAGCGAGAAGAAGAGCAAGAACAGATGTCTCTCTTCCAGCCTACACCGGAGGAAATGAAGGCGGCCGAAGAGTTACGAACAACTGCTGAGGATTTGCTGTTTCGGACGTTCTATCGAGCGCTAAAAGCGCGCATCATGACGCATCAGAATCCTGTCCCGATACAGGTCATCCGCACAGAGACATTCCTTCGGCCCGATGAGGAAGGCCAGAGTTTTGCGACGCGAGCTTGGAATCTAGCGACTTCTCTTTTTTACAAAGCTGGACATGAACCGTGGCGGCCAGGCGATTTGCCTGGCAATACGTGTTTTATCGGGATTTCATTTCATCATCTTAAACGCAGAGAAGGTGATGTGATTTACGCGAGCGTGGCGCAGGCGTTCTCGAACGACGTGGAGCCGTTCGCTCTGAAAGGATCTCTGGTTCCGCATAACCAGCGCAGGGATCGTCAGCCGTATCTGACAGAGTCTCAATCTGCAAGTTTGATGGCGGACGTTCTCGACAAGTACAAGGATCGCGCCGGAATGCTTCCCGGGCGAGTGGTGGTGCACAAGACAAGCATCTATCAGCCGGAAGAAGAAGCGGGGTTCCGGTCTGTCGCAGAATCGAAAGTATCGGCATGCGAGTTGATGTGGATGCGAAGTACGGCGTTCCGGCTAATCCGCAAGGGAATGCAAGAGCCCTGGCGCGGAACCTTGTGCAGCGTGGGCGACGAGTCATATCTGTTCACCAGCGGATATGTTGCGTGGTGGGACGAGTATCCCGGTCCTCATATTCCAGCCCCACTGGAGATCGGGTCGTGCGGAAAGACAGATATTCGGGAACGAGCAAGAGAGCTTCTCGCGCTCACGAAGATGAACTGGAATTCCAGCGAAGGTCTTGGGCGTTTTCCAATCACGATTTCTTTCGCGCGGCGGGTTGGAATGCTAATGACGGAGTTGCCAGAGAATCAGATCCCAAATCCATCGTATCGGTTCTATATGTGAGAGGCTGCCTGACACGGAAGTTGGAGAATTGGGCCAAACAAATTGCCTGTAGCATCGGGCATGCAAAAACGCAAGAGTAGTGCCTTGAACAGAGATGAATGGTCTGAAATTCCGCGGAGATATGCCTTCTCGAAACGCCTCGGGAAGAATGTAATCCAGCAGTTAAAGTTCCCTGGCTTCCGTATAAGTCGTGGAGCTGGTGAGATCGACGGAACAGACACCCGCCAAGTTGAACACTCTGGAAGAAAAATCCTCATTAGTAAGACACGTCGCACGACACTGCCGGATGGTGTCGACGACGCATTGTGGGAATCAGAGGGTGGAATCCAATGGGCTAAGCGTTACGAATTGGACGATCCCAAGTGGCAGGCAATCATCGATCGTCGGCGCTTTGCCGTGTCGAGTTGGGAGGACAAGTTCAAACTCATTCGAGAAACGCGAAATCCTGATTTAACGATCAAGACGGCGGGTCTGCGCTCACCGCAGATTGGGGCTATTCATAAGGCACTTGGCCATTGGGAGATGTCTTTAGATGTCGCCACTATTGTGATGCCCACCGGCACAGGCAAGACCGATAGCATGGTGGCTTTGATGGCTCTCAGGCAGCCGAGCTGCCTGTTGGTAGTAGTGCCGACCGACGCGCTTCGGACGCAGCTAGCGAACAAGTTTTTGGAATTTGGTGTGTTGATCGATTCAGGGCTTCTTCCGACCGATGTGAGGTACCCCGTTGTCGGCACTCTGAAGTCTGGTTTGGACAATCCTGCAGAAATTCGGACCTTTTGCGACGCTTGCAATGTAATCGTCACGACGATGCCGCTGCTCGGGACGTTCAGCGACCTCGACCAAATCACGCTGGCTTCATGCTGTAGTCACCTTTTCATTGACGAGGCACACCACGTAAGGGCCGCGACGTGGAACAGGATGCGATCACGGTTTGCCGGCAGGCCAGTCTTGCAGTTTACGGCAACGCCTTACCGGAACGATGGACAGCATGTGGATGGCCAAGTCATTTTCAATTACCCACTCCGTAAAGCACAGGAGAACGGCTACTTCAAAAAGATTGTACTGAAGGAATTGTGGGATTACGTGGAGCCTGATCAGGCGGTGGCGACAGCGGCAAGCGAGCAACTCAAGACCGACTTAGGCTCAGGCTTCGACCATTTGGTGATGGCCAGGGCGGCAAATATCGCGAAAGCAGAGTACCTGAAAGACATTTACGACAGAGTTGCGCCAGAGTTCACGCCGGTAGTGGTACATAGCGATTTGAAGCAGCAGGAGCTACAAGCCCGATTGCAGCAACTCTACGACCGAAAATCGCGAATCGCGATATGCGTCGCGATGTTTGGAGAGGGTTTCGATTTCCCTGAGCTGAAAATTGCCGCGCTGCACGATATCCACCAAAGTTTAGCTGTGACGATTCAGTTTACCGGCCGGTTTACCCGGGTAAACCCAAAGGTTGGTGACGCGACCATTATCGTAAATCGTGCCGTTGCGGAAGTGGACGAATCTGTCCGCGAGTTATACGCGCAAGGAGAGGGGGCCGATTGGAACAAGGTATTGACGAAGTTGACGGAGGGAGCGACCGAGGACCAGGCCAGCAAGGAAACGTTCTATCAAAGCTTCACGTCTGACAACCAAATGGTTCCCGTTCAAAATGTCTCGCCCAAGATGAGCACGGTTGTTTATCGGACCTACATTGGAAAATGGAAGCCGTGGAGGATAAATGAATGCTCTATCGCGTCGCGAATTCTGGGTGAGGCGTGCATCAGCCTGACGGAAAATACGGCTTATTTTATTACGGGTATCGCAGAGGCGGTCGAGTGGGCGGAAACCTTTGACTTCAGCAATCAGACTTTCGATCTCTATGCGTTGTTTTGGGACCCGCAGACGAAATTGCTCTTCATTAACAGTTCTAATAACTCCAGTGTCCACGAAGATCTTGCAAGGATTGTGGCGGGCGAGGACGCGGAGCTAATCGCCGGCTCAACTCCTTTTAAGGCTTTGCATGGGATCAAGCGACTGTTACTACACAACGGAGGCCTAAATGACCGATTACGGCGATCTGTCCGGTTCATGATGTTCACAGGCGCCGATATCCAGGCATTTATGGACGCTTCACAATTGCACGGTAAGGAGAAGACTCACGTTTTCGGAGATGGATTTGACGGGACATCGCGCGTGACAATTGGCGCTTCCAAGAAGGGCAGAATTTGGTCCTGGCAGGAAGCCAAGGACCTGCTGGAATGGAAGAAATGGTGTGTCGGAGTCGGGGCCAAGTTGATCGATCCTTTGATCGAACCCGATTCATTTCTGCAAGATTCAATGGTTCCCGAAGATATCGTCAAGCCGCCAGACTTGTATCCGTTGACAATTGAGTGGCCAGACGAGTTTTATCAGCGCAGTGAGGAATCGATTGTCATCGACCACGGAACTGTGAAGGCGCCCTTTTTCGATGTTGGAATCGATCTGATCGATCCGGCGCCTGGGCAGCAAATCAGGTTTTCTGTGTTCACCGAAGAATTTTCGGCATCTTATCGACTGAAATTTCTTGAGAAGAACGTCGTATACAGGCCTGATGGCGAGGACCTTCTGTTAAGAGTTGGTAGGAAATCTTTCAAACTGTCGGAATTCTTCTCACTCGCACATCCGATCATTAGATACGAGAAGGACTGCTTTAGCCGAGGTGATCAACTGCTCCGGCCGCGAAAGCCAAGGCTTCCCATCTTTAACTCAGAGAAAATCCAAACATGGGACTGGAAAGGTGTTGACCTCACGAAGGAGTCTCAGACGATTCAAAAACGAACAGACACGATTCAACGACGAACGATCGAGGTCGTTTCGTCGGCGGATTGGGATCGGGAATATGCCCTGGTATACGACGATGATGCTCCAGGCGAAGCAGCGGACGTTGTTGGTGTTGCAGTATCCGGTGGCACTCTACTTGTGGATCTATTTCACTGCAAATTTACAAAACAGATCGCTGGTGCGAGGGTGAAGGACCTCTACGAGGTCTGCGGACAAGCTCAGCGCAGCAGAAAGTGGCGTGAGAATGTGGATCGTTTCCTGATCCATTTGATGAATCGTGAGAAATACCGAATGAAGAAGACCGGGGTATCTAGGTTTGAGCGTGGAGATTTTAAGCAACTACAAGAGATTCGGGCCCAATCGCGATCATTGTTGCCGGAATTTAGAATCTTCATCGTCCAGCCCGGCCTCTCAAAAGGCAAACTCACCGATGACCAAAGAGAGCTCTTGGCCTCCACAGAACTCTACCTCTATGAGACGTTTGGAATTGTGTTCAGGGCTATTGCCAGCGCATAATCAACCGCAAGAATCACGGCGCTGCCCAAAATTTCGGATTCCTCTGTTACAATTTAATTCACAGAGCAGGGACAGATGCTCTGGTTACTTTTTCGCGTGGTGTCCATGGTGTCCGTTTCGCCTCGAATTCTTGATATATGGGGTGGAAACGGTTGAAACAGGCGACACAGTTGACAGCAGGGAAGTACAGTAAAGATGCGGGTTTCCCACTAACCCGCTGAAAACAAGCTGGGGACGTAGTTCAGTTGGTTAGAACGCTGCCCTGTCAAAGACCCGCCTTGGTAAGTTCCGATACTTCGCAATATCAATCTAACCTCTATTCAACGAACGCTCGCGATCAAGATAACTGGCTGATCTTGACCTTTCAGCGGCACGCCGATCAGTTAATCGTGAACTCCCACCCACAATACTGGCCAGAAGCTGCGTCAGGAGGACAGTGCAAGCAGGTCGTATGTATTCGTGAATCGATTGTCGCAGCAAACGTTTCGAACTCAATGATACCCACACTTTTGCAAGGCAAATCCGCCAGACCCTTGCGGCGCCGGGCGCCTTGCACTCGACAGAGATCCATGAAGAAGCGCAGATGCTTGCGGTCGTCCGACCATTCGGTGCGTTGAGTGTTGATGACCGCGTAGAGACGCAGGCGCAGGGCTCTTTCCAGGGGCATGAAGCCCTCCGCCAGCCGGAATGTTAAAAGTAGTCATGATGCGGCGGGCCTCGGCGGAGGCGAAGCGCTTCCAGGAGCGAGCGTCTAGATCGATGGCGGTCTCCATGTCAAAGCGCTCTTCTGCTGCAAGGAACCAGCAGCCATCATGGGCGAGCCAGTTCTTGGCGAACATCTCCAGTGCGAGCAATAAATCCTCGCGCCCCATTGCCGCGAACGCATTTCCTGGTTGAGATGACATAGATCCTCGCCTCAACTCTATCCTGAAACCGCACAACCCTCTCCGCGTGCCTATGAAGTAGAAACTCTCCCCACGCACATCCGTACGGGGAGCAGGCTGTCCTGCGTCTGGAGGCGCCCGCGCAAAGGCGAGAAACCGGCGTCTACCATGGCTT
The DNA here is from genome assembly GCA_020072645.1 of Terriglobia bacterium. Classification (NCBI taxonomy): domain Bacteria; kingdom Pseudomonadati; phylum Acidobacteriota; class Terriglobia; species Terriglobia bacterium. Next base: position 390,925 of record JAIQGK010000003.1, read on the forward strand.
GTCACTCGATACGCGCAAGAGCAGGGCGACAGCTTCCATCGCCCTGTCGCCCGCATCTACATGTCGGTATTGGCATATTCAGGATGCTGGAACCGAGGTCATTAATTTGCCGGAGGGTTCGGCATCGGGTATGCTCTGCGCGCCCCTGCCCACAGTGGAAATCCGTTGGCATCACGCAGTGTCAGCACTTGGTCTCCCTTTGTGATTTCTTTAGCAATCAAGAAATCCGATCCCTGATACTGCAGTTTTGAGCCAGTGATAGTAACTTTGTCACCCTTCGCTAGCGTGAAATTCTTCTGACTAAGGAAAGCCGATGGTCCAACGTGTACGGCCAGGGCACCTTCATCAGTCTTCAGAACAATGTGCGTGCCCGTCCACCCTCTCGGGCAGTTTCCCCACATCGGCTGATTACTGCCGGCTGTTTGGGCGGTGAGTTGTTGAACTTCTTCCACCGTGCCCTTCAGCGTGGTTTCAGTCGAGACGTTATACAGGGGACCGCGCATGGCTCGGCCTCCACCAGGTCCGCCACCCATCTGGGCGATTGCGTGCGAAGCTGTGAGCAGCAAACTGAGCGCGACTGTAAGCAGCACAAGCTTTTTGTAAAATCTATTCACTAATGATGTCTTCATCGTATTTCTCCGTGAATGAAAGTTTTTCGAAATCATTCTATAAATGAAAACACCGGAAACGTCCGCATAGTCGCTGTCCCGTGACTTCGCTCACGCACATCTGTGATAGGACACACTGCAGCAGCCCTGTTTGCAGCGCTTCCATCTCCACTCGAGGTGAACATTCAATGTGACTGCGATCACAACGCGCAAAGCGGGGCAGATGGGCATCATAGGCCCCTACATCTATATGCATGTAGTTATCATGGAAACTGATGGCAAAATCGAGATTATTTCGACTCGGGGCGGAGTTGAAAGAACCGACGCCACCTTTTCCCGTGAAAAACAGATAACGGCGAGAATCGCGGAGTAAATTCATCTTTCGATTCGAGTCTCCTATCTTAGGGTAGGTTGATCGTCAGGCGGCAGACTGCCTTGTTGGACTTGTAAAAATCATTACGCAGCCATCGCAACATCAACTGCAGCCTCAAGCTGGGACCTAGCCTTGAGCGAGTTAGTCACCAGACATGTCTGTTCGGCTTTCGTCAACATCCGGACCGCCTGTTCCCTATTAGTTTCGGGAGACACCTTGAGGCGAGCGCGCACAACAAACCCTGTGAACTGCGTCACATGTTCGACCCTGTCCAGGGCGCCTGTCACTTCGCAATCAAGCGAAATCCATGACAACTTTGAGACGGCGGCAATGCCTCGAAAAGTCAGTACAAAGCAGTCTGCCACCGCAGCAACGAGCAGAGTTTCCGGAGACCACCGATCACCTGGCCCGCCAAACTCGGTCGGCGTGGCAGTGACGAGCCTGGGCAGCCTCTGTGCGTCAATTACAACATCGCCCTCCACATTGGCAGATGCTGTAACGGTATAGTGATGTGGAAATGGTTCCATGATTTTCAACCTTTCATTTTCTGGTTTCGATGTCCAATGGGAGAAAGGAAAGATTCCTCTATGCTGACCGCGCGTTTGTCCCATCCAACGGCAATATTGCCGGCTGCCGTCATTGAATTACCCCGTCTGCAATTCGATACACCTGATCAAAGCCCTCAACCATTCGATCATCATGCGTCACCACGATCACGGCGGCTCCTGTCTCGCGGCTGAGTTTGCGGAGGAGCCGCATCACGATTTTGCCTCGTTCTGTGTCCAGAGCGGCCGTGGGTTCGTCGGCGAGCAATACTTTAGGATGGTTGGCAAGTGCCCGAGCAATAGCCACCCGCTGCTGTTCACCGCCCGAGATCTCGCCGGGATAGTGATGCCAGCGGTGTGCGATTTCCAGGTATTCAAGCAGTTCCATGGCCCGGTCCTGCGCTTCTGCCTGCGGTATATGGTTGAGAGACAGAATCAGTTCCACATTTTCCAGTACCGTCAAGAAGGGAATCAGGTTGTACGACTGGAAAATTACTCCCATTTTTTGGCGTCGCAGGGCCCGAACATCAACGCCCATCCACCCTTCATCGAAAACTGGCACGCCATCCAGTTCAATGCGGCCATGCGTAGGCTCATTGATGCAGCAAATCGCTGTCAGCAGGGTGGTCTTGCCGGAGCCGCTCGGACCGAGCAGAGCCACCAGCTCACCGCTGTTCACACTGAGATTGGCGTCGATGAGAGCCACGGTCTGCGCATCGCCGTGGCCGTAAATCTTCGTCAAGTGCTCCACACGTACAACTTCCATACAGATTATCCCCCACTCAGCGCTGTCCCAGGATCGACTTTCAGCGCGCGCCATATTCCCAGAATGCTCGCCAATATGCAGATCAGTACCACAATCGCGAACAGCGCCAGCATGTCGAACGGTTGTATGAGCACGGTCCGCGGATAGAGCGTGTATGTCCTGCTGATGAGCGCGTAGCCCACGGCGAAGCCGATCACTCCCAGCAAGAGTGACTGCTGCAGGATCATGTTGACGATGGTTCGATCTGCTGCCCCGATAATCTTCAAGGTTGCAATCTCGCGCAGCTTATCCATGGTGAGCGTGTAAATGATAAGTGCAATGATCACGCCGGAGACGATCACAAGGATCGTTCGGAACAGCCAGAGCTGCTTTTGGGATTTCTCAATGAAACCTTTGAGAAGGAGCTCCCGTTCCTGGTCGGCTGAGAACACTTGATAGTGGTTCCAGCGGCGGACGTAATTCGCAACCTCGGCGGCCGCGGATGGATCGTCGAGCTCGGCTACGATGGCATTGGCGAAATGCGGGTTCTCCGCGGCAGCCAGAGCCTTCTCGGTTGCCTTGTTGCGCATGAAGGGACTCATGCTGGCCAGTTGTGCGTACGTCGCGACCACGCGCTCGCGATTGTTCCGTATTGCGTCATTATCCAATTGGAACTGGATGACCTGTGCGTCGGCCAACGAAACGAACGCGGCGGGGTCTCCCGAGGGCGACGGCATTCCCTGAGTAAGACCCACCACAGTGTAATCTTCCAGTCCCAAATGGATCGTATCTCCCACTGCATACCCGGATTTGCGATCCGCCACAATTTCATAGTGTTTCTTGGTGATGGTGCGGCCCGCCACAATCACAGGTGGACCCCCAATCCTGTCCAGCTTGTACCCGATCAGAAACAGCCGGATCGATTTTCCCCCGCGCGGAATTTGCACGTATTGAAACGAGAGTGGCGAAGCCCGGCGGACACCTTCGACAGCCGCAATCGAATATTCCAGGTCTTCCGGCAGGCGCGAGCTTTCCGCGAACGGGCCACGCGTGTCTTTCTGGACCACCCATATCTGGGCCGTTGTCGCCTCAATCACTTTGGTTGCGTCGCCGATCAAGCCGCGGTAGATTCCGCTCATCGCCATTACAACTGTAAGGAGCAGTCCCAATCCGACGCAGGTAAGCAGAAAGCGCGTCATGTGGCGGCGAATGTCGCGAATCGCAAGATTCATGGGGTACCTCGCCCAGCAGTGGCCGTTTCTACCCGGCTGGTGCGCACGCGTCTTCCGGACGTGAGCTGTATGCCTGCGGCGCTCGGCTGAACAAGAACCTGTTCGGAATCGGAGAGACCATTGAGGACTTCAACGAGCCCGCGTTTGTCCGTCATGCCGAGCCCTATTGGACGTAACTGAAGTTTGCCGTTCGTCACAATCCAAACCGCCGGTCCGTCGCGGCCAGACACGATCGCGGTTCGGGGAAGCGCTTTGGCTCCCGCTTTCTCAGATTTCAGAATATAGACCTCGGCCGTTTCATTCAGTTTTATGTCCAGTGGCCGCTGGGCAAAGGCAGCATCCACAACCACTTCCTCAGTAACCGGGTCAGCTTCTTTCGCGATTCGTGCAACGTGCCCGGAGATCTTGCGGGTGGGCGCGGACCGCAAAGTGATGGTTGCCGGCTGGCCGCCCTTGAGTCCCTCGATCTCACGTTCATCAATGTTGGCCGACACCCAGATCAAGCTGGACTCGGCGATGGTGAAGATAGGGAGCCCCGGAACCACCGTCGCTCCTTCCTCCAGATCGCGTGAAACAACGTAGCCATCAACCGGACTGGTGACGATCGTGTATTGCAGATTGGCTTTCTGGAACCGCACGTCTGCTTCAGAACCAGCCATCGTCTTTTGGGAGACCGCAAGCTGACCCTCGGCCGCTTTCCCTTCCTGCTGGGCCGAATTCTGCATGGCTTGCGAGTTCCGCAAGTCCTCTTGCGCCTGAGTGTAGGCCGTTTCAGCAGTATCGAGCGATTCTTTTGAAACTACTCCGCCTTCGTGGAGTGACTCAGTGCGTTTGTAGTTGATTTCAGCAAGGCGCAGACCTGCCTGTGCCCGGGCGACCGCGCTGATGCTCGCATGAAGGCGCGCCTCACTCGCGGAGAGGTTCGCTCGCGCAGAGGTGACCGCAGCCTGTTGCGCCTGGGCCAAACTCGTAGCCTGTCCCAGTTGACTCTGGAAATCCTGGTTGTGCAGCTTAGCCAGAATCTGGCCTTTCCGCACCACATCGCCCTGATCGACATAGACCTTCAACACAACGCCGTTGATCTTGGCGCCAACCCCAATTGAGACTTTGGCGTGAACGAAACCGGTACCGGCAGCCTCATCGCGCAACGTCATCTGGGACAGATGCGTAACCGGAACCTTGGGCGGAAGAAGGGCGAGGATGATGAGAACCAAGGCAACCCCGCCAGCGCCGATCATCCACAGCCGACGCCGCCGCTTTGACCTTGCCGGCGGTAGAGGCCGGACTGGAGCTACCTGCGGTTTTATTGGTGCTTCAATTGTTGCCATCGGACTGCTTCCTTTCAGTGCATTATTTCCCGACAGTGGTCGACACCAAGCATTCGGTAATCCAGACCTTGATCTCGTCCTCATTGGGAACGCGGCCGGACACCTTTATGACACCATTGATGGCGATGGTAGGTGTGGCCAGTATGCCCGCTCTTGCCATGTCAATAGGATCCATCGCTTTGGTGATATTGGCCTCCACGGCGGATGCCTCGACAACGCGGCGCACACGCCGTTCAGTTTCTTTGCACTTAGCACAACCAGGACCGTACACAGTAATATTCAGCATGACTCCTCACTACATGATGAGATTGAAAACGTAACCGACAATCAGGATCCCGACTGCAACAACGCCGACAAATGCGGCGATGAGCGGCAGCCGAAGGACTTTACGGAGAATGATGGTTTCCGGCAGTGAAAGGCCGATCACCGACATCATGAATGCCAGCACGGTGCCGAGCGCGGCGCCTTTGCCAAGGAGAGCCTGCACGACCGGAATGATGCCTGCGGCATTGGAATACATTGGCACGCCGATCAAGACGGCGAGAGGTACGGACCACCATGCGCTTTTGCCCATGATGGACGCCATGAAGTTCTCGGGAACGTAACCATGGATTCCTGCTCCCACGGCGATGCCGGCGATCACGTAAGGCCACACTTTGCCGACGATATCTCGCACGGCTTCTTTTCCCAGCCGGACACGTTCAGGCCAGGAGAGCTTCTGGTCGGCAACCCCACTGTCGCCGAGATGAGTGGCGTAAACCCACGGCTCCACGAACCGCTCCATCTTGAGACGGCCAATCACCCACCCGGCGACAACAGCTATCAGCAAGCCCATCCCAGCGTAGATCGCAGCCACACGCCAGCCGAAGAGTCCGAAGAGCAGGACAAGCGCAACCTCGTTGACCATGGGAGCGGAAATGAGGAAAGAAAACGTGACTCCGAGCGGTACGCCAGTCGTGACAAAGCCTATGAAGAGCGGGACTGCGGAGCAGGAGCAGAACGGTGTGACGACTCCCAGCAGCGCGGCAAAGAGATTCCCGGCGGATTCGCTCTTACCTGCCAAAACGGCCCGTGTGTGCTGCGGTGTGAAAAATGACCGGATGATGCCGACACCAAAGACGACCAGCACCAACAGCATCAGAACCTTTGGGGTCTCAAAGATAAAGAACTGAACCGCCGTTCCGAGGTGAGTTGTTTTGTTCAGTCCAAGGACTGAAAAAGTGAGCCAGTCCGCCAGTACCGGTAGTTGGCGGTAAACAAGGTACCAGGCCGCAGCAGCACCAATGCCTGCAAGAAACAGGAATCCTTTGTGAGCCTCCGGGCGCGGCTTCTTCTCTATGGATTCGTGGGTCTCAGGGTATGGTTCGGCCTTAAGCATCTCATTGTCCTCTACGCTCGGTGTTGCCCAGATCCCTGGGGAGTCCCGAATATGGGTGCCATTGAGTGGCATTGCATGCTCCGTCCTCAATGGCCTTCTTCAGCTTGTGAGAATCGTCTGCGAAAGCAGCATTTCGAGAGAACGTTGTTCGCAGAAAAGCAAATAGCTCCTTACTTAAGCCCTCACTGGGATCGGCCAAGCGATAACACATGCGTGGTCCTTCGCGCCGATCGAGCACCAAGCCTGAGTTCTTCAAATATGTAAGGTGACGGGAGATGTTCGGCTGCAAGAGGCCCAAAACATACTGCACGTCGCACACACAGAGCTCGCCATGCAACAGCAGGTTGAGTATCCGAAGGCGGGTTAAATCCGCCAGCCCTTTAAATATCTTCTCAAGTTCCCTCATTGATATGCTCTTCTGCAACGGCAATTCACCTTTTGTGATTGGCTGTTTTCGCTTATTCGGATACAAGCATATCCCTATGCCTGTATCACTGGCTGTGACCCGCGTCACGTGCGAATGTATCTGGATCACAGGAGCCGAAGTCCTTCACTGACTAAATTAAAAGATCCATATCCACAAAGCTCACATTGATTAGTACGAGCGAGACCTTTTTGTCCAGCACGCCGATTCGCCTTCCTTATTTATTTCTGGCACAGAGAACCATAGGAAAGTAGCTACGTCGGTGATTTTCGCGACATGGATCACTAAAGTGTCTCCGTGCATCTCACGGCTATACGGCATCCCTCGGTTTTCAGCACACGTGGGCATTAACGCGCACCAATCCCGCCCGCTTATACGGGTCCAGAAATCGAGTTGACTCATGCACCACGGCCAGCATCCTGGGGAGCGCACTACTCCGAAGACGGAACCTCTGCGCCAGTGCGTCCCGAATAGGTTTTTGGCTTTCTCTCGTCTTATATAAAATACCGTTATCGATTTTCGATATGGAACATCGGTCCATCCTTTTCGGGCTCGTTCGGCTGCATGTTCTCTACCATGCCAGCAAGGAAGATGTATTTGGCCTGGAGATGATCCGCGAACTCGGACGTCACGGCTACAGCCTTAGTCCGGGGACCCTGTATCCTCTGCTGCACGGCATGGAGCGCGAAGGCTATCTGAAGTCTGCTCAGCGTCAATCTGGCGGTCGGATACGAAAGTTCTATCGTGCAACCAGGAAAGGAAGGGCTGCATTGAAAAGGGCGCGCGATCAAGTGCGTGAGCTTTTCGGAGAGCTGTTTGATGGACAATCAACGTGAAGTAAAGGTTACAAAACAATCAACAGTACGGGGTGGAAGATGAAGGATCGCGTGAGTTCAGCAGTCGCAATCATACGTTTGCTGGTCGGCTGGGTTTTTCTTGTGGAAGGAATTCTCAAGTTTATGTTGCCCGATTTATGTTGCCCGATGAACTCGGGGTCGGACGGTTCACATCCATCGGAATACCTGCTCCGCAGGTGATGGCGCCCTTTGTGGGCCTCGTAGAGATCGTTTGCGGCGCTCTGGTGCTGGCCGGACTCTTTACCCGCTTCGCGGCAGTTGCTCTGCTGATCGATATCAGCGTGGCGATTATTTCGACCAAGATTCCAATGTGGCTGGGGCATGGATATTGGCGCTTCAGCCTGCCCAAGCTGAAACACTATGGATTTCTCAGCATGTTCCATGAAGCACGAACCGATTTGTCGATGGTCCTGGGACTGATTTTCCTCCTTATGGTCGGGGCAGGAGCGTGGTCATTGGATGCGAAGCTATGGCAGTCACCCAAGAAATCGTGACTGACGTACGAGTTGTGCCCAGGCCAAGGCTACTGCGTGAGCTGGCGCTCCTGTACGTCCGTCTCGGAACCACGGCTTTCGGAGGGCCAGCAGCACATATCGCGATGATGGAGGAAGAAGTTGTCCGTCGCCGTGGCTGGCTGACCCATGAGCAATTCTTAGATCTCTTCGGCGTTGTCAATTTGATCCCGGGCCCAAGCTCGACTCAAATGGCGATTCAAATTGGGTATCGGGTGGCGGGATGGCCAGGATTGTTGGTTGGCGGTCTCTGCTTCATTTTCCCAGCGGCGCTCCTGACCCTGGTGCTCGCCTGGCTTTACGTGAAGTATGGGACGCTTCCGCAAGCTGCCGCTGTCTTATACGGCGTGAAAGCGGTCATGGTTGCCGTCGTGCTGCAAGCGATATGGAATTTGGCTCGAACGGCCGTCAAGACTAAATTATTGGCCCTGATTGGTGTTCTCGCGGTATTAGCCAATGCGTTTGGACTGAACGTTCTGCTGGTTCTTTTCGGGGCGGGAATCATCGTAGTTGCCGGCAAGAAAACAGCGGGGTTGAAATCCCTGCGGTCCAAGGCCTTGGCACTACTGATCCCACAAACCCCATTGGTCGCCTCGACTGGAACTTTGGGAGCAGCGGCGCCATTTGGCCTTTTATCCTTATTCTTGTTCTTTCTGAAAGTCGGCGCGGTCCTCTTTGGAAGCGGCTATGTTCTTCTGGCTTTTCTCCGCACCGATCTCGTGGTCAAGCTCCGCTGGCTCACAGACAAGCAATTGCTCGATGCCATTGCTGTCGGGCAGCTAACGCCAGGGCCGGTCTTCACAACCGCGACCTTTATTGGCTACTTGCTCGGCAGTGTTCCAGGGTCGGTTGTGGCAACAGTCGGCATTTTTCTCCCGTCTTTCTTATTCATCGCTGTCATCGGTCCCCTGGTTCCACGCCTGCGGAAGTCGGCAGTGTTCGGCGCATTCCTTGACGGTGTAAATGTCGGGGCCTTGGCGCTGATGGTTGTTGTTACGTGGCACCTGGGGGAGGGCCGCTATCGTTGACGTGGCTACTGCCGCTCTTGCTCTATTGAGTTTGATTGCTCTAATTCGCTTCAAAATGAATACAACCTGGCTGATTCTGGCTGGAGCCATTGTCGGCTTGCTCGCTGGAAGAGGGCTTGGGTAACTCATCAGGGACAAACCCGAAGATAGAAAGTTATTAGGAGAACCGATGAAAAAGTTTTTGGAGTCGAGACGACAGTTTCTGAAAACTGCAGGTATGACAGCTGGGGCGATGCTCCTATCCAGCCGAGACAGTTCCGGTCGGAGCGGAACGACGATGCAGCAAAACCAATCCTCGGGAGCTGCCGCCGAGTCCGAACCGGCAAATTACACACTGCGAATCAAGACGTCGCCTGTGGAGATTGCGAAAACCCGGATTATTTCGTTAACCACGTACAACGGACAGTTTCCTGGACCGTTGCTTCGCCTGAAAGAAGGCCAAGAGGTGACGGTGGATGTCTATAACGAAACCGATGTCCCTGAGCAACTGCATTGGCATGGGCAGATGATACCGGTTGAGGTGGACGGAGCAGGCGAGGAGGGCACACCTTTCATCCCCGCACATGGCAAGCGTCGGATTGTATTCACGCCCAAGCCAGCGGGGCTCCGTTTCTATCACACACATATTCGAGCCGGAGCAGACCTTTATGGCGGCCAGTACAGTGGCCAGGTTGGTCCGGTGTTTATCGAGCCAAAGCATGAGCCTGGCAATTATGATCGCGAAGTCTTTCTCACGCTCAAAGAGTTTGAGCCAACCTTCAGTCGTGGCGGAGACATGCCAATGGATTTCCTCTCTCCTGCGACTAAGGTGAAGACGCTCGAGGAGCAGGGTGAATCTGCCATGAAGGCTTCGCTTGCCAAGGGCTTGCCCCATGGATATGAAGTGGGCTACGGTTCCTTCACGATCAATGGACGGATGCTGCACCACGGAGAGCCAATCCGCGTGAAGCAAGGCGAACGAGTCCTGTTCCATGTGCTAAACGGCAGCGCCACGGAGATTCGCAGTCTTGCACTGCCAGGACATTCCTTCCACGTGGTTGCATTGGACGGCAATCCCGTGCCGAATCCCATGAACGTTCCGGTCCTCTGGCTGGGTACTGCTGAGCGGGTTTCTGCCATGGTGCAAATGAACCACCCGGGAGTTTGGATCATGGGGGACACTGCCGATGACGATCGACGCCATGGCATGGGCATTGTGGTGGAGTATGCGAGACAAAAAGGCAAACCACTGTGGGTCCCGCCGCCGCGTTTCCGCTGGAATTATGCCCGCTTTGCCAAGCCGGACGCCAGTGCGCCTCCGCCAGACGAGACCTTCGAGATGATCTTCAAAAAGGAAAATGCCGCTGAAGAGGGCTTCAATCGCTGGACCATCAATGGAGTCGCCTATCCGATGGCAAATGAAATGGCCCCGGCATCGTTCCATTTAAAACAGGGCAAGCGGTACAGAATCCACATGCGGAATGCCAGTGACGATATCCACCCGATTCATCTCCACCGCCACAGCTTCGAACTGACCAGTTTGGCCGGAATCCCGACTGCCGGAATCCTGAAAGACGTGGTCATGCTCGGTGGTTATCAGGAGGTTGGCGTTGATTTCGTTGCTGACAATCCGGGGTTGACACTATTTCACTGCCACCAGCAATTACACATGGATTTTGGTTTTATGACTTTTTTTGACTACATCTAAAAATCATCGGCGGAGAGCCCGCCGGCCGGCGGTGATTATTAATGATGAATGAATCGCCAATGCGAAGGCGCGCATTCGCTGGAGTTTCCAGAAACACCGTTCTTCTGGCGTTCACCAGCCTGTTTGCGGATATCTCGACGGAGATGCTTTACCCGATCCTGCCGATCTTTCTCACGCAAACGCTGCATGCAAGCGGCAGCATCGTCGGCCTGGTGGAGGGCATTGCGCAGGCAACACAGAACATTGTGCAAGGCTTCTCGGGTTGGCTATCGGACAAGCTGCAAAAGAGAAAATCCCTTGCCCTTGCCGGCTATTTGCTGTCGGCAGTATCCAAACCACTGATTGGCTTTGCGACGGCATGGCCGGGCGCGTTCGGGGCACGCTTTCTGGACCGGTTTGGCGCCGGATTCCGCTCCGCGCCGCGCGATGCCCTCATCGCATCGTCGGTGGCTGAGGAAAACAGAGGGGCGGCTTTTGGCCTTGAAGGTATTGGCGATAATTCAGGCGCGTTCCTGGGACCATTGCTGACCGTTCTTCTTTTCATCTCGTTCCATGTCGGCATCCGCTCGATTTTCTATCTCGCCATCATTCCCGGCCTTCTCGCCTCTCTGATGGTCTTGCTCGTCCGGGAACGGCCCGCGCCGGTGACGGCAAAAGCTAAAATCGATGTTAGTCTGCGGCATTTTCCGAAACCCTATTGGAGATATCTGCTGATCACAGCATTGTTCGGAGTCGGCTATTCGAGTACTTCCTTTCTGATTTTGCAAACAAAGGATATTGGCGCTTCTTTCGAGGCGACCATCTCGATTTATGCGGGCTTCAACCTCGTGGCCGCGCTGGTTTCCTATCCGGCAGGATCTCTTTCCGACACAATGGGCAGAAGAAATGTCCTTCTACTAGCATTCATCATATTCTTCATTGCCTATTTCGGTTTTGCGCGCGCGAGAAGCGTCGTGCTCATCGCGGCCTTGTTTGTCTTCTATGGGCTATTCCAGGGAATATTCCGCTCCGTGGGCAAGGCATTTGCCGCGGATTTCGTGCCGGAGCAGCTGCGCGCCAGTGGAGTTGGCTGGTACAGCACGACCGTTGGCCTATTGCAGCTGGTCGCAAGCATTGTTGCTGGCCTGCTTTGGGACCGCGTCGGCCATGCGGCAGTGTTCTATTATGGCGCAGCCTTTGCCGCCATGGGCACGATTGCATTGCTCGTGTTGATCCCAGGGAGACAGAACAAACCCAACGAGGCCCCGGTCCGATGACTTGAAATTCTCGGGCGTGGTGACCGTCTTCAGATGAGAGGCCTGATGGAGCAGGAAAAAACCAATTTTGATCCCGAAGCTGCTACCTTTTGCCACGTTCGTTGTGCTCGGACAGTTTGCCGTCGTCATCTGGCACTTGCTCTTGCTTGTCAAAGTTCAACCCAACACGCCTCGGATCGCGCTGCTGCTGCTGGTTGTGATCAATCTGATCCCTGTCGCGGCGCTGGTTGTATTCGCAAAAGGTCATCACAGGCTGGCCGGGTTACTTATTGTCGTTCCTTTCGGTGTGGCACTAGCCATTGGCAGCTACACACACTTCTTGAGTGCCGGCACTGACAACGTGTTTCGGATGCCGCCCGGCGAACTGAGATTGCCATTTCAAGTCAGTGCCGTGTTGCTGGCAGTCCTGGAAACAGCCGGTTGCTGGATCGGGTTGCGGATGTTTATCCACGGTAGAAAATGAGCAGCCGTTAAAGGGACACCCCAGTACTACAGTGTGACGCGCTGTGCCTCAAGAAACAGAAGTGACCTTGATGGGGAACGTAAACTGAACAGCCGTCGCGACCTGCTACTCAGTGCCGGCCGGGCTCGAACAACTCAATCGGATTCCCATCAGGGTCTTCGACCTGAACCTGTTTGCCACCAGGACCGACTTCCATTTGGTTTCGAAAACGTACCTTGGCTTTCTTGAGATCAGCAATTAGCGCAGGCAGGTCTTTCACTTGCAGGACCACGCGGTTCCATCCGCCGGGCTCTTGTTGACGGCCATCGGGCATTGGTCGGGACCCAGATGCGCCAGGACCGCTCAAGATCAACTTGAGGCCGCTGATTGAAACCTGGCCGAAAGCGGGCAAGTTCTGCATGTCCAGATTGAAACCAAGCGTCTGCGTATAAAAGGTTAAGGCCCGCTCAACATCTTTGACCTTGATATCGAACACCCCAAAACCCCATAATGAAAGCCTGTGTCGTATGAGGTGATTCCGAGTGTTGCCTCTCGTTCTGCTGTATTGAAGTCATCGTTAGATACTCCAGTCGTAACGATCAAGTACTTAGTTACTTGGCCGAGATTTCGTCTTCGCCAGGTTAAGGCCTTGGGAGCGCGTGAAGGCGAGGTATTCGCGCGCGTATTCCGGCGGCAAGATCTCGACCAGCGTTTCGTTCTCAACCCACACTTCGATCAACGTGAAAGGGGCCTCGATTGCAGCGAAAGTACTGCCAGGCCTCGCGGCGCGCGGTAACTCTCACCTGACCTGAACAGAATGGAATCCATACCATCCATACCGTAATCGGGCGAATTGCGGTTAATCAACGTTTCTTGTGTGACTCATGTTCCAGATGTGATAGAACGTAACTGCCGGTAAGGACTTCGGTTTTTGGCATGTCATTGAACCTACTGCGTCAGCAATAAAGCGGCTCAGAGAATCCCACTCTCTCCGCCAGCCTTTAGTTTCAAAGGATTGCGGTCGTGGCTACCCGCCACGGCTACCCACCCCAAGAAAAATCGTCGGTTCCTCCACATTTTCTCGGTATTAAATTAGGCCGAGTCGGAGGAAAACGATGTCAACCGCCACAATCATGGTGCGCTTGCGGCTCGACGGCGAGCGCAGATACGTCAAGGCTACATTTGTAAAAGGTCGGCCATAGCTACCAGTAGGACACCCCGAAGCGCAGTTCCATCTGCGGTATCGCCTGAACGGAAAGCGTTGATGGGAGCACATTGGGACAGACCCCAATCAGGCTCTTGTCGCGAAGATCAATAAAGACAGGGAACTGAGCTTTTCTGCACTCACCCCAGAAAAGCCGGTGGAGCTGAAGTCCACTGGAAGGCAGCTCACGTTCGCTGAGGCTGCGGCAAAGTGGCTCGATCAGGTTTCCACGACCCGCGCACGGAAAACGTACCAGAGCCGCAAGTTCACGCTGGATGAGTTCCAGAAGGTATGCGTCGTCGCATATCCAAGCGATGTGACCCGCGAGGTTGTTATGGCCTTTATCAAGTACCTCGGAAGCAGGGGATTGACGAACCGCACGATTTGCAATCGGCTGGGCGCTCTGCACCGGTTTCTTAAGACAGTGGGAGTGAAGGGAATGCCTCGGCAGGAGGTTAACAATCAGGCCGGATGGGTTTCCCACTCTCTCCGCCATAACTTTGTTATCAATAGCTAAGGTGCCTGAAATCCGTGGGATTTGAAAGCAATATGTTTCACGAAGCCGCAAAAGACAGCGGCGATTAGGCCCGCGAACTCCCATTTCTTGCTTAGTGATTCTATATGTCAACCTTGCACAGGCGAAGGCAGGCCTGCGGTCCACATCCATTTTCGAAAGCAGCCGCGTTATTTTCCTGCCGGTTTTTCTTGGGTAATGTAGTTATGCCGGTTGTTGCTGTGTCATGCAATGAATGGCGCCCAGGCCCCAGATGAAATCTCCGCAGTGTATGCCGACGATTTCGCGATCAGGAAACAGGCTGGCAAGAATATTCAGCGCAAGACGATCATGCGGATCGTTGAAGGTCGGCGCCAGCACCAGTCCATTGGCGATATAAAAATTGGCATAGCTGGCGGGCAGGCGCTGTCCGCGAAAGATCACGGGGCGGGGAAGCGGCAGTTCGACGATCTGGAGTTTCCGTCCCTGAAGATCAGTGGCGGCGCGAAGACGACGTAAATTTTCTTGCAGCGGTTCATAGTTGGCATCGGTTTTGTTTGGCTCGACCACTGTTAGCACCGTATCGGTCGAGACAAAGCGAGAAATATCATCTACGTGGCCGTGCGTGTCGTCGCCCTTGATGCCACATCCCAGCCAGATTACTTTTTCGACTCCAAGATAATCAGCAAACACTTGCTCCAGGTCGCGTTGTGAGAGTCCCGGGTTGCGCTGCTGCACCTTGCTAAGAAGGCATTCTTCCGTGCTCAGCATTAGTCCCTGGCCATTCACATCAATGCTGCCGCCTTCAAGGACCACCCGATGTGCCTTGCCATTGCGCTCAAGGATAGGCGTAAACTGCCGAAGCTTGAGCTTCTTCCCGATGCGCTCAGGAAGCTGATTGTCATGCTTCCAGTCGGAATACTTGGCCCAGGCATTGAAGCGCCAGTTAGTCAGCGCGATCCCTTCTTGATTTCTGACAAAGGTAGGGCCGGAGTCGCGCGTCCAGATGCGGTTTGTGGGCCAGAGGTGAAACTTTACGCGCTTCGTGTCGACATGGCTGCGCTTCAGAACCTCACGCGCAGTTTGTTTCTCTCGCGCGGAGCCAACGATCAGGTTTACGTCTTCCACGCGGCCCAGATGGCGGATGATATCGGCAAAGACCCAGGGTATGGCGTCGAATTTTCCCGGCCAGTCTGAGCGGTTGTGCGGCCACGCCAACCACGTGGACTGGTGTGGCTCCCATTCGGCGGGCATACGATAGCCGAGAGATTGGGGCGTGGGCTGCGGATCTGACGGCGTTTTCGCGCGAGACATTAATCCAGGAACCTGTGTGTTATGCCGCCATAGCTATCAATGCGGCGGTCGCGTAGGAATGGCCAGTTGCGGCGGACGTCTTCAAGATGTTTCAGATCGCATTGTCCTATCAAGATTTCTTCTTTGTCGTGTGACGCTTCCACAATGATCCGTCCGAAGGGGTCGCAGAGAAACGAGCCGCCCCAGAATTCCAGGCCTTTGCCCTGAGCGCGATTGCCGCGAATGTCGCCAAACTCGTGGCCCACCCGGTTGACCACACCCACAAAAACGCCGTTGGCGATGGCATGGGCGCGCTGAATCGTCCTCCATGCGTCATGCTGGGCCACGCCAAACTCGGCTTTTTCGTCAGGGTGCCAGCCTATGGCAGTGGGATAAAAAAGAATGTTGGCGCCTTGCAACGCCGTCAGGCGCGCGCCTTCTGGATACCACTGATCCCAGCAGACGAGAGCTCCCATGCGTCCATACTCAGTGTCAAAGGCTTTAAAGCCAAGATCGCCCGGAGTGAAATAGAATTTCTCGTAATAAAGAGGGTCGTCCGGGATGTGCATCTTGCGATAGAGGCCTTTGGTACTGCCATCGGCATCAAGAATCACTGCGGTGTTGTGGTAAAGGCCGCGGGTGCGCTTTTCGAAGACAGAAACGACGACCGTAGTTTGGGTTTCGCGGGCAACGGCGGAAAACGCTTCTGTGGTCGGGCCAGGGATCGTCTCGGCCAAATCGAAGAGCGCGGCATCTTCACGCTGGCAGAAATACTGCGTGCGGAAAAGTTCCGGCAGGCAGACCATTTGCGCACCCTGCTTAGCAGCGGAGCGGACTTTTTCCACGGCCCGGCGAACGTTGTCGTCGGGGTCGGCAGAGCAGTGCATCTGGATCAGCCCCACGGTAAAGATGTCAGAAGCCAAAGTATTTCCTCGTGATCAGTTCTTGAAAAGAAT
Source organism: Terriglobia bacterium (assembly GCA_020072645.1). Classification (NCBI taxonomy): domain Bacteria; kingdom Pseudomonadati; phylum Acidobacteriota; class Terriglobia; species Terriglobia bacterium. The sequence goes on from JAIQGK010000003.1 coordinate 407,286, forward strand.
AAGAATAGCAGACACGACTTTCACGATTAATGCCTATCGCTGCAGCAGGAGAACGTTGTGGCCTTCCGGGTCGTGAAGCACAGCCCATTTTGCCTGGCGCTCAACAAAACGGTGTTCTCCAATGGCGCTTATGGCTGCCTGCAGGTCCGAAACTTCAAAAAATAAAACTGCCTTGTCCAGCGAAGGATACGATTCAGAGCCTTTGAGTTCGAGGCAGACAAAGCCTGCATCGGTGTTAAATCTCGCATATCGTTGTGGATCCTCGTCGGAAATTTCGAGGCCCATCGTATCGGCATAAAACGCCCTGGCTTTCTTCAGATCGCTGAAGTAAAGCTCAACGCCCGTAAATCGCGCGCCTATGGATTCCATGTTTCACTCCTCGAGCGGATGCTATCTTCTCACGCGCCGGTGCGCAAGGTGGTTTGACTCTGAGACGCGCAGCGTTTACTTTTTAAAGTTTGCCCCAAACGAATCCTAGAGGTGAAGCATTGAGCAAGAAGCAGGAAGGCACAGGCATTGACCGCAAGCTGCACGATCCAGTGCAGGACAAGCTTTCTCCGGTGTTTCCGCTGGATCTTTCCAAAGCCAAGAGCATCAGCGACCTGATGCGCGGCATGGCGGACACTGCCTTCACCGGTCGCCAGCTGGGAGAAGCGGTGGATGTGCTGGAAGCGATGGCCCGCGACAAAGACTGCTTTGTCGTCATGACTCTGGCCGGCGCCATGACGGTGGCTAAACAGGGTTTGATTGTCTGCGATCTGATCGATAAAGGTCTGGTAAATGCCATTGTCTCCACCGGCGCGCTCATGGCGCATGGATTGGTTGAGGCCACCGGCTGCAACCACTATCGCTATGACCCCAGAATGAACGACGTTGAGTTGTACGAAGCGGGTTACAACCGCGTTTATGACACACTGGAGCCGGAGCAGAACCTGGACCACGTTGAGCTGGTGATGGAAGAAGTGCTGGGCAAGTGGGATCCGCAACAGATCATGTGTTCCTGGAAGCTAAACCGCGCGATAGGCGACCACCTGAAGCACCATGCCAAAGGGCGGGGAATTTTAAAATCGGCGTATGAGAAGAATGTTCCGGTCTTTGTTCCGGCGTTCACGGATTCAGAGATGGGGCTGGATGTGGCACTGAACAATCGCATGCGCGCCAGAGAAGGCAAGCCGCAGTTGCGCTACGATCCTTTCCTTGACCTTAATTATTTTGCGGAAACGCTGCTGCAGCAGAAAAAGCTGGGTATTCTGACCATTGGCGGCGGCGTGCCACGAAACTGGGCACAGCAGTTTGGGCCTTATTGTGAACTGCGGGTGCGTCGCGCGGGAGAAGATGTGCCGCTCAAGCGTTATCACTATGGCGTGCGCATCTGTCCAGAGCCGGTGTATTGGGGAGGACTTTCCGGGTCGCCTTATTCAGAAGCAATCTCATGGGGCAAGTTCGTCCCGCCGGCCGAAGGCGGCCGTTTTGGCGAGGTCTTTATCGACGCGACGGTCGGCTTGCCGATCATGTGCGCAGCGGTGTTTGAAAGGCTGGGGAAGGGATACAAAAAAGCATCGTTGCAGAGGAAGGTCGCACTATAATTCCTTTATGAGTCGAGATGCAGGTGAAATATTTAAAGAAGCTTTGGCGCTTCCACCTGAAGCCCGGGCTGCTCTGGCAGATTACTTGTGGGACAGCCTTGATCCGGAAGTGGACGCAGACGCTGAAGAAGCTTGGCGCCAGGAAATTAGGCGGCGCATCCTTGATCTGGATTCCGATAAGGTAGTCGCCATATCCTGGTCTGAAGCCAGCGCGCGCCTGCTCGCTAAGCTTCCAAACTAGACCATTCAACCGCCCATAGCTGCGCGCTTGATCTGGGCATTGATTTCCCCGCCGATGAGAAATGCCAGGCCGATGACGTACAGCCACACTAGGAGAATCATCATTGCTCCAAGAGATCCATAGGTCGCCGTGTATGTGTTGAAGAAATGCAGGTAGACACGAAGCCCCGCCGAAGCAGTAAGCCAAAGGAATTCACCAAAAAGTGAGCCGGGCGTAATCCAGTGCCACTGACGTTGGTCCAGGCTCGGTCCAAAGTAATAGATCAGAGAGAACGACAAAGCCAGGAAAAGCACGACGGCTACCCATTGCAGGCCCTTCCAGACAATCACAACGGTGGACGTGAGGTGAAGCTTGATGCCGATCCAATCACTAAAGTGCTCGCCTGCAAGCATGATAACCAGCGAGGTTATGAGGAGGGTCAAGATTGCGATTGTAAGTCCGAGTGCGATGACCCGGCCCCTGAACCAGCTACGAGATTCGCGTACATGATAGACCGCGTTCAGGGTAGAAATCATCGAACTCATGCCGCCAGAAGCAAACCAGAGGGTAAGGACGATGCCAAACGTGAGCTTGCCACTTGTGGCGTTCGCGGCCATCTCGAGTGTGATGGCCTTCAGTAGCTGGAACGCCGGCGGCGGAAGAAAACCCGCGAAGTACGATAGCAGGCTGCTTTGTAGCTCGTGGCTGCGGGATGCAAACAAGCCAAACAGGGTGAGTATGAACAGCAACAGGGGGAAGAGGGCAAGCAGGAAATTGTATGCCAGCTCAGAAGCACGTCCGAAGATGTCATCTTTGTCGATGCCATGAACCACCCTTCTGGTGAGCTGCCAGAAGGTCAATCCGCCCAAGTTCCAAATCGGTTCGAGTTGTTTCCCCACGCTGGAGCCGGAAGGCGCCATAAATAAAGATCTACGTTTCGAGCTCTCAGCAAGAGTAATTCTCCAGCTGGGCGGCAATCCCGCTTCTATTCAAAGATCAGAATCGCCGACGCAATCACTGTGGTCCAGAGTCCGCGTTTGTCCCCAACGCCGCTCTGGGTGATGTTGGTCGTGCGGACGATCTTGTTGGAGATCCGGTAAATTTCTTTTTTCTCGTCCCAGGAAGTATCAGGATTAAAATCCACGTTGAGAGTGGTGGCGAGCATCTCTGCGGCCAGCTCTTCAGCGTATTCCCCGGCCACATCATCCGCCTCGCCAAAGGAATGGTGCTCGCTCAGGTAGCCGTAGGTGCTGCGGTCCGCGGGCATGGCTAGGCCAATGCTGGCAGCGGTGAGGCGATGAGGCTCGCGCGTGGAGTTTTCCGCAACCACGGCAAAGGTGACTTCGCCGGGATGCAGGTATTTCACGCCTTCCTTGCGCGAGATCAGCTTGCAGTGAGGTGGAAAAATGGAGGAAACCCGGACCAGGTTCTGCGCCGCGATTCCCGCATCCCTGAGCGCCAACTCAAAAGATGTGAGTCTTTCTTTGTGCTTGCCCACTCCGTTGGTCAGGAAGATGCGCTTCGGCACCATGTTTAAACCCAATTTGCTTGCCTCCAAAAAAGCTGGTTTTTCGTGAATAAAAAAAATAACACACGTGGAGAGTTGAGCGCAGAAAATTTGTGTAAAACTTTGGCCCATTAAAAAACAGGATCGCAGGAAAGGCTTGAGCTTCTCTCATGTGCACCGAATCTGGTGCAAGTGCGATTCAAGTGCGAAGCAGAAGGCCGGGGAGTGTAAGCGGCAATTCTTACTGGCCCGAAGTCGAGATTAGCCGCCCGGTTGCGACGCAGCTGCGGCCAAAGGAGGGTGCTTGATCTTGACCGCAATTTCCATAAAAGCCAGCGCGGCGCGGCTTAAGGCCTTGTCCTTGCGAAAGACGAGGGCCAAATCGCGGCGGAGAGAGGCGTCCCCCATGGGAATTGCCGCCAGAACACCTGCTTTTACGTCTTCTATAACATTGGAGCGTGCGATGAAGCCCACGCCAACGTCGGCGGCCACAAAGCGCTTGAGCAGTTCGCTGGAATCAAGTTCCATGGCGATCCTGGGCTTGAGCCGGCGCTCTTCAAATAGATTTTCAATCGAGTCACGCGTGCGGCCCAGCTTGGGAAGGAGCAGGGGAAAAGGCACCACGTCGGCAATGCTGGCCTGCGGCATTCGGCTGAGCGGATGGCCGGGTGGCGCAATGATAACGAGCTCGTCGCGATGAATATTCACCACCGTCAGGCGCTTGTCATCCACTGGCGCGGAAACAACGCCGAAGTCGACTGAATTCTCAATGATCGATTCCAGGATTTTAGCCCGCTCCAGCCGGCTGATCTGGACGCCCACGTTGGGATAAAGCTTTTTGAATTCGGCAAAGACCTCCGGCAGGATGTGGAGGCAGGTGCCTTCATTGGCGCCAACAACGATTTCTCCCCGAGGGACGCGCTCCATTTCCGCTACGGTCGTAAGCATGGTTTTGCGGGTGTCCAGGGTGTGCTCCGCATATTGCTGGAACACCTTGCCCGCTCCCGTAAGCGCCACCTTGCCGCCACTGCGGTCAAACAGACGGGCGCCTATCTCTTCTTCCAGAGCGCGGATTTGCGCCGAGACCGCCGGCTGCGTACGAAAGCGCTTCTCCGCCGCGCGGGAAAAGCTGGTGTGGCGCGCGACTTCCAGGAACGTTTCCAGCTGATCAAAGTCCATGTGGTATCTGATTGGTGGCTCAGAACGGTATAACATGAAATCCGCTGTGGAAAAGCAGACAAAGATTTCCAGGCACTTGCGGGAGGGCAGTTATCTGGCATGAAAGCTGTGATTGCCGAACAATACGGCGGCTCTGAAGTATTGGAACTTAACCATGATCTGCCCGTGCCGCGTGTTGGACCAAACGGCGTGCTAGTAGAGGTGCGCGCTGCCAGCGTGAATCCGGTGGATTGGAAGCTGAGGCAGGGACTGCTGCATGCAGTGATGCCGGTCGTATTTCCCGTGATCTGGGGCTGCGATCTTTCCGGCGTGGTGAAAGAGGTTGGACCGTCTGTAACTCTGTTTAAGCCCGGCGACGAAGTTTACGGCATGAAAGATGGCTATGTCGCAAAGACCTATCGAGGAACGTACGCGCAATACGTGGTGGTTCCGGAGAAATCACTCGCGGCAAAACCAAAAAACCTGACCTATGAAGAAGCAGCCGCGGTGCCCCTGGCGGCATTGACCGCATGGCAGGCGATGATCCAGCAGGGAAAGCTCAAACCGGGGCAGCGAGTGCTGATCCATGCCGGCGCAGGCGGCGTGGGAGTGATGGCAATCCAGCTTGCGAAGGCTTTTGGCGCTTACGTTGCCGCTACGGCCAGCCCGCGCAACCAAGACTTGTTGGGTGAACTTGGCGCCGATCTGGCAATTGATTACACGCGCGAGAAAATCGGTAAGGTGCGTCCGAAATTTGATCTGGTGCTTGATGGCGTGGGTAGGAGCGTCTGGGCAGAGTCATTTCGAGCACTGAAAATAGGCGGTCGCCTTGTTACTTTAACCGCGCCCGTTCCAGAGCAGTCAAGCGGCAAGGTGAGATTTTTTGCAACGGCGATTCGAGGAATAGTGTTCGGCGTTGCGCGCGGACTGCTCAGCGGCAAACGATTGTCGATGACGCGAGTGAAGCCTCGTGGTGGTGAACTTGAGAAGATTAGTGCTTTGATTGATGCAGGAAAAATTCGTCCGGTAGTTGAAAAAGTATTTGCTCTGGAGCAGATTGCCGAAGCGCATCGGCTAAGCGAAATCGGCCACGTGAGAGGGAAACTCGTGATAAAGATTCGCGGAACGGAATGAACTCACACTGCCGCCGAACACGCGCAGGTCTGCTGACGTATCCGACAAACAGAATGGCCCGCCGGGAATAGCGGGCCATTTTATTGCCTAGGGGATGGAAAGTTTATGTGTTGAGAATGACGGCTCGTGACCGGGAAACGCCCGAGTCCATCATTTCGCTGTGTTAGAAGGTTTATGTTTTACGAGCCAGCCATTACGGGCCGGGTTGGGCAACGGCAGTGCCTGAGGCGCCGGTTGCTACAGTAACGCCTGTTTCCTGTCGAAGCTGCGCCAGTTCATGCTTATAAACATGGTTATCAGGGAATTGCTGAGCCAGAGCTTCCATCAAATCAAGCGCCTTGGGCTTGTTGTGATCATGCAGCGCGGCGATGACGAGGAAAACCTGCGCAAAAGGCGCCAGGTAGTGGCCCTTTTCCGCAACAATCTTCAGGTTTTTCAAGCCTGTGGCTTTGTCTGTCTGTGCTCCACCGGCGCGCAGGAACCAACGCACAGCCGAGGACTTGAGACTGGTCATATAGTTTTCCACGCCAATGGGAAGATAAGCGTCGTAATTGTCAGGGTTCGTTGCAATCAAAGTTTCAGCAAGAGAGCGTGACTGCTTCAGGTATTTCAACGCGTCCCGTTCCTTGTCCTCAACCAGAGCGAGGTAATCACCATGCAAGCCATCCATCAGAATGCGCGCGAAAATTGCGGTGGCATCCTTGGGATCTTTGGCCAGACTGGCCTCAGATAAGGTCCTGGTCTTTTCCAGCGCAGCTTCGAACTGCGTTTTCACCGCGGGATCAGGCATGAGCGCTGTGGATTTATCGGTCTTCTTGTCGTCCGCGATAAACTGGGCTTCCAGGATGTGCAAGCGATCACACTCTGAAAATAGGTACACGGCCGCGTCGGAAACCGGCCCCATCGGATCGTCCGGATGCTGGCCCTGCCATTCAGTGAAGGCACGGTGGGCCTGATCGAATTGCAGGTTGTACACGCTGCGATATCCGGCTTCAAGTGCTGAGGTCGCGGTGGTGCTTTGGGCATGGGCCGCCGAGCCGAGCAGTACTACGCTGCATGTGGCCCAAGCCAAAATTCTAAATGCATTTTTGATCTTGCCAAAAAGCGCTTTTTGCTGGCGCAGATTTTGATTGAACATTATTCGCCCTTCATTTTTTGTTGGATACTGCTTACATATCGCATGGGTGGTGATTCACAAAAGCTGCCTACTGCCTTGATATGGGGGATATCACAGTGGCTGCGATCAACTCGAAAGGGTTTTTGGGGATTGTTTTGTCCCGGCTATTGGATGATACCGTAGTGGCCTCGGTCGCTAAAAAAAGAAAATGTTTTTAAATTTCTGTGCGCAATATTCCACCAAATATGTGCAACGCTTTGCACGTTGCGCAGATTTGGCATTCGGCAGCACGGGCGCATATGTATAAATTCGCCCTGAGCTGCGGCCTGTAGGACTGATGTTCCAAAGCCATCGTCGCTTGCGTGGCCACTCCCTCTTGCGATGAGCAGCGGTGTGAGAGTGATGACACCAAATCCACCTGTTAAAGACTACCGGTCTCCATTCGAAACTATGTGTGGCTATATGGCTCTGTTGCCAGATGGCGACGCACTGCTTAGAGCGTTATCTCTTCTCAACGCCAAGCTGCGCTTAAGACCGCGCCGGAGCAGATAAACTCGGAGCCAGAGCCCTCCCATAGAAAGGAAAGGCAATGAATAAAGCACGAATTGCCACTGTCCAGAGAGGGGAGGGGAGGCGTTTATATAGGTTGTGGTTTCATTGACACCGCGTGAGCTTTGCAAACGGACCCTGATTTGCCATGATTTCTCGCCGTCAAATGGCGCTTCAGCCTCGTACTGTTCATCCTGAGATTCACGGTCCGCAGCATAAAAAGTTTCAGGCGAATTTTGGTTTGCAGGCTGAACGCCGATTTCGACCTTCAGGTCATCCGGTAAAGTGGGCACCGTTGTTCCGGAGGATGGGCGCACCCTAACAAAGAATCTTCCGGTATCCATGTGCTGTTGCGCCCACACAGAGATCGTCCAGGGGCCCACCTGCTCATCAGTAATAATGCGGGCAGGCGGCGCATGATGGTCATGGGCCAGAGCACTCATGTTGCACAACAGCAAGAAGCATGCAAGACAAAGAAATTGTCCTAGATGCGCAGCCCGCTTCCGTAGGAAACAGGAATTCATGCTCAAGATGTGTATGCCGGGCGTGATTGCCATGCGCATGTACAAAGTGCCCTTTCCGCGTCCTGCTTTGCAGGAAACAGGTGGTAATACATACCGATAATCATGGGGATGAAAACTACAGTGTTGTAAAACAGATGCAACTCAACCCGCGGAATAAACTGTTGCAGGATACTGGCCGGAACAGGCGAGCCAAATAAATTATGATGAAAAGTTGCCTGTCCAATGAGCAGCAAATGTTCGATATGGTGCCAGAATTGTATGATCAGCGCGACGGTCCACCATTTACGCGAGGCGCCGACAAAGCCCTTGCGAAGCACCCAGATGCCCACCAGCATGATCAGCGCGTAACCATAGTGTAAGACTTCAGAAGTCACCAGCCAGGGAAACCAGAGACCCAGTACCCCTCCCGCTTTGGGCCGAGGCCAATGCAGCACCCATATCTGCACTGCCTGGGCGAGATGCTCAGCCCAGTGGCCAAGAACAACGATCATGAATAATTGCAGGGCGCGCTCATGCCATTGCACATTCAGCTTCTCGTGAATGCTGACCCCGGAGTGCGCTTTCGAATTGACTTCTTGAAGAGTTGAATTTGTAGCAGCCATATCATCTCCTTGAAAAAAACCCTTGCTGGATAAGCGATCAATGTTGGTTTGCAGGTTGAGGCAAAACCTACGCCATTTCGCGCGCCAAGACCGTTGCGGCTTGCGCAGCGACTCCCTGCCTGGATGTGGCGTTCAAATAGTTCTGGGCATAAAGAGTGATTCCACGGGATAGAGATACCAGAGTGAGCGCGAAGAAGAAGCCGAAGACCACGTGCATGGTGACCAGAACTCCGTAGGTTGCGGCGACGAGAGCGCCAAAGAGCAATTGACCCCGTGGCATGCAAGGACACGTGGCCGGATCTGTGACCATATAAAACGTGAACAGGACAAAAGCCGCTCCCGTCATCGGCAGAAGCGCGGCAGTCAAGGGAGTGCCGAAGGCCACATTACGAACCAAGGCCTGAAGGAAGAAACCGCCTACCCATCCGATGGCGACACAGATTCGCCTGGTGAACCTGATATTGAGAAAGCTACCGCTCACCACAATGATTGCAGGCAGAATCCAGCTTCCCCATCCGTGAATGTTTTCAGTGAAGTGATACGGCGGAGCAATGCCTACCCAGGGGAAGAGCAGCAGTGTGAGACTGATGCCAAAATTCGAAGGATTCAAGAAGTGACGTTGTCCATTCTGCACCGCTATGCGCACAAGCGCCTTGGAGCAAATGGCCGCCGCAGAGGCAAACATAATCGGCAAGAGGTTCACATTGGAATAGAGGAGCATGGCGCAGGCAACGCCGGTGATATGCGCCGACAAGAGAAAGTCCACCATGTTTCGCCAGCCGCCTGAGAACCGCGGTTTGCGATTGTGGGCATAGCAATCCACAAGCTCAAACCATATCTCGCAGGCATAAGCTGTGAGGACGGACACAAAAGGCTGGATCCAGGCCTGCTCAAAGCCGAAGACCGTGTGGCCGAGAATGTTGAAGACGGTGATGGCAATGGCAAACCGGCGCAATCCTCCCAGGCGATTGGTCGGGTTCGCAGTCACTTTCATCGTCATGAGTTCCTCCTTCCCGGCGAAGCCAGCAAGATTGTGTGCAGGCCCGGAGTCAGGTGTAAGGTCTGGCGGTGAATCGCGCCGTTCACGTCGCGCCAGGAAAGATTCACCGCAACCGTTGCGGATGCGGGTAGCTGTCCCAGTCCGAAGTGCAGTTCCGGGCTGCGCTTTCCTGAGTGCCCGTTGCCGGCGTCAACTTGCTGGGCCATGAGCCGGCCATCCGGCAAGTGGAGCGTTGCGGTTGCGCCGATTGCATAACGGCCGTGAAGGTCACGCGATGGATGCCCAGGCAGATCCCTGGTGTCGGGCGTTGCTTCGCCGTTGACCGGCAGCAGCAGATAGAGTTGCAGGAAGCTGTTCGGCGTACTCGTCTGGTTATGGTAAAAGACTGAATCTTCCCATTGGTTGGCGAGTGCGAAATCCAGCAACCCGTCTCCATCCACGTCCGCGGTGGCAATGCCGCGCGTCACCTGGGGATCGTCCAGTCCCAGATCATGAGACAGATCAACATAGCGGCCGGAAGCCGACGGAACAAAGAAATGATTATGATCGTGGCCGCTCAGGTCATCGCCGGGATGAAAGTGCGGCCAGCTTGCAGGATGGCGCAGCAGATTATCATTGCCCATGGCCAGTTCGTGCAGCTCCGGCCAGCGGTCAGCAATGCCTTTTACAAAACCTGCCGCCTGGACAACTTGCAGCGAACCTTCATTATCGAAGTCGCCAAAACGGATGTCCCAGGACCAGCCGTTGCGCGAGAGGCCCAGCGGTTCGCTTGCTTCCCGGTAAGGCGCGATTCCGGCCCGCATTTGATTGAGATTGCCGGTGCTCAGGAAAATCAGATTGCTTTCTTCCAGCGCGAACTCCGATGTGATGTCGCTGACCGCCAGGTCAGGGATGCCGTCATGGTTCAAGTCGCCGCAGTCCACTCCCATGCCTTTGAAGGAATCGTGGCCAAGAACTTTGGAAGCGGGGGTCATCAGCGTGCGCTTGCCGAACAAGCGCTGAAAGTGCAGATGTCCGGGCACGGAAAGATTGCGCAGTAGCACGTCCGGGCCAAAGTCATTGGCAATGTAGATTTCGGGACGCAGATCACCATCAAGATCACAGGCAGCCAGGGCCAGGGTCCATCCTGATTGAGCGGTACCTTCCAGCACGTTCGTTTGCTCGCCGAACTCTACTCCGGGAACATCGCCGCCGACGGTGCTCTTCCACAAGAGGAAATGCTTATTGCCGCCGTTGTAAGCGCGCGACATGGAATCCTGCATTTCAGCAGGGTACGTAGAGTGAGCGTCTAATACCCGCGACCCATCGGCAAAATAGTTGCCGAAAACCAGATCGATGTGCCCGTCGCCATCAAGGTCTGTGGCAAGCGCGGCGTTGGTATACCAATCTTGAACGGACGGCAAAAGTTCCTGGGGCTTAAAGCTGGCGCTGCTGAGATTGCCGGCCTGTGGCTGCTGCAGGAATACCACGGGAGAGCGGCCCCAGTAATAGACCACAATGTCCATGAGTCCGTCTTCGTTCGCATCCAGCGGAAGGCAGCCCATGGGCGCCATGGTATTTGAGTCATACGAGAGAGGGCGTGGGGCCAGCACAAAGGGTTTGTAGCGCTGCGGCGTGCCGGGGACCGGAGCAACAATCACCTGATCAGTCCGGGTGTCCACGTAGCAAAGATCGTTAGGCAGGCCGTCACCATCAAGGTCATTCAATGCAACGGAAGCGCCAACGGAAGAGACCCAGGTGGAGATTCCGGCCAGGCGGGGATTGACAGAGCGAATTGTCTTTGCGGGATATCCGGGGACTTGAGGCAGGGCGCTCCGCTGAAATTGGAAGTGGCTGGTCAGAGCAAGCCGCTCGCGCGCGGAGATACGCGGCAACTGCGTCGCAAAGTAGAGACCAGCCAGAATCAATGCGGCAGAGACCGGCTTAAGCCAACGCTTGAACCAATGGAATGGAGGCATCTTAATCACCTTGTTAGGGGGCGGAAGCTATTTCTTCGCGGAACGGCCAAGCCCTTCAGCCGGGGAGCATCATGCAGCCAAGACCGCTAATTGCTGGCAGAGAATTTTTCATTTGAAGAAACAATATGAGACGAATCAACGACTTGTCTTGTTTCAATTCAGGAAGATCTTGCGAGTAGTTGTGGCTTCGCCCCGTCCCTTACAGGGCTTGGTGTGATCTACCGCTCAGCATGGGAGCCAAGCGCAGGAGCCAAGTGCTTGAGAACACGGTCTGCGCGGTCAAAAGCTTGCAACAAGATACACCTGAATCCGCGCGTTGGCAATGAAAAGATGCAGCGAGGAAGGGCCGCTGCATCCATATGAGTTGGCTTTGCACTACGATTTTTAGCAATTGGTAATCAGTAACATGAAAAGCCTGCCGTCGAAAGGCAGGCTTTTCAATCTGATTCAAGTCCCGTACAAGGGCGCCCAGCGGCGTTCAGTTAGAGCTGTTGCAACTCATTGATCTTCTCGCGCACCTTTTTTGTGAATCCTTCCACCTCCGCGGGCGAAAATTGCGCGGCGCGGAAAGCATCACTGATCTGCTGATCGGAAAGCTGGGCCAGGTAGCCGGCGATCCACTTGGCATGTTCGCGGGGGATGTGCTTGAAGCGCCAGAAATCGATGTAATCAGGGTCGGCATTCTTGATCAGCGGCAGAGACTGGAAATCCTTGAGTTTTCCTTTGGTATAAAACATTGTCTTGCCGGCCTTGCCGAAGCTAGATCCCAGGTCGGCGGCAATGTAGCGCTGTTCACCTTCAGGCGTGGAATAGACGTGCTGGTTCGAGCCCTTGAGATCGACGTTGCATATGATTTCCATCATGATCTTCAGGCCGTCGAGTTCTTTGGTCCCCACGAATGGATTTTTGTCCCATGACCAGTCCGCGATCTCCTGCTCGCCCTTGTCGCGGCGCTTGAACCTTGCGCCTGCAAGCTTTTCGCCCTCGATGAGGTTCTGGCCGCGCGTCATTTTCTGCCGCAGCTGGCCCACCGCCAAGTCCGCAAGGTAATAATCTTCATTGGTAAAGTACCCGACGGCCCAAACCAGCCGGGTGGCAGCGGTTTCAGGCTTGGCCTCGTTTCCAAATTTTACGCCCCACTTGATTCCGTCTTCATCGACCGCATTAAATTTGGGGTTCACGCCGTTCTTATCTTCCTTGAGGAACTTAAGCTTGCCCTTAGGGAGACGGTCCTTGCTTCCGGGGCCATAAAAAAGATCGCGCGAAGCAATGTCACTGGGCTCGCGCCATATCACAGCGGCGCCAGCGCCGAGCTTCGGCTTAGCTTCAGCCTTGGTATCAGGCTTGGAAGATTTTTCCGACGCTCGCAGCATGAATCGCTGGCCCGGGCGTGCCGTCTGCGCGGATGCAAGCAGGCAGCCGAAAACCAGAAGCGGCAGAATTGCGGAAAGGATTCGTTTCGGAATGAACATGGTTTTTTACCTCCCGGCACTTTTCGGACCGCCGCATCAAGTTCCACGGGAACCCGTTAGCTTGAGAGTAGGCACAAAGTTCATGGCTCGAAACTGTCAGAAATGACAGGTCGCCCGGGGGCCGCGGGCGAGGTGGGGAACGTACCGCCCCCGGGGCTTATAGAATTACGCGCAATCCAGCTCGGCATCACGATATCGAATACCAGCGCGCGAGAAGGAGGACAAGTTGAGGCTTCACGCGTCAAGCCTCTCTCCAAAAGTCCTTTTGCATGGGCTATGTAAGGTTTTCAACAATGTGTTTATTGGCCCGGGACGGCCCGCTACGTTAGACACAAACCTCCGTTTTGCCCTCCATGGCGATTGCGCGCGGAAAGAGTATGTTGTTCTCAAGGTGAACGTGCTGATGCAGATCGCTTTCGAACTCCTTCAAGGCGGTGAACAGCGTTTTGTAACTGAAGCAGGCATCCTCAGGGGGCGTGTAGTTCCCACTCAGTTCGGAGATCGACTTCAGGGCAGCGCCCGCTGAATCATGCTCAAGTTGCATCATGTGCACGGGGTTGCTCACAGTGCCGAAAACGGGCATCGGTTTCGGTCGGCCAGTGCTGACGGCACTTTCCAAAGCGACGATGTGAGGAAAAAGAATGTGTTCTTCTTTCATCATGTGCGAAGTCAGCTCAGCGGCCATTCCCTGGAATGTCTGCTGGATCTTGCCCAGTTCTGGATGGTTCTTTCCATGGACCGATACCACCTTGTGCAAAAGTTGCTGGAGGCGCGGGATTTCCTGTTTCACATAGACATGGTGAGTGGTAACAATATGTTCGACTAGGCTACCGAGCGCTCCGTTCGTGAAATCCGGCAGGCTGGCTTCTGTCGTCGGTGTAAAGCTGCCGCCTTGTTCCAAAGCGCGCAGCACATCGTCAACGGGAAGATGCGCATGCATGCAGGCATCGCTCAGCGATTTTCCCCCGCCGCAGCAATAGTCGATGCCGAGCTTCTCAAAAGTCCGGGTCGCATTGGGAATTTCTATGGCTAACTCTCTGACTGTCCTGGTGGCACTTAGATTCATGGCTTTTAAGCTCCTTGAAAGACCTGGGTTATTGAAGTCTCCAGCTGTGAGTCTAGGAGCGCCCGTCGATTGAGCCTATGACTTTTGTCACAGGGAAGCCGATTATTCCGAGGTTTCGAGTTCGGCCTGCAATCGTCGAAGATCGGGAATGACCACGGTTTTGGCATCCATGCTGATGAGTTCCTCAGCCTGCAAACGGCTCAAGTTGCGCGATACCAGCTCCCGCACTGTGCCAATCTCTGATGCCAATTCCTGATTACTGGAAGGCAATTGGACCTCTATTCCTGCCGCGGTCTTCTTTCCTGTTTTCGCAAGACGGATCAGCACCGAAATGAGCCTTGAGCGAACAGTGGTGAAAGAGAGCTCTTCAATAATTGCAACCAGCTTTCGCAGACGCCCACCGACCACTTTAAGGACTTTAAGAGGGACTTGAGGATGCACGAGGCACAGGGAATGGAAGTCCTGTTTGCTGATGAAATAAATTCTGGCATCGCCGACGGCAGCACTAGATGCCGGGTAAGTGCCGCCATCGAACAGCGGCAGTTCTGCGACCGAACTCCCAGGGCCTTCAACCGTTAAAATCTGTTCGCGGCCATTGGGCGAACTTTTGAAGATCCGTACATGGCCGGTCTCGATAACAAACAGGCCGGTGCAGGGATCACCTTCGGTAAAAAGAATCTCCCCCTTGTGATAGTCGCGGGGCACGGCCCGCTCTGCGAGGAACTGAAATTCAGTTTCAGTAAGTCCATTAAAAATGGGCACTCGCCGAAGAATGGTTAATACATGAGGCACAGCCGGCATGACTTATATTCTAATCGCCAAATTTTCCCACAGCTGCGATTGCCGCCGGCATTGCCGGCCATTGAGTGTTCGTGTCTCCAGGCAGGCTGCGGTGCATGGATGGCCCATGAATACCTGGCCGTTGGAGAGCACACCCGGAAGAGCGATTAGGGAGCCTGGTGACATGCAAATATTACGACTCTGCAGGACCGTCGGCGGGCATCAGGCGATCAGGCTTAAGTAATCTATTATCTATAGTGCTTTCGCCGAGCAGACAAATTGCCGAGATTCGCGATTATGCAGCGGTTGGAGATTGTCGTTCTGCAGCTCTGGTTTCAAGATACGGATCAGTAGACTGGCTTTGCTGGCCGCGATTTGATAGTCCGTCGATTTTTGCCGCCATTCTCGACAAGGAGAAAGGCGGCTATTGGTCGATATCTCCGGCGGCACCGAGCCAGTTCGAGCGCGCTTACATTCGTGGTTCCAATGTTCTTGAAACTCATTTCATCTGCCCAACCGGGCACGCAACTCTCACTGATCTCATGCCGGTGGCTTCAGAAGAGTTCAAGCGGCGACACATGCTGCCCGATCACGAACTTCTGCGGCAAATTGTATGTACAGAAGGAGAGATTAAGCTGGAGGTAGCATTCTGCCCTCGTCCTTATTATGGAGCGAGAGAACTGAAGCTCCAGAATCTGGGCGCGCATGGTTTGCGATTGGAATTCAGGCGGGGAGCCTATTTCTTGCGCAGCAGCATTCCTTTGAAGATCGATGGAAACGAGGCCCGCGCAGAGATCTCAATGAGAGATGGTGATGTGCTCCAGTTCTCGCTCAGCTATTCGGAAGAGTCGCCCGCCATACTGCCGGCATTGGGTGAAAATGCAACTGCTTCAATCGAGCGTTCCGTAAAATGGTGGCAGGGATGGGCGGCGCGAGCAAAGTACCAGGGACCGTATCGTGACGCAGTCGTGCGTAGCGCTCTGGCGCTCAAACTCATGGCGTATGCGCCTTCGGGAGCGATCACAGCCGCCGTAACAACTTCACTGCCTGAGCGGATTGGAGGCAGCCTCAACTGGGACTATCGCTACTGTTGGTTGCGTGACGCATCGCTGACCGTGCGTGCGCTTTTGGGCCTTGGTTACATCGAAGAAACAGAAAGCTTCATGACCTGGATGTTGCATGCCACGCGGCTGACCCAGCCTCAATTGCGTGTCCTGTACAACGTTTTCGGTGGGATGGCTCGTCGCGAAGAAGAACTGGACCTTGCGGGCTATTTCGATTCCCGGCCAGTGCGAATTGGTAACGGCGCAAGACACCAGCTTCAACTTGATGTCTATGGAGAAGTGATAGAAGCTGCGGCCCAGTATGCACAGCGGCATGGACACTTTGACCGCACTACACAAAAAGTCTTGATCGGCTTTGGAAAGTACGTTGCGAAACACTGGAACCTTGCTGACGAGGGCATATGGGAGCCAAGGTCCGGGGGGGCCCACCACACCCATTCGCGACTGCTCTGCTGGACGGCTCTCGATCGCCTGCTTGCGCTCAGCGACAAAGGCTTTCTGGATGGAGTGCCACGCCAGCAATTTGAACAGGAGCGCGGACGGATCCGGCAACAGATAGAACACCGAGCATGGAATGAGGGCCTCCAGAGCTATGTAAGTGTCCTTGATGGTGACTGCGTAGATGCCACTCTGCTACGCCTCCCATGGTATGGCTTTGAAGAAGCACAGTCCCTTCGCATGAAGAGCACGTATCGCAGAATCCGTCAGGAACTGAGCGCCGGTGATGGTCTCCTGTTTCGCTATCGGTCCCAACCTCCTGAGGGGGCGTTTGGTATATGCGGCTTCTGGGCCGTGGAGTATCTCGCGCTGGGCGGAGGCACGCTAGAAGAAGCCCATGCTCTCTTTGATCAACTTTTGAAGTATGGAAATGATCTCGGCTTGTTTGCTGAGGAGATTGATCCTGGGACAGGAGATGCCCTTGGGAATTTCCCCCAGGCGTTCACACACATCGGGCTGATCAGCGCGGCGCTCACCCTGGAAGAAAAGGAACGCGGAGAGTCTCATCCTGCCGCACAGACCGGCGAAAATGTTAAATCAGGCAGCCGCGAGGTGATCCAGTGAATTGGGCTAGCTGGCTATTATGGGGGTTTCTTGCAACCATTGTCCTGACCACAATTAGTGCGGGAGCCCAGGGACTGGGACTCACTCGCATCAACTTTCCCTACATGCTCGGCACCATCTTCACCCCTGATCGAGATCGCGCAAAGCTGTATGGCTTCCTGGTGCACCTGGCAGTGGGATGGGTATTTTCCGTGATTTACGTCTTCATCTTCCAGGCTCTGGGAGTGGGAGGTTGGTGGCGGGGCGCACTGATCGGCGTTTGTCACGGAATCGTCGTGCTGGTAGTCGTCATGTCACTCATGCCGGGGTTGCATCCACGCATGGCCAGCGAGCAACAAGGTCCGACGGCCCAGAATCTGCTCGAGCCCCCAGGATTTCTGGCCTTGCATTACGGCGTGCAAACCCCACTGGCGATCATGATTGCGCACACGGTTTTTGGAATGATTCTGGGCGCGTTCTATCACCTGGCGCGATGACCGATTCACTCAAATGGCTTCATGCCGCGCTGGGATAAGCGATGGTGCTCAGCAGGCCGTTGTTGGCCTGGCGAGAATCAAGCCGCGTATGCTGCGCCACGATCGGCACATCAGACTCTATGACGCTCGAATAATCCGTGTCTCTGGGAATCATCTCTGGCTCGCGAAGATCGTTGAATCGCACATGCCGGGTTCGCCGCGCAGATACGATCAGGCGATACGGGCCAACTGGCTCACGGTCCTTGTAATAAATGGTAATTTCCACATGTGCGTCGTTATCTGAGCAATTCAGCAGACACACAGTTTCGTGGCTTGTCATCTGCGGCTCAGGCCCGTGGCTCTCTTTGGGAATGTATCCTTCAGCGATCACCCACGTTTTCTCTCCAATTGGTTTTCTCATAGCTCCTCCTCGACTATCTGTCTGATCTGTTTAAGCGTTTGGCCAGGAGCACTCCTCCCACCGCTGTGACGCTAAGCGCCGCCAAGGCGCGCCATCGAGCGTTACGCCTGGACGCTTCTCTACGTTTCACCAAAGCTGCCTCTGGATATATACCGTCAACGCGGCCATCTGTCTGCGCGATCTGAATCACCTCAGCCAGGTGCAGCGCCTGGCGACCTGTCTGCTGTGCGATCTGCTCGCGACAGCTGAAACCATCCGCGATAATGATTGTGGATATCTCTGCTTTTCGCACTTCCGGCAATAAGCGGCGCTCACCAATGGCTATCGAAATGTCATACTTACTGCTCTCGAAACCGAAGGAACCAGCCATGCCACAGCATCCCGAGTTGAGAACCTGTGACTCAAGTCCCAGTTTCTTTAGAACGGCGTTCTCAGCATCAAATCGCAACACTGACTTGTGATGGCAATGGCCCTGCACAAGCGCCTTACGTTGCAAGTGCGGAGGCTGGTAATTCTTCGCTTTTGTCTCAAGAAACTCACTCAACAGCAGCGTTTGTGCCTTCAGTTTCTGCGCCAGTGGGTCGTCCGGAAAAAGATTTGTGAGTTCGTCACGGAACACTGAAGCGCAGCTTGGTTCCAGCACCACGATTGGCAAACCGGATTCAATCGGAGAGCGCAATGCCTTCATCACTCGGCGCAAGTAGAGCTTGGCGGCATCCAACATGCCGTAATCGTAAAGAGGACGGCCACAGCAGAGATGCGTCCGCGGTATCTCCACTGAAAACCCCGCATGCTCTATCACTTCCGTTGCTGCCTGCGCTGTTTCCGGGAAAAAGTAGTTATTAAACGTGTCCGGCCATAGGATGACTTTGCCCTTCGTGGCGGAATCGGCCGACTTCCGTTTCATAAACCAGTTGCGGAATGTCTGCGGAGCAAACTCTGGAATCGTACGGCCCAGCGGCATACCCGCAGCCAGCTTGGCCAGATGGCTGAGGCCCGGAGTCTGGGTGACGAGATTGACAACTCCGGGCCAGATCGACGCCAGACGTGCCCATTGGTCGATCCATCCAAAAGCGTAAGCATGCCGAGGGCGTATGCGGCCTTCCCAGTAGTGTGAAAGGAATTCAGCTTTGTAGGTGGCAATATCCACATTCACCGGACAATTGCCCTTGCATCCTTTGCAGGAGAGGCAGAGGTCCAATGACTCTTTTACATTTTCGTCACGCCAGCCGCCGGTAATCACGTTGCCATTGAGCATCTCCCAGAAGTGATGCGCTCGCCCTCGGGTCGTATGCCGCTCTTCATGCGTGACCATAAAGCTGGGACACATAGTGTCGTCATCTGGATTGGCCGCATCCTTGCGGCGGCACTTGCCCACACCCACGCAGCGCAACGCAGCATGCGCGAAGCGGCCTTTGTCGTCTGGATATTTGAAATGCGTTTCCGGTTCCCAAGGGTGGTAGTCCGCTCCAAGCCGCAGGTTTTCATCGATGCGATACGGATCAACGATTTTTCCGGGGTTCATTTTCCAATCGGGGTCCCAGATGGATTTGAACTCGCGAAATGCTTCAATGAGTTTATCGCCAAACATTTTGTATAGAAATTCAGCGCGTGCCTGGCCGTCACCGTGCTCTCCGCTGAGACTACCGCCATATTTCACGCACAAATCCGTGGCCTCATCCATGAAGGAACGCCATTTGCGAATTCCTGGCTCACTCATCAGGTCAAAACTGACGCGACAATGGACGCAGCCCTGGCCAAAATGTCCATAAAGCACAGAGTTATAGTCGTATTTGTTGTAGAGGGCGCGCAGGTCACGGAGGTATCCGCCTAGCTTTTCGGGCGCAACGGCGGAATCTTCCCACCCTTCCCATGTATCTGGCTCGCCGGGAACAAAGGCTGTTGTTCCCAAACCCGATTCGCGCACCTGCCACAGATGTTCCATCTCAGATTTGTCGGTGAATAGTTTCATGGAAGGGGAGCCGGGCTTCTTTCGCAAGACTTCCATGACGTGTTTTGCAAGATCAATTGCGTCCTGCTTTTTTTCAGCGCCAAACTCCGCCATGAGCCACCCTTTGCCTTCGGGCAGTAGTTTCAGATAGCGCGAATTCCGCCCTGCTTTTTTCTCTATGTTTTGATACAGATCTTCGTCAATGCCTTCGAGCGCGGTTGGCTGAAATGGGTCGATATCCAACACGTGGTCTGCCGCCTCATACACGTCTGGATAGCCAAGCATCAGGATCACACGCTCTGCTTTGGCATCAATCAATCGCACTTTGGCTTCCAAGATGGTGACGAGCGTGCCTTCGCTCCCGACCAGGGCGCGTGCGATGTTGAAGCGGCCATCGCGGTCAGGTATCAGCTGATCAAGGTTATAACCGGATATCCGGCGCGGAATTTTGGGATATCTTTCCTTGATCAGCTCCGCGTAATGCGAACGCAATGATTTGAGATAGCGAAATATATCTCCCGTTCGGCCGCCGTGACCGGTGCAGCGCTCCAACTCAGCATCATCCATCCAGCCCACTTTCATGCGCGTGCCGTCGTAAAGCAGGATTTCAAGTTCGTCAACGTTTTCATGCGTGCGGCCGGACATTTGCGCGTGCGCGCCGCACGAGTTGTTGCCGATCATGCCTCCAAAGCAGCAGTGTGTGTGAGTGGCGGGATCTGGCCCCCATACCAGAAGATTGCCGCTTACCTGCATTGCCTCATTGCGTAATTCATCGCAGACCGTTCCCGGCAGCACGCGTGCCCAGCGCTCGCGGATATTTATTTCCTGCACTCCATGCATGTATTTTGACCAGTCCAACACAATGGCAGTGTTGCAAGTCTGGCCGGGAATGCTGGTACCGCCTGCCCGCGAGAGCAGTGGCGCACCGTATTTATGGCACGCGTTAACAGCCTGGACAACATCCTCCTTTGATCGCGGAATGACCACCCCGATCGGTACTTGCCGGTAATTTCCAGCGTCCACGGCATACATGGCTTTCGTCCCGCTGTCGAAACGCACCTCGCCTTCGATGTTGCTGCGCAGCTCAGCTTCCAGACCCTTCACATCCACGCCGGAAGCGGAGCGCCAGTCGCGGGGGCGCGAGGCAATCGAATTCTTGAGGTCGTCGAGCGGAAAGATTGGATTCTTGCTGGCAGACATCATTTCTCCTTATGCGGCGAATCGTTCCGCATCAGCACGCTTGAGTTCAAGCCCGTTTCCGGGGCGCGACAAATCAGGGCGTAGCTCTCCATGGACTAGCTGCGGCAGACCGTCAAATAACATGGCCTCAATGCGCACATGATCGTGGAAATATTCCAGGTTCTTGAATGGGTGTACTGCACATGCAACGTGCGTATGCAGCGCGGGAGCGGTGTGAGCTGAAAGTGGTATGTTATGCGCCTGGCAAAGGGCCGCCACCTGCAAAAATGCAGTGATCCCGCCGCAACGAGTGACGTCGGCCTGCTGCACATCCACGGCTCCCGAGGCAAGCATGTTGCGGAAATAGAAAATGTCATAGCCGTATTCCCCGGCAGCGATCTCCATGCCTGACGGCGCCCGGTCGCGTACGAGCCGAAGACCAGCAAGGTCGTCAGATGAGACCGGCTCTTCAAACCACGTTACGCCGAAGGGAAGAAACCGCTCTGCCTGCATTAGCGCTTGTTTGCGACTGTAAGCCCCGTTAGCGTCCACGTAGAGCTCGGTTTCACTAGAGATCGCTTTGCGTGCGACACGGACGCGTTCCACGTCACGGATGGCATCGCGTCCGATTTTTATCTTTACGCGCTTAATACCCCGCTTTACCCAGCCGGAGAGTTGGTTTGTAAGTTGCCTGTCTGAGTAAGAAGTGAATCCACCGCTGCCGTAAATCGGCGCAGCATCTCTAACCTGGCCCAGCAAAGTGACCAACGGCAGATTCAGCAGGCGGGCTTTCAAGTCCCATAGCGCGCAATCCACGGCTGAGATCGCCATGGAACAAATGCCAGGGCGACCGAGATTGCGTATCCTTTGCCACATTGCCATGTAAGCCGCCCGTGGGGACATGACGTCCTTCCCCACCAAACATGGAATCAGCGTGTTGTGAATCAGAGATGCCGTTGCAGTGTCGGCATAGGTGTAGCCGATGCCTTGGTTGCCGCCGCCCGAAACGCTGACCAGTACCAAAGTTGTACGGTTCCAGTCCAAGGTACCGTCAGATTCAGGGAAGTCGGTTGGGACCGTGTAAGTTTTTACCTCTACGCGATCGACGGGGACGATCTGTGAAATGCGCCGCATGTGGAATCTAAGCTGCAGTTTCAATACATCAGGCAGTGGATTTGAAAAAAGCCGACTTCTAATTCGATGTCTGCAGTGTGGCAAGGGTAGCCAACCGCCACGGAATCAGATAAGCAAATATCGTATTACGATACGTGAGCAAACGCGACGTTTCGCGGCGGCATCCCAGATGGTATACGACTTTTAATTTGAGGAAGGACGGTATTGGAACGTGGCGAAGCATGAAGTAGTTGTTATCACCGGGGCTTCTGCGGGAGTGGGACGGGCCACCGTCCGCGAGTTTGCTCGACGGGGAGCATCGATAGGTTTAATTGCCAGGGGAGAAGACGGATTGACGGCAGCCCGCCGGGAAGTGGAGGCAGCGGGCGGTAAAGCGCTGGTCCTTCCAGTTGACGTCGCCAATGCCGGCGCGGTTGAAGCTGCGGCGGACTACGTGGAGAAAACCCTGGGGCCCATTGACATCTGGGTAAACAATGCTATGGCATCGGTTTTTTCGCCGATCAAAGAGATGACCCCAGAGGACTTTAAGCGAGTCACTGAGGTGACGTACCTTGGATATGTATATGGCTCGTTGGCAGCTCTCAAGCGTATGCTGCCAAGAAATCGCGGCACGATTGTGCATGTAGGCTCAGCGCTCGCCTATCGGAGCATACCGTTGCAAGCTGCTTATTGTGCCGCCAAGCACGCAGTGCTTGGCTTTTTCGCCTCATTGCGCACAGAGCTTAAGCACGATCACAGCAAAGTGCGTACGACCATGGTGCAAATGCCGGCTCTCAATACTCCGCAATTTGGCTGGGTGAAAAGCCGCCTGCCACGCAAGGCGCAACCGGTGCCGCCGATCTTTCAGCCAGAGGTGGCGGCCCGCGCTATTTATTACGCCGCGCATCATCCTGACCGCCGCGAGTATTACGTGGCGTGGTCCACCGTGAAGGCAATCTTCGGCAACAAACTTGTTCCTTCTTTGGGTGATGACTATCTTGCGCGCACCGGATATGACTCACAGCAACATGATGGCCCGGAAGATCCCAATCGCCCTAATAATCTCTGGGAGCCTGTTGCCGGAGATCACGGGGCCCACGGAGCTTTTGACAAGCGCGCACACTCCTTCAGTATGGAAATGTGGTTGGAAAGCCATGCCAAGTGGCTGGCCTTGGCTGTAGGATTGACCGTTGCCGGAGCCACACTCAGTTTGGTGAGACGATCAGCGTCAGAAGAGAATCAGGGCGTGGAACCGCAAACGAACGCGGCGGCATAGCTGATTTTGCTGATAAAAGTCGTGATGCACTTTCATGTTCTGTGACATCTTTGTACTACCTCGCGGTTTTAACGAAGATGGCTTTTCAGCAAATGCGCCTTGAAACTATTGTGAATGGCCGATTGAGGCAATTCCCAACAAAACAGTGTTCCGAGGAATTCGCGATTTTTATTCTTCGATTCCTGCAAACAAATCAGTTTCCATTGCCATCTTGCTTGGCTTTGCGCTGTTGGCCAGATGAAATACTTCTGTCTTGCCGCGCCTGCGGATGGTCTCTTCAAAAAAGCCGAACAGGGGCGCTTGGGATGTGTGGAGTTTGAAAGCTGCTATCTTGGCATCAATCTCATGCTGCTTTAGTTCGATAACGGTAGTAGTGGGCGCCAGCGAGACCGGCTGACGGTCTGGCATGGTGAAGAGAGCGGTAGCGTAATAGAGCTTCTGCGTACGATGGGGCGCAAGTCCATTTTTCAGTTGGTCGATGAAACGATTCGTGCGTCCGGCCCAGTGGCAGGCCATGGTGGCGAAGACGGAAATCATGGAGTGGTCCGGGTGTGCGGTGATGGCGCCTTCTGTTCCCATGGTGATCACCACCTGCGGACGCAGCTCGCGGACCAACCGAGTCAGCCTGGCCACTACCTCATAAAAATCCTGGCGATCGAGCTTGCCGTCGGGATAGTCGAGCACGGTTCCGCGGCTTACTTTCAGCAACTTGCAGGCAGCATTGAATTCCAAGCGACGAGTGGCGGAAAGTTCGTCGTCTGATTTGGCCGAGCCGCGATGCGTGGCTGCCTGGCCGGGGGTAAGGCAAATCACATGGGTTTCCACGCCGCGTTCAGCGTAGCGCAAAAGAGTGCCGCCAAAGCTGCCGGCTTCGTCGTCAGGATGGGCGGTAAAACAGAGGAGCCGAAGCATCTTTTTTCTCTTTATCCTTCTCTCATCTGGTGAGCTTCTTGTGTATCATGCCCGGCCGTTTCATGCCACACGCCGGAAGCCGGAAAAGAGCTGCCATGCATCCCCGAGCAATCACTTTTAGTGGCCTTCTCTTGATTATTGCCGGTTTGGCCGTTGTCGCGGCGGCTAGAAACTCGACAAAGCCAATGTCCGGTGTGCGTTCCAACATGCCCGCCGGGTATGCCGTGATGGTGCTCAAGCCATCCAAAGCCACGCTTTCCCTTATGGGCCTGATCGAATGCCCTGAACTGGAAGGCGCACAGCACGTGGCGGAAGGCTCACACAAAAGGCTTGTCTCCGCCGACGGTGCAACGATCAGGCAATTTCCCCAGCGGTTCAGCTTTCGCATTACCGCATCTCTTAAGAAGATTTTTATTGAAGGACCAGACTCGTCTGTTGATGTATCGGGCGCTCCCCAGGAATTGCTGCTTAATCTGAAGTTCCGTATCCGTGCCTATAACGGCCTGGAATCCCGGGAAATCGAGCCGCAATCCATTGAGATGATTGGCGTGCCGGCTGACGTGCCTTATGACGAGCGCGTGTATCGCATCAATGTCGATACAGGAAATCTTCCCATCACCGACCGCGTGATCATTGAAATACTTTCGCCGCAAGGCGAGCTTCTAACCCATTTTCCTTTTAGTCTGCTTTAGCTTTTTTGGTTTAGGTCTTTAAAGGAGCGGGTTGCGTGGCGGTCTGCCAGTCCGCTTGCGCGACCATCGCCGGATCCAACGCGGGCTCTGATGCAGGAGCGCTGGCCACCACAGGCGCGGGCATCCATGCGCGGATTTCCGGCATGGCGGCGCGGGCGGCTACTTCTCCGCAGCGAATCAAATCGGGGGCGCGAACAAAGTCGTCATAAGCGAATTCGCCGATCTCCGGCTGAAGCACAATGTCCGACGCGGCCTTCCACGGTCCGCACATTCGCTCCTGGGCGATGGAAAAGCATTGCCCAATCACGTCAAACACATGGCGCGGACCGCCAGGCTTGACCCAATGGGCCGCCAGGTGGACGGAGATTACACGCTCTGCGCCCATATCGCGCAGGGGAGTGGCCGGGACCGAGTGGGCCAGAAGCCCGTCGACGAGCAACTGTTCGCCGATTCTTACAGGCTGGAACATTCCAGGATAAGCGCAACTGGCGCGCACAGGGTCCACCAGGTCGCCTTTGGTAAAGACCACGGCATCGCCGGTAATGATGTCAGTGGCGGCAATGGCCATGGGAATCTTAAGCTCTTCAAAAGTTTTGCAGCGCAGCACTTTGCGCAGGAAGATTGACATCTTGTCATTACTGAAGAGTCCAAAGCGGGAGAAGGTCCAGCGGGAGAAATCTTTGAATCGGACCAGCGCCGCTACTTCTTCCAGTTCTTTGGCGCTGATACCGCTGGCATAAGCCGCGCCAATGACCGATCCAACACTGGTGCCGGCGATAAAGTCCACCGGAATATTTTCTTCTTCCAAAACTTTCAGGATGCCGATATGGGCCAGTCCGCGGGCAAAACCTCCACCCAGCGCAATGCCGACTTTGGGAATCCGCGGCGGCTCAACGGGGGGCACTGCAGGAACAGTTTGGCGGGCAAGTTCTCGTCCCAGGGCGCGGACGGACCGTACGATTCTTTTCAGCTGATTCTTCAACGGCGCTCCTTAACCTGGACTTGCCGCAACCAGATTGCACCTTTAGCGTAAGATGCTGGTTTAGCGAAAGCGTTTGTACAGTAAAGTTAAACCGCAAGCGTGAAGTATTAGTTTCACTCTTTTTTGGCTGAATGGCAGGCAACTTGGCATGATGTTGGTAATCTCAAAAGCGGCCCAAAATGGGACCAGAAAAGTCGTTAAAATGGCCTGTTTAACCTTATTTTCGACGTTCGAGCAGATACTTTCTTGACCAAAATGGTGCGCGAATTTTCCTCTGGCGCGCTGGTGCTGCGGTACATGCAGAAACAGTGGTGGGTGGCCGTGATTGAGCCCGGCCGCGAAGGTGAGCCCGAAGACCGTAAAAACGTTGTCGCCCTGCCCAAAGGCAACGTGGACGCCGGAGAAAAGCCCGCTGAGACCGCGTTGCGTGAAGTCCATGAAGAAACCGGCCTCAAGGCCACGCTCATCGCCAAACTGGGCGACATCAAGTATGTCTATGTGCGCAAATGGGAGGGCAATCAAAAGGCGTTCAAGATCGTATCCTTCTTTCTTACCAAGTATCAGTCCGGCCAGATTGATAACGTTACGGAAGCGATGCGGCATGAAGTCCGCCGCGCCTACTGGCTGCCGCTTTCAGAAGCTCCCGGCAAACTCAGCTATAGTGGCGAACGCCAGATGGCGGAAAAAGCCCTTGCGTACATTGAAGCTCATCCGGACGAACTGGCATAGCTCTATGTCTTGTCGCCCAGCACCCTTGCCGCCAAAGATTGGTGGAGCAAGCGCTCCTGTCCGAAAAAACTTTATGGAGCGCAGGTGCCCTCGCCTGCGGTAGATCTCATTTGTGGACAACGTACCAGCGGTTTTCCTTTGTGATTCTTCGTGTCCTTTGTGGTAAAAAGTACTGGGTTCGCGCTGGAGATCAAAAGAAATGCCCGAAGGCTACTACGTCCCGTTCTCGGCTATCGTTGACGCTCCGTACTGGCACTACAAATTTGGCCAGGGACCCAAAGCGAATAATTCTGCGGGAACCATTCCCAAGGGTGGCCTCATCCACGTGCAAGGCCCGGCGGGTGCCTGGGGCGGTACGCACCAGAGCGCATACCTGATGGGCGTGGGAAGGATCATTGTGAAGATCGGCGATTTCCAGCCAGCGCCGGCGCTGACGACGAATTCCTGACGATGCATTCTTATTGCTCTATTTCTTTCGAGGGAAACGCCTATGGTGCGATCAGCTGTAGTCATCGTTGCCCTGGGGTTCATTTTCGGAATCCGACTGCTTGATGCTCAAGTGCCTCGGCTTCCAAGATTGACACAGGAAGAGCTAGCGAGTCATCTCAGGAAGTATGTCCCGCCCATTTACCCAGCAACCGCAAAGTCGGCTAAAGTGCAGGGGGATGTTGTCATCAACGTTGAGATTAGTCCAGACGGTATGGTGAGGTCGACACGGGTTCTCAGCGGACCTACCATGTTGAGGGATGCTGCGGCATCTGCTCTAAAGCAATGGCGATATTCTCCATTTCACAGCGGCGAAGGAACTACTGCAGTGATCGGAAATGTTCTGGTGAGCTTCACTTTGCGCGAAAAACCAGAGGTACACACTCCGCACGAGTCCTCGGCAAACGGCAGTTACTCAGTCTCTATAAGATTTCCGCCCAACGATCATCAAGGAGAGTCCGATGCAGAAGTTGCGAAGCGGTTCGATATCCCATGGGAAACATGCACACGTGGCGTGATCGCGGATGCAACAGACGAGGGAACGGCGAATGCCTGCAAGGAGGCTGCGGCCATTGCGGACGAGTTCCCCCCAGATCGGCGCTTCACAGAACGAAGGCGCGCCTATGTCTATGCGGCTACGGTTTATGCCAATCTCCGTGATCTCAATACCGCGCTTCATTACGCGGACAAGGCTGTAGAAGTTGTGAAGCTCGGAAACGGAGACGTCGCCGGCGTTGAGGCAGCGTATTCAATTCGCGGAGAAATCCGGGCTCTTTCTGGTGATATGGAAGGCGCTGATAAAGACCTATCTATCGCAGAGGATATTAGCCGCAAAGGCCAGCTCTTCGGTGCGCTCAAACGCGACCTACAGTTCCACGCAGAGTTGCTGACGCGTATGAATCGATCCCAGGAAGCCCAGGCCAAGCTTGCCGAGGCCGCCATGCTGTAAACCGTGAATGGCCAAGGGTCGTCCTGAGCGCCTGTGGCTCAGTGGCTTTTTACTTCATGCCCAGAGAATGCCAATTCCATGTGCGTTGGGGCGCCGTCCATCACGCTGTCCAGTACCAGGCTGACTGGTAATTGCAGCCCGCTAATAGGCTGGTGATCAATCTTGATCGCCAGTTTTACCACGCCGGATCCTGAAGTAGGCTTGTAATCCGCGTCATATCCGGTCAGGACAAACCCTTTAGCTGTGTGCACAAATTGCGGCCGCACTGAGCTGCTAAATTCCGCCGAATTTACCTTGATATCCGTGATGATCAGGTTTTTTCCCATCATGGTGACGACGTCCGAGGACCCGTCTTTATACGAAAGCTGGTACTGCGTGCCAAGATTTTCCAGCGTGTAGTTGACTTCAGGCGCGGGGAACGGAGAGTTCAACATAAACAAGGACCATGTGGTGAAAAAGCCGTTGATGGCCTGGTCCATGCCAGAATAGATATCTTCAAAGCCCTTGCGCTGCTGTTCATTCACCGGCTCGGTGTCCGCGTGGTGGCTCACCGTCACTTTGTCCGTGTGGTCCAGCAGCATGGAAAAGTGTATTCCGTTCAAAAGTTTCAGCCCGGCTTGCGCGCTGGCAGGATCGGACGCGAGCTGGTCTTTCAGCACCAGTTCCCAGTTCGGCTTCACGGTGGCGCGGAACTCATCCAATCCCGCCGCGCGCAGGCTGTAATATGCATGCCGCGCATCGTCCATCACCTTCTTGCTATCTGCTACAGGGGTCTGGGATTGGGCCATCGATACAAGACAGCAGGCCATCAGCAACGGCAGGCAAAGTCCGCGCCAGAAAGGTTTCATAAACACTCCAGAAGTTATTTTCTTGGGGGCAGCCCCTATTATGGCCCCTTTGTTGACCGAAAGCAGAAGGAAACTCAAACTGGCCAGGTTACTGAGGTTTGCGGATCTAAGAAGCGGATTCCAGGGTTCTTGCTTATTGATCCGCCGATTTCTTCTTTTTTGAGGGAAGGCGCTTTTGCGTGGGTACTAGTCGAAAGATTTCAGAAGGGGGAACGGCGAGCCCGTAGGAAAGCTGGAGAAGGCCATCAAAAGAAACGGTTTGCTCGGCGCGCTCGATTCTTCCTATCTGGTTGCGGTGAAAGTCACACATCTCCGCAAGCTTCTCCTGGGAGAGACGCCGTTCAATTCTTAATCTTCGGACTTGTTTGCCTAACAAAATCAATGCGCTGCGCACGCCGTATAGTCTTTCGGCAAGCCGCACAAATCTACATCCTGACTAGATAGCACCTTGATTAGGTGTATAATTTGCCGCGAACGCTATGGCTGCAAATACACCAGAAATCAGCTACGTTGCCTGTTTTACCGAGGACGATGGCGTTTATTCCTGCGGACATCTTCATCCAAGTATCCGAGAGGCGATGAACTGCCTGGTTCCGGATGGCGGGAGCTTTATTCGCGCCCATGACGCGGGGACCTTCCGTTCTCTTTCGAATCGGGAGTTTATCGACTTCCTCGAATCGCTGGAGCAGATGCCCTGGAGCCGGCGAAATAAAGCTCACGGAGGCGCGCCCGCTGTTCCAGCTGCAGAGCGCGCCGAATAAAGGAGCCGCCAGGGCGGGACTGAAAATTCTTCCGCGCTTTATTTGGAGCGCCCAACCCCTTGCCTCTAGTTCGTAGCCATCTAAATGCAAATAAAAGGCAAAAGTACATTCCGAATCAATGCCGAAAATAAATCGAAAATTGATTTCGTCGTTAGGATTGATCTTTCGAGGTGGTCGGATGCTGCAGTGCTGTGTGCGGATTGCTTTATTTTCAATGATCTATAAGCTTTCACCCCTCAGGGCAGAATAATATAGTAGCGCAATCTTAGAAGCGAATCAATAGCGAATAAAATTTTAAAGGCGGATTGTTTCTTTGCATTTTGGAGCCGAGGAGGATTTAGGGTTGGGCGACCTGATGGTCCTGGCAAAGTACAGGTTTTATCGGCGCGATTCACCACGAGGAACAACGCAGGCATCCGTGACGCTGGGCCCTAAACTTCCCACTGGCCGTACCAACCTAACCGGTAGAACTGGGCTTCTGCTTCCGGCGGGATTACAGCCCGGGTCGGGATCTACTGACTTGTCTCTGGCCGCCAGTTGGATATACACGGGACTCTTCAACCTTCAGCGACTGGTGGCCGATGAAGACTTTCATTCTTTGCTTCGGTCAAAAGGCACCCAGGCGACGAGGCTGAGCAGCGATCTGGAATCACGCTTTTGGCTTTACGCGGGCGCAGGATATCTTCCGCCGATCTTTGCGGCAAGGTAGTGCTGATCGATTTCTGGGCCACATGGTGCCAGCCCTGCAAGAAAGAAATGCCGGGATATGAAAAATTGGCGGACCGGTATGGATCGCGAGGATTTGTTGTGACCGGATTCAAGCTGGATACCATGGCTGACACGGAAGAGCCGCGCTTTTGCCCGGCGCATCGCATACATCACCCGCTGGCCGTCGCAACCGATGAGATCAAAAATAAATTCGGAGGCATTGAAGGCCTGCCAACAACCCTTCTCTACGATCGGCAAGGCATTCTGCGGCAAAAGATCATTGGATTTGAATATACGGATGTCATTGAGAAGGGCTTGAAGAAACTGCTTTGAGGATCCGAAAAACCTTTTGATTCCTCCGCGTTATCTCAGGACAACCTGGATGTGGTCTGCCCGTTCAGCTATTCGAGCACGGTGCTGCCACAAAGGAGGATCTGCGAGCAAAGGTCGCGAGGGCTGCCGCGTACTGATTCGGAGCATCATAGAACAAGAAATGGTTTGCATTCGGTATTTCGATGACAGTGCAGTCGGATTCCCGGAGTCGCTGCAGGTAAGAGAGGTGGCGGTTCTCTGAACCGTACAAGAAATAGGTTGGAATCGGGAGACCCAAAAAGCGCTGCAGCAGGTTACCGTGATCTGAGTATTCCACGGTCTGAAATGCGTAATCATAGTAGGCGCGCGGGTTGGCTTTCGCCAGTACCTTTAAATGTTGCTCAAATCCCCGGCCTCTTCTGGCGGACACGGCCTTCTTGATTTGTGGGAATATTACTTTTTCGAAATGCTGGTAAGGATGAGGGATTACATTCCGGCTGAACATGCAGTCTTCAGGAGCAAGATTGCCCTCCACATTTACAAATCCAGTTATTCTGTTCGAGTTCCGTTCCGCGTATAGAAGTGCCACCAGCCCGCCAAGGCTGCCGCCCACAAGCAGAAACGGACCCAGCCCCAGCTTGTCCACAAAATTCTCAATGAGACTCACAATTCCATCAATATTCAATGGGTGGTCATGATCATAAGGTGAGTCACCACAGCCGGGGTGGTCGGCAGAGATCAGGCGAAACGACTGAAGCTCCGGAGCGGCAGCCATTTCCAGGAAATCATCCTTTGAGCAGCCTAGTCCATGAATATAGAGGATCGTTGGCCCCGGGCCCGGTCGGTCAAAGTAACGTAGTAGGTAAGGTCGTCCCGCGGTACTGACCGTCATCTCCGAGAATTGTGGCAGTTCTCCTGGCATATGCAGCACCCTTAAAATGATTGCTCTGCTTTAACGACGTTACATTCAGTTTGTCAGAATCCCCTGATTATCCGATGTACCGCAACACTGCCGCACTCACAACATGCGACGACCACGCAGTAAGCATCACGTGATCGTTTGGAGCCAACGGATGTTTGGTGGAGTAATTTTTCAGGCTGATCAAGTTATCGCAGGAATGCAAGTGTCCGTATTCGGCTACGTCGTCCTCGTAAACTTTGTCGAGAGGCATCCCGGCAGCCTGTGCCATGAAATTCAGGTGCCCCAGGCTGGCATTCGTTCCAAAAAATGCACGTATGGTTTTGGCTTGCACTCCTGATTTCGCGTAGACCTTTCGGCTAAGCTCCCTGAGATCAAGAAGGCCGCCCTGAGTTTGCGCAATATTGCCGGCGCGTCCCATACTGCCTAAAAAGGTATTGATCATGCTCTCAATCGCACAAATTTCAAACTCACCACCGTTCGCGGAAACAATGCAGGATGCAGCTCCGTCACTGAAGATTGTATTGGCCTGAGGCCCAAGCCTATTGGCTTTCTTTTTTCCGAAAATGATTACCAGTGCCTTCTTCGCCGGATCATTGATCAAGTCACACGCAATTTGAAGCGCTTCGCCACAGGCACTGCAGGCCTGTAATGTCAAACCGATAATGCGGGTCTTCGCAAATCCGGCGGCGTGAAGAGCGGCAAAAAGCGCGGTCTCATCATCATCTGCAACCAGGCCATCGGAATTCGAGCTGGTGAATACAACTGCATGGATATGGGCTGGCGTAAGATTTGCCGCCTTGAGTGTTTGCTGTGCACTGGCCAGACACATCTCGGGAATCGTCCTGCTGTCTTCGCAAAAATTCCTTAGCCCGCGTGATTTGAGCGTATTTAGCAGCTCAGCACTTACATTCTCTGCTCTAGCCAACTCATCGATAGGCTTGATGTTGCCCACACTGTAGGCCAAACCAGACAAAAAACAATTAGCGCCATTCATGAATGTTTCACCCAAAGATCAGAAGTCAACCAACTTTGATAGATACTACTCTAATTTATTCGTCACCACATCATTCGGGTTAAGCCGTAATCTTTATCGACTCTATAATATTGTTTTCCCTTTTCGGGCAAACATGCGTGCTTGTGTCATATTGGATATAGTGTTAGTAAGATTGTTAAATCCAGATAAGTAAAAAAGTTTTTGCACTAACCTAATCTTGCAGATCGGTCCATCGGCTCTGCAGAATGATCGCGACTACAAGGTGACTGCTGTGCTCTACGGATACTTTGCCCTGAGCGGCGACCAGGGAGAATCTGCAATTTGTTGCCTTGATGGCTTTATTGCCGAGGCTGACGATTGGAATGAATTTGATCATGCCTGGAACTCATCGCTTCCGGACCCGGTTGTTGGTTTCGATGCTACAACGTGTTTCGACGGCTCAGGTGCTTTTCAGTCCTGGGATATTCGCCGGCGCTATGCCGTGGTTGCAGGCTTCTCTGAAGTTTTGGCACGTTCTGCGCTAGTTCCCGTGGGAACCTTCGTGGTGCGAAAACATTTCTCGAGCTTATCTTCTGCGGATCGCGCAATTTTGTCCGCGGAAGGCATTGAGAGCCCGCTCGATCTCATCTTTTACGATTGGACCGAGCGAATTATATTTCGAGTTCATGAGCAAAGCGAGAAAATCAGCCTGGTTTTGTGCCATGACTCACAAGCAGAGCAATATCGCAAGCTCTTCAACAAACATTTGAGCCGTTATCTGCTGGGGCCTCATCTTACCGGGAATCTGGGCTTTGCCAGACTCTGCGACTATAACCATCTTCAGGCCGCGAAACTGCTGAGCGAAACGGCTCTTCTGATAGAGACCCGAAAGCGCTTTCTGCGGCCGGCTGAAACTCCGTTTCCGATTCCTAAGTTCTTGCAGCAAATAGCCGACCAGGTACTTCAACAAGGCAGGTTTGATGCTGCAGAATTGCATAAGCTCACGGAAAGGCTCAAAGGCCTGGCTAAAACCAATCCATATCGAAAACGCGACCCCCGCAGCTGAACTAACTCTCCTCGGATCCAGTTTCTTTGTCCGGAATCACGGGCGGCTTCGTCAGATCAACATCGACTACTGTGCTGTTTTCCAGCGTGCTTCGAGCGATCAGCCAGGCCCGTGGGTGGGCACGATAATCGTTTTCCCACAGCTTCGAGCGGTTCAGCGCCTTGCCACAATGAATAAAGGCCCAGGTGACGGTTACAACGATTACGGTATTTGGTTGTTGCCCCTGCGCTTCTGCCGCAGCCAGATATTCAGGCTCGCGGCTCAGGCGTGCCGTTCCCTTGATTCTGAGTGTTTCATGCACTCCTGGAATCATGAAAAAGAGTCCGATTTCATTATTGACCAGCAGATTGGTCATCGAGTCCAGACGATTATTACCGCGGCGGTCGGGAATAACGAGTGTATGGTCATCGAGCACGCGTACAAATCCCGGTGCATCGCCTCTCGGACTTATGTCGACGCCGTTGCCTGGCTGAGTGGTGCCGATAATCAAGATGGGGGAATGTGCAATAAACAAACGGCAGCTTCTGTCGAGCTGGTCTAGAACAGGCAAAAAGCGAGGTGAAGCATAACGCGACCTTAGCGTTTCTTCGTCCTCTATTGCAATGCATGATGCAAGATCGTCAACTTCACTCATACTTCCTCCACTGTATGGACATAATCATAATCCTGAAATACCGTCAGTGACGACAAAACATTCTTGTTCGGTAAAAAGTTTTATTATGCGATGACTAGCATCAGAAATTATTTTGCGCTGATTACTATAGAGCAAACTAGTTAAGAGCCTACCAATTCCATCCGATGCTTTCTATATATCCATAAAAGTCATGCAGCGTATTCCCATAATGGAACAAATCTATCAATAAACATATTTTATAACTTAGGGTAAGCTGAACCATCGAGGGTGCAGACAATACGAAGTCCGCTTTAAATCGTGCTGGGCGCTGATTTCGCTGATCGGAAGCTATTTGTCTTTTTCAGAAATGATTTCTGGCGTCTCAGTGCATGCCAGTAAATACTATGCTGCAACTAATCCGCAACTCTGTTCCATATTGAAACGGAAAATGAGAAATATTTTGTGATTGCATTGACTATGCCGCATCCGTCCCTATACTAGAAAAAGTGTTTCTACCAACCGCCTCTTGGTTGGAGTTTCATCCAAAACATTCGGTTGAGCGCATCTCCTGGGCTCATGTTCACCGACGTTGGAGAAGATGCAATGGCGAATTTCGATTGCCTGCTAGTTGGACACAACGAGCTGGAGTTTCAGCAATACTTCAACATTCTTGAAAACATGGCTTCTTCGGGCGGACGCGATCATGTGGCCTTTACTGACATGCAGCTCAATTGCGTTCGCTATAAGGGCAAGCCCTACCAGGCAATGGACATCCTCACCGAATTCTATAATGAGGGGCTCGACCGCAAGGACCATAAAGATTTTTACAACGGCGATTGCCTGTGGACTGGGATTACCTATCTGGGTAGCTACCTCGCGAAGCGAGGATACACATTCGATTACATCAATTTGTTTCATTGGGAAAAACAGCAGCTCAAGGAAAAGCTGAAGGCTAATAACTATGCTCTGATTGTCCTTACCGGCACAATGTACGTCTTTGAGCAGAACATTTGGGAAATTATTACCTTCATTCGTAAAGTAAAGCCGGATGCAAAAATCATTGCCGGCGGCCCGTACATCTCAAAAGAAGCCGAAGAACGGGAGCCAGAATATGTCAAGCCTCTTTTCCGTTATTTGAATGCTGATTTCTACTGCTACAGCCGCGAGGGTGAACAGACACTGGTCAAACTGATCGACGCCCTAAAAAACAACATCGACGTGAGCACTGTCCATAATATTGCTTATAAAAAAGGCAAAGACTATCTTGTCACTCCCCGCCTGCGGGAGACGAATCCGCTGGCGGACAACATGATTGATTATCCGCTGTTTGCCGAAGGGTTCGCAAAATCCGGTTGGGCCAACGTGCGGATTTCTGATGGCTGTCCGTATGCATGTGGTTTTTGTTCCTTCCCTGAGCATGGCAATGAGCGCTATGTAATCATGAACCTTGAGCGTATCGAGCGGGAGTTCGATTCCATCAAAGCTGCTGGCACAATCACTCATATTTTCTTCATTGATGCCACCATGAACGTTCCTCCCAACCAGTTCAAGGCCATGCTGCGCATGATGATCAGGAAGAACTATAGCTTCACATGGCACTGCTTCTTCCGCTGCGACCAGACGGATGAAGAGACCATCCAGTTAATGAAGGAAGCGGGCTGTATGGGAGTTTTTCTGGGCCTCGAATCTGCCAATGAGACGGTACTTAAGAACATGGACAAGACCGCTCACAAAGCGGACTTCCGCAGGACGATGCCCTGGTTCAAGAAATATGGGCTGCGCCAGATGATCTCCGTGCAAGTAGGCTTTCCTGGAGAAACATATGAGAGCCTGCAGGAATCGTTCGACTTTATTGAGGAAATCAAGCCCGATTACACACGAATCCAGATCTGGTTCTGTGATGCCACCACTCCTGTGTGGCGCAAGCGAGACAAATTTGCGCTGAAAGGCAAAGCGTATGGCTGGTCACATTACACCATGAATGCCGAAACAGCCGTTGAGTTGGTCGTTCGATCGTTTATGGCTTTGGAGCATGTCTCCTGGGTGCCTGATCCCGGATATAACTGGGTTTCTTTTTACCTCAATGAGACGCGAGGCATGTCCATTGAACAGCAGAAGACCTTCATTAAATTCTTTGTCGCAGCAGCCAAGGAGAAGCTCCTGAAGCCAAACCTTAAGCAAATCTCCCCAGCGTTGCTGGAAAACTTTAAATTAAGTGCCCAGTTTGATCGCCCTGGAAAACCGGACCTGAGCGTACTTGAACCCTATTCCGGAGCAAGGTATGTTTCTGCCGAAAAGTTCTGGCTTGATGAGTTCAGGCAGGCACGCCGGCCCGCAGCGGCCCCTAAATTGGGAAGTGGAGCATCCACTTCAGTTGCCCGATTTGTGAACAAGCAATTACTGAATCAGCTCAGCTCGTCGTACAAGGTGGATTTTGCGGAACTGATTTTCGCCTGCTACGGCGCTTTGTTGGCCAGAACCTTGGGCCAGGACGAGGCTGTGGTGGTTGCTTCGCTGGATGACAAAGAGCCGTTCCCGGTTCTCTTCCACTCTTCTGACCAATCAACCTTCGCTGAATTTGCCCATGCCTCGAGTGAAAAGCTGCAGCAGGCGCGTATTCATCGTCTGTTTGCCTTCTTCATTCTGACGAATCCATTGCGCCTGAAGGAGTTCGGAAGCACATGCCCGTCATTTACCGCGGGCTGTGTCGTGTCGGATTCGCCAGAAGTCACTATGAGTGGGCGGCTGGAGCACTATTCAGCAGTCAATAAACAGATAGATCTGCTGCTCAAGCTCACCACCGGAAGCGATGGTACGTCATTTGAAGTTTCCTGCCCGACGGGCCGTTACTCTCAAGCTCAAGTAGAGAAGATCGCCGAAGACCTTATGTCTGCCATGGAGGTCCTGAGCACCAATATGGACCTTAAGCTCAATAGTTTTGCCTGGGACTACACACTCGCAGAGAGGAAAGCTGCGGCAGCAGCCTCTCATCAGGTCCTCGATGTTCCCGCTGCCGTACAACAGGAAAGCTGAGAAGCGCTTGATTGGAGAGATGCCAGATGCAACCTTCGAGCTCTGAACTACAGGTGCTGACCATCGACTCTCAGCACCAGATGATGACGGAATGGAACAACACGCACGCTGATTATCCCAGTGACAAGTGCATGCACGAGCTGTTTGAGCAGCGCGTCTCCGAGACACCCAGCGCGGTCGTCGTGGTTTGCGGGTCCCGGCAATTGACGTATCAGGAATTGAACCAGAAAGCGAATCAGTTGGCGAACTACTTGCGGAAACTGGGAGCGGGCCCAGACGTTCTTGTGGGTATTTGCATGCATCGTTCGCTGGAAATGATCGTCGGAATTCTGGGTACACTCAAGGCCGGCGCTGCCTATGTTCCCCTTGATCCCGGCTATCCGCAGAAGCGTCTGGCATCGATGATGGAAGACGTTGATTTGCGAGTGTTGCTCACCACCCGTGATATGGCAGCTGTCTTGCCGGAGACCAAGCTGAAGCAGGTATGTCTGGACAGTGAGTGGCCGCAGATTGCCGGGGAGAGCGGCGACAATCTGCCAGCGACGACATCTGTAAGAAATCTGTGCTATGTCATCTTCACCTCCGGATCAACCGGGAAGGCAAAGGCTGCGGCCGTCTTCCATGGCGGCTGGACCAATCTGATGCACTGGTTTGTCACCGAGTTTAATATCGCGCCGGTCGACAAGGTGCTGGTGATCAGCTCTTTCAGCTTTGACATAACTCAAAGAAGCATTGTTATGCCCCTGATTACGGGAGCACAACTACACCTGCTGGCCTCACCTCACTACGATCCTGCATTGATTCTGCAGACGATAGCGGAGCAAGGCATCACCCGCATGAACTGCGCTCCCAGCACTTTCTATCCCCTGGTTGAGAATTCAAGCAAGGCTTTTTCCAAGCTGAGTTCCTTGCAGACATTATTTTTGGGCGGCGAAGCCATTTCCGCCTCGCGGATCCGCGAATGGGCTCAGTCTCGCGAGTGCAATGCGAAGATAGCCAACGTGTATGGCGCCGCGGAGTGCAGTGATGTCTCCACTTTCTATGTGTTGAAGAACTATGACAAGTATGTAGAGAGCTCCGTTCCTATCGGAAAGCCCATCTTCAACACACAGGTCTACCTGCTGGATGATTCGCTGAATCCTGTGCCTTCTGGACAAGCCGGAGAGATCTGCATTGCCGGCGATGGTGTTGGCTCCGGCTACATCAATGATCGCGCGTTGACAGAACAAAAATTTGTCGCCAATCCCTTCAACACCGGATCATCCCCCCGACTTTACCGCACCGGAGACCTCGGAAAGTTTTCGTCCGATGAGAACCTGGAATTTATTGGCCGGGTTGATCACCAGGTGAAATTGCGGGGATTCCGTATCGACTTGGGCGATATCGAATCCAATCTGCGCCAGCACAAAGAAGTAAAAGAAGCTGTGGTATTAAGCAAGACATTCAGCGAGCAGGACCAACGTTTGGTTGCATTCGTGGTGCCGCGGCATCGCGGCGGCTCGCGTGACCAGACCGGAAGCCAATTGAGGTCTTTCTTGAAGGAACGGCTGCCTGAGTACATGGTGCCAAATGATGTAGTTATTCTCGAGGAAATGCCGCTAAGCCCCAATGGCAAGACCGACCGCAACGTCTTGTTGAGTATGGATATTCTCGCCATGGGCACGAAGGCGGGACCAGAAGAGCCCCAGACTCCTGCGGAGCACGACCTTGCAGCCATTTTCGCCAAAGTATTGAAACTCGAACGGGTCGGAATCATTGATAACTTCTTCGACCTGGGCGGACATTCATATCTGGTTACTGAAACCCTGGGCTGCATTGCGGATCACTTTCATGTGAATCTGTCGATATTTGACTTCCTTGCCAACCCCAGAGTTACGGATCTTTTGAAGCGCATAGAAGAAGTGCAACAGGAAGACGCAGTTTTGGAGCATTAACCCGAGTTAACACGTTCTGAAGCCCGCTGAATCACGTTGGTCGATTGAACTTCAGCGACATCTGTAAGTCCATACAGAAAGGAAAGAACGATGGCCTTGCTCGCAGCGAACACCGAACATCATCGGCACATACATGAATCGTTACTCGCTGTCGTCAAGAGCAAGGGGCGTGTGCTGGTGGGTGATTTCGCCGTCGAGGCTGGACCCGGAGATACGGTGTTTGTCCCGCGATGGTCGATGCATCAGACCCAGAATGCAACGGATGAACCCATGGAACTTCTGGCGGTTACGGATTATGGCCTCACGAGGCAAGCGTATCTCGGCGATCATCTCCGTACCGCGAGGATGAATTCCAGAACGCGACGTTGATTCGAAGTAGACGTCAAAAAAAGGTTTGTGAGACAGACTTGAATCCAATGTGACTTTCCGGTTCAGTCTTCAGGATGTGGATGGTTATGCTACGTATAAGCCAGGCGATAAGTCATTTCCCAAAGCGACTGGGCCACAACTGGTTGGATTTTGCCTCATGGCAGCGGCTGCGCGAACGATTGAGATCGAAAGAGAAACGCAGCTGCGAGCAGTTGGTCGATTTTGGCAAGCTGCTCCATCAGCAGACATTTGTGTCCGCCACCGACGGTAATTTGTCGCTTCGTCTTGATGACCGTCGGATTCTCGCCACGCCAACCGCGATCGGAAAAGCGATGATGCGCGTCGGCGATATGGTCATCGTGGATGGAGACGGGGTCAAACTCAAGGGGAGTCGGGATGTTTCCAGCGAGATTGAGATGCATCTGACAATTTACAAACTACGTCCGGATGTTCAAGCCGTGGTGCACGCGCATCCTTGTACGGCGACCGCATTTGCCTGTGCGGGTATTGCATTGGATGAGCCCTTGTGCTCAGAACTTGTCATGACCCTGGGCGCCGTGCCGCTGGCGCCTTATGGCACCACCGGCACCTCTGAACTGAGTGAATCGCTGCTGCCCTACATCCCATATAACAATGCAATATTGATGGCAAATCATGGAGTGGTCGCATATGGCAAGAGCCTGTGCGAGGCGTATTACAGGATGGAAGCGGTAGAGCATTTTGCGCGGATTATGTTAGGGACGCGGCAGATAGGCAAGCAGACTTTGTTGGATGAAGTCAAAATTCAGAAGCTACTGCAAGCCAAGAACCGCTATAGCGTGTCCGCCTTCGGATCAGGCAAGCAGGATCGTAGACGTTCTGTTGCTGGAAATTGATCCTGGATTGCAAGACAACAGAGAAAGACAACAGAAGCACTGTTTCTTTATGAGACAGCTGCACTTAAAAAACGGCGAAAAGGGTGCACTGCAAGTGCTTCAAGTGCGGTAGCTCTGCCTTCCTCAGGATGCCCTTCGAAACAATGAAAGCTAATCGCGCGGTAGATTCAGTTTGTGAGTAAAAAATGAACCTTGGCTTATCGTGGTATGCAATTCGCACAAAACCTCGCCAGGAGGAACGGGCGGTAGAGAATCTGACCTCCTGGGGAATAACAACGCTGGCGCCCCGGATCAAGAAAACCAGCGCCTGTCGCGATTCACACTTGTTCCCCGGATATATATTCGCGCGCTTTGAAGGCCCCAAGATGCTGCACAATATCCACTTTACCCGTGGAGTCGCTTATGTTGTCAGCTTCGGCGGAGTTCCGTCTGCGATTAGCGATGAATTAATTGCCGAAATTCATACCCGCATAGACGAGAACGGCTTTGTCATCCGCAATACGCCTGCCTTGAGTCCGGGTGACCACGTAGTCATAAGATCAGGCTTTTTGCGTAATTTTGTAGGAGTATTCGAACGGGATTTATCGGGAAGTGAACGCGTGCAGATACTTTTGCACACCGTGTCGTACAGCGCTCATGTGGAAATGTCCCGGTCAGAAGTGGCAAAACTTGCTAGTTAGCGGGTGTGCCGAGGTGCTTGAGCTTTGCGGCAACTTTGCCGAGTCCCAGACGCGCCATATGCTTTCAGCCGAAGAGGAATTGCGAACTCTCCTTTCGGTGTTCGACCGGTTGGAACTTCACCGCATTACCGCACCGGAGAATGCGTGAGCCCAAACGTTTTATTTAGATCGTTGCTTCCAAATTGAATTGATAGCCATGGCTATCCCTTCATCTCATCATTTGGCGATAACGAACCCAACGGGAAACGAAATGAACACCTCTGCGGTTGATTGGGATATCGCCTCCCATCAACCGGAACACAGCCTCAACGTGCTTTTGAAATCAGCGCGCTGTTAAGCGTGTTGAGGGGAACGTGTAACTTAACCATCCGCTCTTAAGACAATGCCAAATAATTTTAGTAACTTGAATGAACTGCTTCTCTGGCGGACGGAGCACAGTTCCGGCCAACCGGTCCTGACCTTTCTTCAGAACGGCGAGAAGGAAGAGGTTAACTGGAACTATGAGGAATTGACGCGCCGTGCCTGGTCCATCGCTGCGCTTTTGCAATCATCCGGTTCCTCTGGAGAAACCGTACTGCTGCTGTATCCTCCCGGACCGGATTTCATCGCTGCGTTCTGGGGGTGTCTGGCCGCGGGAGCGATTGCGGTACCGGTTTATCCTCCGCGATCGAATCGCAATCTACTCCGGCTTAAGGCGGTAATCCAGGACTCGCAGGCCCACACAGTTCTTACCACGCGACAGACGCGGGCCAAAGTCGCTCCTTTCGCGGACCTTGATCCTCAGCTTGGTTCTCTCCGATACCTGACAACCGATGACTTGGCCCAGGACCTTGTCCGCGAATGGAAACCACCAAACGTAACCGGAGACTCGATCGCGTTCCTGCAATACACTTCTGGATCTACCGCGACCCCCAAAGGCGTCATGGTAAGTCACTCCAATCTCTTGGAGAACGAGGCCCTGATTCAGGAGGCATTTCGTCAAACTGAAAAGTCTGTGGTTGTCGGTTGGCTTCCGCTTTATCACGATATGGGGCTCATCGGGAACATGCTCCAGCCAATCTATGCGGGCGCCCGCTGCATCCTCATGCCGCCCATGGCATTTTTGGAACGTCCCTTCCGCTGGCTAAACGCGATAACACGTTACCGGGCAACAACCAGCGGCGGTCCCAATTTTGCTTATGACCTGTGCGTTCGAAAGATCGCTGAAGAAAATCTGTCCACGCTGGATTTGAGTAGCTGGGAAGTCGCCTTCAATGGCGCCGAACCTGTACGCGGCCAGACAATGAGAAGGTTTGCGGAGAGATTCAGTCCGGTCGGCTTCAAGTCAAAAGCCTTTACTCCTTGTTACGGCCTGGCTGAGGCGACCTTGCTTGTTTCCGCTCAAGCAACGGAAGACGAGCCGCTGATCGCGGAGCTCGATACGGATGCCTTAGGGCGCCATGAGGTGCGCTTTCCATCTGACGAAAGCGGCGTTACGCGGGTCGTTAGCTGCGGCCAACCGGCGCGAGGGAGTACCGTGAGGATTGTTGATCCGGAAACACTCCTTCCATGTTCGCCCAATCAGATCGGAGAAATTTGGGTCTCTGGTCCGAGTATGGCTCTCGGTTATTGGAATCTACCGGCAGAGACCAAACATACATTCCAGGCTCAAATGCTCGGAAGCGACGACGGGTCGTTCCTGAGAACGGGGGACCTTGGTTTTCTGCGTGATGGACAGCTCTTTGTTACCGGCCGGTTGAAAGATCTCATCATCATCCGTGGGCGCAACTATTATCCGCAGGGTATTGAAGAAACCATGGCAACGGCCCATCCTGCGTTGCGGGTCGGATGTGGCGCAGCCTTTGCAATCGAGAAGGACCGAGAAGAGCAACTGGTATTGGTGCAAGAGGCGACCATTCGTTCAGATGACGAACTGGACAAAGCCATCCAGAGCATTATCCGGAATATTGCTGACGTCCATGAATTGAGCGTCCATTCCATCGTCCTCATACAGTCAGGCACGCTACCCAAAACTTCCAGTGGCAAGCTGCAACGGCACGCCTGTAAGAAGGATTTCCTGAATCAGCGACTTGAAGTCTTGAGAGAGTGGCGCGATACAGCAGAGACGAGACAAGCTCCTCAGGCAAGACGATCCCAGGAGCCAGCCAAGAGAAGTGCTGTAGAGACATGGGTGATTGAGGAATTA
Organism: Terriglobia bacterium; assembly: GCA_020072645.1. Lineage (NCBI taxonomy): Bacteria > Pseudomonadati > Acidobacteriota > Terriglobia > Terriglobia bacterium. The sequence goes on from JAIQGK010000003.1 coordinate 450,509, forward strand.
GCCAGACGAACAGGAATCGAGCCGGCCGAAGTTGATGTGCGTCAGCCGCTCATGGGTTTTGGGTTGAATTCTCTCACTGCCGTCGAGCTTTGCCACAATCTTCAGGTACGTTTTGGCGTTGAGATCGCCAGCGCGGACGTTTTTGATGGGTTAACCATCGCGGACATCGCGAAGAGGACAAATAAGGTAGCTCCGCTCTTAACCAAAAGCCATGCGGAACAGCCCTCCACTTATCCGCTTTCGCATGGTCAACGAGCGCTGTGGGTCTTGCATCAGATGGCGCCTGAAAGCGCTGCCTATAACATTTCGCGCGCCATCAGGATCACTACTGGCGTGGATATTGAGGCGCTCCGGCGCGCATTACAGGCGCTTGTTGATCGCCATCCCTGCCTGCGCACGGTGTTTGTGGACACCACGGGCGAACCGGTCCAGCAAGTTGCCGATAAAGCTGAGGTTTGTTTTGAATATTTTGATGCCGCTTCCTGGAGCGAAACAGAACTCGGGAAAAGGCTGGTCGAGCAGAGCCATCGTCCCTTTTCCCTGACACAAGGGCCACTGTTTCGAGCCGCTGTTTATGGCAGATCGGATAATAATCACCTGCTGCACGTTGCGGTGCATCACATTATTGCCGATTACTGGTCTCTTACCCTGCTTCTGGAGGAAGTCGGGAAGCTCTACCAGGCATATCACAGCAAAGCGGAACCGCAACTGCCTCCGTTGGAATGCAGTTATGCGAACTTTGTGGAATGGCAGCGCGAGAATCTTGCCGGTCCTGAGGGAGAACGGCTCAGGAGCTATTGGAAAGAAGAGCTGTCAGGAGAACTGGCGCCTCTTAGCCTGCCCGCAGATCATGCCCGTCCTCCAGTCCAGACATTTCATGGATATTCCTTTCCATTTGTTCTCGAAAGCGAGTTAACCGAAAAGCTCAAATTATTTGCGGCTGAGCACCAGACAACGCTCTTTTCGGTGCTTCTGGCGGCCTTTCAAATCCTGTTGTATCGCCTGACCTCGCAAAAGCAAATTACTGTCGGATGCCCGGTAGCCGGTAGATCGAGAGCGGAATTTGCGAATACCGTCGGCTACTTCGTCAATGCCGTGCCTCTGCGGGCGGATTTCCAGCAGCGCCAGACATTCACCGATTTCCTTTCTCAAATTCGTCAACGGGTTCTGCATGCCTTTGCGCATGATCAATATCCATTTTCGCTGATGGTCGAACAGCTCGGGATTGCTCGCGATCCAGCCACGTCACCGGTTTATCAAAGCATGTTCGTCTTTCAGCAGACTTATGGAAGTCATTCAGACGATTTTGTGCGTTTTGCACTGGGGCAGCCGGGGGCGCGCGTAGCTTTAGGCGGCTTGCAGTTGGAGTCTGTGACTGTCGAACAGCAGACGGCGCAGTTTGATCTGACGCTGACGGCCGGAGAATGTCCAAATGGCCTGATCGGGGAATGGGAGTACAACAGCGATCTGTTCGAGAAAGCCACGATCGCTCGCTGGGCTGGGAGCTTCTCCATTCTGCTGGAAGGAATCCTCTTGAATCCTGAAACTCCGGTGAGCCAATTACCGGTGGTCTCAGTAAGCGAACGCAACCGGCTGCTTGAGGAGCTTAATTGCACAGAATTCGAATATGACCGTGAGCAGTGTCTGCATGAGTTGATTGCGGCGCAGGCCAAGAACAGGCCTGGCGAGACAGCGATTGTCTGGGGCGAAACGGAAATTACCTTTGCAGAATTGAATGCCCGGGCGAACCAGCTGGCGCGGCGCCTTGTGCGCATGGGAGTACAGAAAAAAGAAGATCTCGTAGGAATTTGCATGCGACGCTCACCGGACATGGTGGTGGCAATGCTGGCCATTTGGAAGGCCGGTGCGGCGTATGTGCCTCTGGATCCTCAATACCCTGCGGAAAGATTGCGCTTCATGCTGGAAGATGCAGGTGCAAGAGTCGTGATCACTGAAGAAGTGTTGGGCGAGAGGGTCTATGGAGGAGCTGCTACCGTTCTGTGCTTTGACCGCGAAAGGGAATTGATACAAAACGAGAGCAGGGAACAAATCAATGAAGCAGTCAGCAGTCGGCAACCGGCTTACCTGATCTACACCTCGGGATCTTCCGGAGTGCCGAAAGGAGTGGTGCTCACTCACAGAAATGCCACGGCATTTGTGGCGTGGGCGCAACGCACTTTTACGCAAGAGGAGTTCAGCGGCGTACTGGCGGCGACATCAGTCTGTTTTGATCTTTCGATCTTTGAGTTGTGGGCAACGCTCGGCTGCGGCGGCACCGTCGTGCTGGCCGACGATGTGCTCGGATGGTGGGAAAGCCTGAGGGAAGGAAAAATCTCCAACCGCGTGCGTTTGGTGAATACCGTACCCTCGGCAATTGCCAAACTGATCGAGCAAACACGGTTGCCGAATGAGGTGGTGACGATCAATCTGGCGGGCGAAGCGCTAAAGAGCGAATTAGTAACAGAATTGTGGCAGTCGGGAAATCTCAAACGTGTCAACAATCTGTACGGGCCCACAGAAACAACCACCTACTCGAGTTGGACAACCGTAGAACCACAAAAGAAAGTAACCATCGGGCGCGGTACAGGCAATACACGCCTTTATGTGATGGACCAGGAGTTGGAATTAGCGCCGTTTGGGGTGGTTGGCGAGCTTTATATCGCAGGCGCGGGCGTAGGGCGTGGATACTGGAAACGCGCCAGCCTGACAGCCGAGCGATTCCTGCCTGATCCCAACAGCAAAATACCCGGAGAGCGTATGTACCGCACCGGAGACCTGGTGCGATGGAACAATGCTGGTGAACTGGAATATCTGGGGCGCGCTGATCAGCAAGTGAAGTTGCGTGGCTATCGGATCGAACTGGGCGAGATTGAAGCTGCTTTGAGTTCCCACTCGGCTGTGCGTGAGAACGCGGTTGTCGTTAAGGAAAGCGGCCTTGAGAAATGGGTGGTGGCCTATGCTGCTCCGCGGCCAGGGATGGACATCAACGAGGGACAGCTGCGCGAGTATCTGCAAGAGAGAATACCGCGTTTCATGGTTCCTTCTCAATTCGTAATACTGGAGAATCTGCCAAAAACCCCCAACGGCAAAGTTGACCGAAAGTTGCTGCCCGACCCGGTACGCAGCATAGTAAAGGGACGAAAGCCGCAGAATGAAACAGAAGAGACCCTGGCGGCTATCTGGGCACAGGTGATCCATCTTGAGCAGGTCGGCATAGACGAAAATTTCTTTGACTTGGGTGGGCACTCACTGCTGGCAACGCAAGTAATGTCTCGCGTCCGGCAAGTTTTTGGTGTGGACTTGCAGCTTCGCTGTCTCCTGGAGAACCCCACTGTCGCCGGGCTGGCGCTCCAGGTTGAAAAAGCAACCCGGATCACGGCTCCTCCTCTGCGGCCCGTTCCGCGGAAAGAACATGCGCGACTGTCCTTTGCCCAGGAACGCTTGTGGTTCCTCTCGCGCTATGAGACTGAAGCGAGTCTGTATAACGTGCCGGTAGCTTTGAGGTTGCAGGGGCCGTTGAATAAGCGGGCGCTGCATGCCGCCTTGCAGGAGATCGTTGATCGCCATGAAGTGCTCCGGACCAGTTTCCCGGAAAACGAGGGTGCAGCCGTACAAAGCATCGCTCCAGTAATAGATTTGCCTATGCCTGTTCTGGAGATGCTTGAGACCGAAATGCCTCAATTTTTACGGCATGAGTCACGGCTTCCATTCAATCTTGCCACTGGACCGGTCATTCGCGCTTCTTTACTCCAACTCAGCAACCAGGACCATGTTCTCGTCGTGGTGCTCCATCACATCGTGTGCGACGGCTGGTCGATGGGAATCATGTTGCAAGAGTTGACCGAGCTTTATGATGCCTTCAGCCGCGGCGACTCCTCTCCTCTGGCGCCACTGCAGGTTCAATATGCTGACTTCGCGGAGTGGCAGCGCGAGTGGTTGCAAGGCGAACTGCTGGAAAAACAAACGGCCTACTGGAAGGCTCAGTTGGCTGGAGTGGAGCCACTGAACCTTCCGACAGACCGTCCACATCCTGCCAAGCCCGTATTTACTGGAGGCTCAGAGGTTGCGATTTTGGCGCAATCAGTGACCGCGGAGGTGCGCTCGTTCAGCCGCCGGCAAGCTGTCACGCTATTTATGACTTTGCTGGCTGCTTTTAAAATTTTGCTTCGCCGTTACAGCGGGCAAACTGATATAGCCGTCGGCTCTCCGATTGCCAACCGCGCTGTACCGGAAACAGAGCCGCTCATCGGTTTCTTTGTAAACACTTTGGTATTGCGTTCGGCATCAGCGGCTGATAGTTCGGTAGCCGAGCTATTGCAACAGGTCCGCGAAGTCTCATTGCAAGCTTATGCGCATCAGGACGTTCCCTTCGAGCGGTTGGTCGAAATCCTGGATCCAGCACGTAATCTCGGCCGCACACCTCTTTTTCAAACCATGTTTGTGCTGCAGAACACGCCGCTGCCCAACCTGCCGTGGAATGGCCTGAAAGCAACACCGCGGATGCTGGAGACCGGCACCTCGAAGTTTGACATTACTTTGGCCGCGCGCGAGAGGGACGAAGAATTAGAGCTCTCTCTGGAGTACAGCACCGAATCATTTGACGCCGAGCGCATGAAACGGCTGCTGCAGCACTATCAAAACCTCCTCCAGGGGATGATTCTTTCCCCCGAGAGATGCGCGGGCGAAATCGACATCCTGAGCGCCGCTGAAAGAAAGCAACTGCTCGTGGAGTGGAAGGGCGTCGAACTGGAATATGAGCGAGAGAAATGCCTGCCGGAATTGCTGGAAGAACAGGCAAGAAGGACCCCGGAGGCAGTAGCTGTAGTCAGTGCCGATGGACAATTGACGTATGCGGAGCTAAATCGGAAAGCTAATCAACTGGGTCAATACTTGCGGCAATTGGGAGTGGGCCCAGAAGTCCGCGTGGCAATTTGCCTGGAACGTGGGCGCGACTTGATAGTGGGTTTAATGGGGATCCTCAAAGCAGGAGGAGCGTACGTACCTCTGGATGGAAGCTATCCCAAAGAGCGATTGCAATACATGGTGGAGGATGCAGAGGCAGCCGTCGTACTGACGCAAACCCATCTCTTGGGAGATTTGAATGGGTTTGGTGGACGTGTGGTGCTGTTAGAAAAGGACCGGGAAACGATAGAGCAGGAGAGTGGAGAAACCCTGAAAGCACCAACGACACCGGAAAATCTTGCCTATGTGATCTACACCTCGGGCTCAACGGGTAGGCCAAGGGGAGTGGCAATCACACATCGCAGCGCAACCGTGCTTCTGCACTGGGCCAGAGAATCATTTTCGGCGGAAGAGTTAAGCGCTGTGCTGGCTTCAACTTCAATCTGCTTTGATCTGTCTGTTTTCGAGATCTTTGTGCCGCTCAGTTGTGGCGGAACAGTGTTCGTAGTCAAGGATGTCCTGGAACTGGCTAAGATGCCGGAACCTGATGCAATCAAGTTGGTCAATACAGTGCCGTCTGCCATGCGGGAGCTGGTGCGGATCAAGGCAGTCCCTCAGTCGGTGCGGACGGTCAATCTAGCTGGAGAGGCATTGACCTGGGGATTAGTACAGGATGTTTATGGACTTGGAAGTGCTGCTCGAGTCTGCAATCTGTACGGTCCGTCAGAAGACACCACATATTCGACCTATGCATGGTTGTCGAAAACTCCAGATGCCCCGGCCGTGCCAATAGGAAAGCCACTCGCCAATACACAAGCTTATGTGCTGGACGGGCGCATGGAGCTACTGCCGGTAGGTGTGGTAGGAGAGCTCTATTTGGCCGGAGCAGGACTGGCGCGAGGCTACTTAAATCGGCCGGAGTTGACAGCAGAAAAATTTGTGCCCAACCCTTTTAGCACGATTATTGGCCAGCGCCTGTATCGCACTGGGGACCTTGCCTCTTATCGCCCGGACGGGAATTTGGATTATCAGGGACGCATTGACCATCAGGTCAAGGTGCGTGGCTATCGGATCGAGTTGACTGAGATTGAAGCCGCGCTCGAAGAGATAGTCGGTGTCACTCAGGCAGTAGTTGTGGCTGCGGATGATTCTGGGGAGAAGAGGCTGGTGGCTTATGCGGCCGTTGAAGAAGGAATAAATCCACCGCAGTTGAAAACAGCACTCAGAAAACGGCTGCCGGAGTTCATGGTACCGTCCGACTTTGTTTTACTGGATCGATTGCCGCTGACGCCGAACGGAAAGATTGACCGTCGCGCGTTGCCATCGTTCCGGAAACAAAGAGATGAAGGCTCAAGTTATGCTGAACCACGCACTGCCGCAGAAGAGCTGATCGCGCAAATCTGGGAGGACCTGCTGGGCATTGAGCATGTAGGTTTGCACGATAACTTCTTTGTGCTGGGTGGGCACTCTCTGCTGGCAACGCGGATGCTTGCGCGGGTGAGGGAGACATTTCATCGCGAAATAGAATTGCGGGCAATTTTCGAATTTCCGGTTCTTCAGGATTTAGCGACACACGTTGACAGTTTGACCGGTGAATGGCAGGCAGATACAGCCCTGCCCCTTGTCCGTGTCCAAAGATTGGGGCCGTTACCCCTTTCTTCCCAGCAAGAGCGCCTCTGGTTCCTTGATCTTTTTAACTCCAGCGGAGCAGCGTATAACCTGCCGGCAGCAGTGCGCCTGAAAGGCAATCTGAATCGGGAAGCGCTCGAGTGGAGTTTCCAGGAAATTTTGCGGCGCCATGAAATTTTGCGCGCCCGTTTCGTACAGACTGGAGCCAAGCCACAGTTGGAGATAGACGAAGGGTTCAGGGTTGAATTGCCGCAAATAGATGTTCCAGATTCGACCGCTGGAATAGCAGCACAGGACTGGATACATCGCGAACTGACAGAAGAGGCGGCCCGTCCATTTGAATTGGCCGAAGGGCGGTTGTTCCGGACGAAGCTACTGCGACTCGGGGAGAATGAATACATACTGCTCATTACCGTCCACCACATCGTTTTCGATGGATGGTCGGTTGGTGTGCTGGTCAACGAACTGCGGGCGCTGTATGAGACATATAGCACGAAAAGCCCGTTACCTCTGCCCGATTTGGAAATTCAATATGTGGATTATGCAAGTTGGCAGCGGGAGTTGCTGGAAACCGGAAAACTGGCAGAAGGATTGGGATATTGGAAAAAATACTTGCAAGCGCTCCCGGTGTTGGAACTGCCTTCTGATTATCCCCGGCCTGCGGTTCAAAGCTTTCGTGGAGCCAATGAGGAATGGGTGCTTGCAGCCGAAGTGAACACGGGGTTGAAAGCCCTGGGCCGCGAGCATAGGGTGACCCTCTTCATGTCCTTGCTGGCAGGATTGCAGATTCTACTGGCACGCTACAGCGGCCAGGAGGACATCGCCGTGGGTTCGCCAGTTGCGAATCGACCTCATGCTCAGTTGCAAAGCCTGATTGGCTTCTTTGTGAATACTCTGGTATTACGCGGCGATTTGAGCGGCAATCCGCCGGTTCGGGAGGTCTTACATCGAACCCGCGAAACGTGCTTATCAGCTTATAAACACCAGACCGTTCCTTTGGAGAAGTTGGTGGACTCGTTGGAGCCGCAGCGGGACCTGAGCCGAAATCCGTTATTTCAGGTGGCGATGATATTGCAGAACGCTCCTGCCGGCACTATGCAGTTGCCGGGTTTAGAGATGACTTTGCTTCGTCCGGCCGCCACGGGAGCAAAATTTGACTTGACCTTAGTCATTGAAGAGGGCCCGCAAGGTCTGCATGGATTCGCTGAATACTGCGCTGATCTGTTTGAACCAAAGACAATTCGGCAGATGCTGGGGCATTACAGCCAAATTCTGCGCGAAATGGTCCGCGATTTCCAACAGTGCGTTTCCACCTTGCCGTTACTGACAGAGGCCGAGCACCGGCAGTTATTGTTTGACTGGAATGAGACGACGACAGTTTTTGCCTCGCGCTGCATTCATGAATTGTTTGAAGAGCAGGCAAGGAGCACTCCGGACGCAGTTGCGTTGGAATACGAAAAACAGGAGTTGAGTTATGCAGAGCTGAACCGGCGCGCGAACCAGTTGGGGCATTACTTGAGAAAGCAGGGAGTAGGGCCGGAAACGCGGGTAGGAATTTGTCTGGAACGCAGCTTCGAAATGGTGGTTGGATTACTTGGCATACTCAAAGCCGGTGGGGCCTATCTGCCACTGGATCCTGGTTATCCGCAGGAACGGCTAGCCTATATGCTCCAGGATGGAAAAGTTCCGGTGCTGCTGACCCAAGAACGATTCCGCTCGCAGCTCAGGAGCTTCGACGGAAAAGTAGTAGCGCTGGATGAGCAGTGGGACGGCATTACCACGGAGAGCGCCGCGAACCCGAAAAACATTACGAGCCTGCAGAATCTGGTTTATGTGATCTACACCTCGGGTTCGACAGGGCAGCCCAAAGGTGCAATGAACATCCACGGCGGCTTGTGCAACCGGTTGCAATGGATGCAGCAGCAATATGGACTCAACGCTGGCGATCGGGTGCTGCAGAAAACCCCATTCACCTTCGATGTTTCAGTCTGGGAATTTTTCTGGCCGCTGATCACCGGTGCGCGGCTTGTGATGGCTCGGCCGGGTGGTCATCAGGACGCTGACTATATAAGCACCACCATCCAGAGCTCAAGTATTACCACAATCCATTTTGTTCCATCCATGCTAAGTGTGTGGCTGGAGAGTGAAGGCGCCGCAAGCTGCACTTCTTTGAAGCGGGTGATCTGCAGTGGCGAAGCCCTGGGTTTGGAGCTACAGAAGAGATTCCAAGGGAAAGTCGGCGCCGAGTTGCATAACTTGTATGGGCCGACAGAAGCTTCTATTGATGTGACCTTCTGGCATTGCCAGAACGATGAAAGCAGATTCTTCGTACCTATCGGAAGGCCCATTGCAAATACTCAGGTTTACGTTTTGGACAATGCATTGCAGCCTGTTCCGGTGGGAGTGAAGGGAGAGTTATACCTGGGCGGCATGGGATTGGCGCGTGGCTATCTGGCGCAGCCGGGCATGACCGCAGAAAAATTCATTCCTCATCCTTTTAGCCTGGTCGGAGGCGAAAGGCTTTATCGGACCGGAGATGCGGTGAGATGGCGGAAAAAAGGAGAGCTGGAGTATCTTGGCCGGTTAGATCATCAGGTGAAGCTGCGAGGGTTCCGCATTGAGTTAGGAGAGATCGAGACCCGGCTCTTGGAGCACGAGGCCGTCAGCGAAGCAGTAGTGACCGTGCGTGAGGACACGCCGGGAGATAAGAGACTGGTTGCGTACCTGGTGCCGGACAGAAATTGCGCTCATCCTGTAACGCAATTCTTAAAGTTCGATCAGAGCGGAGAATTCCCGCGAGCAGCACGTTACGAATTACCGAACGGGATGGTGATCAGTCACCAGAACAAGAACGAAACAGATTTTGTCTATCAGGAAATCTTCGAGCGGCGGACTTATTTACAGCACGGCATCACTCTAAGAAACGATGCCTGTGTTGTTGACGTAGGCGCTAACATTGGCTTATTTACGCTATCAATACTGGAAAGGGCCCCCCAAGCCAGGATTTATGCGTTTGAGCCGATCCCTCCAGTCTTCGAAAACCTCAGAATCAATTCTCTTCTGGCCGGCGGGGACATCCATCTGTTTAACTGCGGACTTTCCAGTGTGTCTGGAACGGCTGACTTTACGTGGTTCAAACATAACTCTGTGATTTCAGGTCGTTACGCCGATCTAAAGAAAGAGCAAGGCACCATTAAGACGTTCCTTAAGAACCAGAACGGCGCAGAGCTATCCGAAGAGACTCTTGAGACGCTGATTGAGCAACGCCTGGATCACGAAAAGTTTCGTTGTACGTTGCGGACACTATCCGAGGTGATCGCGGCGGAACGCATTGAACGTATTGACCTTCTGAAGATTGATGTGGAGAAAAGCGAACTGGAGGTCTTCGAAGGAATTGAGGATAAAGACTGGGCCAAAATCCGCCAACTCGTAATCGAGGTTCACGACATCGAAGGCAGATTAAGGAAAATGCGGCATCTTTTGGAGGTGCGCGGCTACGAGGTGAGCGTCGAACAGGATGACGAACTGGCGGCCACCGATCTCTATACGATCTTCGCCCGGCGGCCGGAGACAATCAAGCAGGGGAACGGGTCGTACGCTCCTTCGTCAAGGGTCGAACGAGTGTACTGGAACTCAAAGCAATTGGAGACGGCACTTCGCGCGCACCTCTCAGCGAAGCTGCCGAGCTATATGGTTCCCAACGCGTTGGTATTCCTTCCCGCAATGCCCCTTACAGCCAACGGCAAAATTGATAAAAAGGCATTGCCTGCACTCAAGTCCGCGTCCAAGCCTTCCCCGGGACCAAAACTGCCGTTGGGAGAAACGGAGCGCATTCTCGCGCAGATATGGAAACAGATTCTAAGGATTGATGAAGTTGGTATAGAGGACAAGTTTTTTGATGTCGGCGGACATTCACTGCTCATTCCCGAGCTACGTCTAGAGGTACAAAAAGCCTTTGGGAAGAACTTGCCTATAGTTGATTTCTTCCAGTATCCGACCATCCGCTCGCTGGCTGAGCGCTTAGAGGGCGGCCGCAGCATTGTTCGGGTTGAATCAGGACGCCGAAGTGAGATCGTCGAAACAGGGCAGCCGGGAATTGGCACAACAGAGTTCGCCATCATTGGAATGGTTGGCAGATTTCCGGGAGCGGCCAATCTGGAAGAATTTTGGCAGAACCTTGAGGCGGGAGTTGAATCCATCACCGACTTTTCCGATGAAGAATTGCGAGCTGCGGGCATTAGCGAGGAACTGTTGGGTTCTCCGAATTTCGTCAAGCGCGGTCCAGTGGTGGCCAACGTTGACCTGTTTGATGCCCGGTTTTTTGATGTCAGTGCGCGCGAAGCAGAGATGATTGATCCGCAACAGCGGATCTTCCTGGAATGCGCCTGGGAAGCACTGGAGAATGCGGGATACGCGGCCAGGAATTATCCCGGCAAGATCGGACTCTATGCGGGAAGCGGACCTAACACTTATGTTTTCAATTTATTGGGCGAGGGAAATTTCCTCTACTCCAAGGATGCCGCTCCCATCTTATTCGCTAATAGCAATGACTTTCTGGCTACGCGAGTGTCCTACAAGCTGAATTTAACCGGACCGAGCCTCACTATACAGACAGCCTGCTCGACCTCCCTTGTAGCCGTTCATATGGCCTGCCGGGCCCTGTTCAATCATGAATGCGATATGGCTCTGGCCGGGGGAATCACCATCCGAACTCCGCAGAAGGTCGGCGATATCTTCCAGGAAGGGAGTATTGTCTCTCCTGACGGCCACTGCCGGACCTTTGATGAGCAAGCCCAGGGCACAGTAAGAGGCAATGGCGCGGGAGTAGTCGTTATCAAGCGATTGGAAGACGCGCTGCGGGACCGCGACCATATCCGTGCAGTCATTAAAGGTTCGGCCATCAACAATGATGGTAGCGACAAAGTAGGTTATACAGCCCCGAGCATTACCGGCCAATGCAACGTAATTCAAGAGGCACTGCGGGAATCAGGCGTAAAGCCGGAGACGATCACATGTCTGGAAGCGCACGGAACCGCAACGCCCCTGGGCGACCCCATCGAGATTTCTGCTCTTACACAGGCATATCGCGGGATGGGTGCTGAAAAGAATGCGTTTTGCGCGATTGGTTCAGTCAAATCCAATATTGGCCATGCCGACTCGGCCGCCGGCGTTGCAGGACTGATCAAGACCGTGCTGGCGCTCGAGCATAAACAGATTCCTCCTACTCTCCATTGCGAGCGAACTAATCCTCAAATTGATTTCGACCATAGCCCGTTTTATGTGAATACGAAGCTTGCAGAGTGGAAGCCCGAAAGTTTGCCACGCAGGGCAGGGGTGAGTTCGTTTGGGATCGGCGGGACCAACGCGCATGTCATTCTAGAGGAGGCGCCGACCGATGATGCTGTGTCCGCGTGCCGTCCCTGGCAACTAGTGCTGTTATCCGCGAAGACAGCGACAGCCCTGGAATCCGCAGTCGAAAATCTGGAAGCATACTTGCGAAAGAATCAATCGGCCCATCTTGCGGATGTTGCACACACTCTTCAAGTGGGACGCGCGACCTTTGCTCATCGTTGTCTTGTAGTGGCGGAAAGTACCGCAGAGGCAACCGAGAGATTTAAGACCCGGCACACAAAACCCTTGCCGGCCTCAGTTGTTTCCCATGAGGGTTTGCGGCCAGTCTTTGTGTTCCCAGGACAAGGGACACAGTATGTCAACATGGGTAAGCATCTTTATGCTCATGAGCCGCTTTTCCATGAAGTGGTAGATCAGTGCTCGGAACTGCTTCGGCCAGAATTGCAATTGGACTTGCGCAGTGTGCTCTATCCGAGCCCGCAAGAATCCCAATGGGCTGAGACCGAGTTGCGGGAGACCCGGACTACTCAGCCCACGATCTTTGTCATTGAATACGCCCTGGCCAGGATGTGGATGTCCTGGGGCGTCATGCCCGACAGCATGCTGGGGCACAGCATCGGAGAATACGTGGCCGCATGTCTTGCAGGGGTGTTTTCGCTGGAGGATGCCCTGAAGTTGGTTGCCGTTCGTGGCCGCCTGATGCAGAGCTGTGAGCGCGGCGGAATGCTGGCTGTGGCAGCTTCCGAGAATGAAGTCCAAATCTACTTAAAAGCAGGATTGGAGTTGGCCGCGATTAATGGATCGCGTTCATGTGTATTGTCGGGGCCACTCGAATCTTTGGAATTGGCTGAAAAGGAACTGGTAAAGCAGCAAGTTGTCCATCGGCGTCTGGCATCGTCTCACGCTTTCCATTCCGCGATGATGGAACCGATCGTTGATCAGTTTGTTCAGCAGGTGAGACGAGTTCGTCTAAATGCGCCGCAGATGCGCTATCTCTCCAATGTTACGGGTGACTGGATAGCCGCGGAGCAGACTACGGATCCAGCTTATTGGGGCAAACAACTCCGTCACACCGTTCAGTTTGCCGACGGAATTCGAAATCTATGCAGTGCTGGCGCGCGGGTCACTCTGGAGGTTGGGCCTGGCCATACCAGTCATACGGCCATGCGTCAGACAATAGCCAAAGCAGATCTGCCGACGATGCTGACATCGTTGCCGGAGTCCCAGACTGGTGAATCAGATGTAAAGCACGTGCTTACGACGCTGGGCCATCTGTGGCTTCAGGGCGCAAGAATTGATTGGAATGAGTTTGCGTCAGGGGAGAAGCGCAGAAGAATCCCGTTGCCCACCTACCCGTTCGAACGCCAGCGTTTCTGGGTTGACGCGCCGGGTTCCCGCCTGTCCCATGCAGAGGGTTCGCGAAAGCAGCTTAAAGACTGGTTATATCTGCCGTGTTGGAAGGAAACAGCACGAGTCGCTCCAGCGAGGAAAGCCGAAGGTTCTGAGAAGACACGATTGTTGGTGTTCTCCCCCAATTCGAGAATAACGTCGATGCTCGTTGAGAAATTTGAGCAAAGACGGTACGAGATCGTAAATGTCGTCGCAGGACAGGAATTTGCCAGAACTGGCCCGGAAGCCTATGCCATTCGTCCTGCTGCTCGGGCGGATTACGACACACTGTTTTCCGTGTTGCAAGAGCAGGGACAGTTTCCGCAGAAGATTCTTCATCTCTGGAATACCGGCCCTGCAGGCTCACTGGAATACGAACTGGATCGTGCTCTATATAGTCCGCTGCATGTTGTGCAGGCAGCTACGGCAATACCCGGCGTGGGCCGCATTCAGTGCATGGTGGTCTCCAGCGGTTTGCATGAGATTACCGGAAATGAAGACGTATCCCCTGCCAAGGCGACGCTTCTGGGTTTGTGCAGGACGGTCTCTCAGGAACTACCTGATTTCGTATGCAGAAGTGTGGATATTGAAGTGCCATCTGAAGGCTCATGGATGGAGCACGCCTTACTCGATCAACTGATCTGCGAATTCGAATCCGAGGAACAACAGCCAATAGTGAGTTACCGCGGGGCCCGGCGCTGGATCCAGACCTTCGATCAGGCCCTTCTCGAAGCAGGTGAGCCGGACTTGGTTCGTGAGGGTGGAGTTTACCTGATCACGGGCGGGCTAAATGATGTAGGTTTTCAATTCGCGGAATGGCTTGCTTCTCAAATGCATGCTTCTGTTGTGCTTGTGGATCGTCGTTCGTTCCCCTTACGAGAGCATTGGAGCGTCTGGCCTGAGACCCACACAGGTGACCCTGCGGTGAAGCAGATCAATCGAATCCGCAGTTGGGAGCAAAACGGCGCCAGGGTTCTTATTTCCAACGCCGATGTTGCGGACGAAGACCAGATGCGGGACCTCTGCAAACACGTGCGGGCCGAGTTGGGAGTGATTCATGGAGTAATACATGCTGCAGGCGTCTTTGAAGCGGAACCCATTGCGGCAATGACGGATGATCATGTGTCCGCGCTCCTTACCCCCAAAGTGCACGGTGCGCTTGTTCTAGACAGGATATTCGCCGAACAGGACCTGGATTTTATGGTCTTCTGCTCATCTCTGGTCTCAATGATCGGCGAAGCCAAACATGCGGGCTATGCGGCAGCCAATGCTTTTCTCGATTCCCTCGCGCGACGGAATTTCTTCCGTAATCGCTGCTTCGTGTTGTCAATCAACTGGGATGCATGGACATTGTCGGACGACTCAAGGTCCTGCGCTGTCACGGGCGCTTCCGAAGGGATCAGGCAGGAGGAAGCGGTTGAGGTTCTGCGCCGGTTGCTTCGCGCCAAACCAGGTCCGCAGGCCGTTATTTCAACCCGAGATCTGGCATGGCTCGCCCGAAAGAAGACTAGTGTGGAGGAAGAAGCAGCGGAGGCAACAGAGCGTGCCTACGCTCGTCCGAACCTTGATCACCCCGTCGAGCCGCCAACCAACACCACCGAAACTTTATTGGTCCGGATATGGACAGAAGTGCTCGGAGTATCGCCCATAGGCATCAATGATGACTTCTTTGAATTGGGCGGCGATTCGCTGATCGGCCTAAAGCTGACAGCGCGCTCTCGTGATTTGGGCATACAGATCGCGGTTGCTCAATTGTTCCGTAATCGCACGATCCGGGAATTGGCCGCCGCTGTTGATCAAGTGGCTTTGGCGGAGAAGATTCCCCCCATCGTGCGGATTCCTCGCAATGGAACGATCCCTCTGTCATACACACAACAAAGAGTGTGGTTCATAGACCGCATGACTCCAGATGGGTCGGCCTATAACATCCCAGCCGCTGTTCGTATTAAAGGTTTTCTTGATTTGACCGTATTGGAACGGGTACTGCACGAAATCATATCGCGCCATGAGTCTTTGCGTACTCGATTTGAAATTGTGGATAGTGGGCCGCGACAGGTCATTGACGACACAATCGCTGTACCTCTTTCTGTTATTGACTTGAGTTCCGGTACGGAGGATGTGGAAAAAACCGCTCGAATAGTAGCGCGCGACGAAATACAAAAACCGTTTGATCTCCAGCGTGGACCGCTTATCAGGACATGCCTGCTCAGACTGGCTGAACAGGAGCATGTGCTGGTGATGACCATGCATCATACTGTTTCAGACGGCTGGTCATTAGGCATCCTGGTACGAGAAGTTTCTGTGCTCTACAAGGCATTTAGCGCGGGCGAACCCTCGCCACTGGCGGAATTGCCCATTCAATATGCAGATTACAGTGCCTGGCAGCGGCAATGGATCAGCGGCGACGTGCTGGAGCAGCAACTCAATTATTGGAAACAGCAGTTGGCTGGTGTGCCTGTCTTGGATCTGCCTACCGACTTTGCCCGGCCCCTGATACAGAGTCAGAGAGGCGGCATTGTACGCTTCAAAGTATCGCTTGAGCTGACAGTCAAGTTGAAAGAGATATGCCTGCAGCATGGGACAACGCTGTATATGACACTGCTGGCGGCATTTCAAACGTTGATGTCACGTTATAGCCGGCAGCATGACATCACTACCGGCACGGCAATTGCCGGGCGCCGCCGTACCGAGACCGAAAGCTTGATCGGTTTCTTTGTCAACACTCTTGTGCTAAGAACTGATTTGTCCGGTGCGCCTGCCTTTGCCGCACTATTACAGCAGGTCAAGCAAACCACGCTCGAAGCCTATGCTCATCAGGATGTGCCATTTGAAAAGCTGGTAGAGGTCCTCTCGCCGGACCGGGATCTGGGACGATCTCCCTTGTATCAGGTGATGTTCGGTCTTCAGAATGCTCCTTATGCCACCCTGGAACTTGGACAGGCGAAGCTGGAGCGATATGACCTCGAAAACCTTTCCGCCGAATGTGATCTTAATTTCGATATCGCAGAAACTGCCGACGGAATGGGCGGCTACATCAGGTACAGCGCTGATCTGTTCGAAGCGGACACCATCTCTCGCTGGATCGAACATTTCAAGGTCTTGCTAGCAGGCATTGCCGCCGATCCTCAACAGTCCATTGCGACCATAGCCTTGCTTACGTCCTTTGAGCGCCGGCAATTGGTGGAAGACTGGAACCAGACAGAAGTCGCTCGTCCGAATGAAAAACTTCTGACGGATCTGATAGAGGAGCAAGCCCACCGTAAGCCCAACGCAATTGCAGTGAGTAGCGAAGAAGGCCATCTCACGTATGCTGAGCTGAATGCGCAGGCCAACCAGATTGCTCGTTATCTGCGCCGGTTTGGCGTAGGTCCTGAGGTTCCCGTTGGCATGTGCATGGAACGCAATCTGGAGATGGTGAAAGGACTATTGGGGATTTTTAAAGCCGGTGGAGTTTACCTGCCTTTAGATCCGGCCTACCCACTGGAAAGATTGCTGGATATTGCCGCGGACTCAAAAGCTCGCGTGATGCTGGTGCAGGAAAAACTCGTCAAAGAGCTTCCCCGTGGCAATGGCAAATTAATAAAGGTGGGTACTGATTGGCCCCAGATTAGCCAGGAAGAATCAGGAAATCTCGAGATAAAACTAAGTGCAGACAATCTGGCCTATGTAATTTACGCGTCAGGTTCCAGCGGCGGCCCGAAAGGAGCCATGAACACGCACGCCGGAATTCTGAACCGCCTGCTTTGGATGCAAGACAGATTTAGCCTTAAGGAAGACGATCATATCCTGCAAAAAACTCCAATCTGCTTCGACATCTCTTTGTGGGAATTCTTCTGGCCATTGTTGACTGGAGCGGAATTGGTTATGGCTAATCCTGGGGGACACCTTGACCCGGATTATGTGGCGAAAGTGATTAGAGAGAAGCAGATCACTACCCTGCATTTTGTTCCTTCAGCGTTGCGCATGTTCCTGGAATCATCAGTCGCGGAGAAGTGTGGAAGCTTGCGACGCGTGATTTGCAGTGGAGAAGTCTTAACCGCGGATTTGCAGTCTGCATTCTTCGGCCAGTTTCAGAGCGAGCTGCACAATCTTTATGGACCTACTGAAGCGTCTATTGACGTTACTTCCTGGAGCTGTGAACGAAGCCATAACAGGCCAGGCATTCCCATAGGCAAGCCGATTGCCAATACTCAAATCTATGTGCTGGATGAGTTTATGGAACCTGTGCCCGTGGGAGTGACAGGAGAACTCTTCATTGGCGGTGCTGGGCTATCGCGTGGTTATCTCGGCCAGGCGGCGTTAACTGCGCAAGGTTTTGTTCCCAATCCCTTTAGCACTGTACCGGGAGAGCGCTTGTACCGCACGGGAGATTTAGCGCGGTTCCTGCCGGACGGTAACATCGAGTTCCTGGGAAGAATTGACAATCAAATCAAATTGAATGGTCACAGAATCGAACCGGGAGAGATCGAAGAGATCATCCAAAGCTATCCCGGTGTGCACCAAGCGGTCGTGGTGACGGATCAGGATGATAAAGATGTTACGCGGCTTGTCACTTATGTGATGCCTCGTGTGGGACAGGTGGTCAATGCTGTCGAGCTCAAGAATCACATCCGGCAGAAACTGCCGGAAGCCATGGTGCCTGGTGTGATTGTTGAAATCGCCGAATTACCCTTGACCGCCAGTGGAAAGATAGACCGAAAGCGTCTGCCCAAGGTTGAACGCATGAGCATGGGCGGAGCGGACACTGATAAGGCGCCCCGTACAGAAATCGAACGCTATATTGCCGAAATCTGGCAGCAGGAATTGCAGCTCACCAGCATTGGTGTTCATGACAATTTCTTCGATTTGGGCGGTCACTCGCTTCTGCTTGTGACGATTCAGGAAAAGCTCGCTGTCCGCTTCAATGATCAACTAACGGTGATCGACCTGTTTACTTACCCGACCATTGCTACGCTGGCCAAATTTCTTGAGCAGCCACAGGACGACGCTCCACTGGAAATGGCGGCAACAGAGCGGGCCGATCTCCAGCTACAAGCTTTTGCCGCTGTAAGGGGAGGTCGCAGTGAAGACCAATAGCAGCCCGCCAGAATACGCTGCCAGTATCGCTGTCATCGGCAAGTCCGGCCGTTTTCCTAAAGCTGGGAATTTGAACCAGTTTTGGGAGAACCTGTGCACTGGAAGAGAATGTATATCTTTCTTCACGGACGAAGAACTTTTATCCGCAGGTGTTGATGCAGAAATGTTGCACCGGCCCAACTATGTAAAGGCATTCGGTATTGTGGAAGACGCCGAGTTCTTCGACCCCCAGTTCTTTGGCTACACTCCACGCGAAGCGCAAATGATTGATCCGCAGCAACGCGTGTTTCTCGAGTGTGCGTGGGAGGCGCTTGAAGATGCAGGCTACGCCTCCGACGATCCCGGAATGGTTGCAATCTACGCCAGTTCCACGATGAGCACCTATATCAGGAATCTGCTGGCCAACCCCGAAATTCTCGGCTCGTCGGATATCATGCAACTCGTTTCCGGCAATGACAAGGACTATGTGCCGACGCGCGTCTCCTACAAATTGAACCTCAGGGGACCGAGCGTATGTGTTCAAAGCGCCTGCTCCAGCTCGCTTGTCGCTATTCACCTGGCGTGTCGCAGCTTGTTGACCTATGAATGCGATCTCGCCCTGGCAGGGGGCGTTTCAATTGGAGTCCCTCTTAAACAGGGTTATCTCTATGAGGAGGGCGGGATTACATCGCCGGACGGGCACTGCCGGGCCTTTGACGCTAAGGCGAATGGCACCATCCTGGGATCCGGATGCGGCATTGTCGTACTGAAGCGGCTTTCTGAGGCCATGAAAGACGGCGATAACATCCAGGCAATTATTCGCGGCTCAGCGATTAATAATGATGGCTCCAGCAAGATCGGCTTTACGGCCCCAAGTGTGGATGCGCAGGCTGAGGTAATTCGCGCCGCCCTGGCGATGTCCCGCGTCCCCTCGGATACCGTTACTTATGTGGAGGCCCATGGCACGGGAACTCCGCTGGGTGATCCCATTGAAGTCACGGCCTTATCGAAAGCTTATCGGTCAGGCAATGGAAGAAAGTCCCCCTGCGCTATCGGTTCACTCAAAAGCAATATTGGCCATCTGGATGCTGCCGCCGGAGTGGCCGCAGTAATTAAGACAGTGCTGGCCCTGGAACACAAGAAACTTGTGCCCAGCTTGAATTTCGAAAGCCCCAACCCTAAAGCTAATTTCGACGCGAGCCCGTTCTATGTGAATACCGCTCTTGGCGACTGGCCGGCGGCGGGAATCCCCAGGCGCGCCGGCGTGACCTCGTTAGGAATCGGTGGGACCAATGTTCATGTAATTTTAGAAGAGGCGCCTGAAGTCGAGAGACAAGTTTTGGATCGCAAGCAGCATTTGCTGGTTTTTTCAGCCAAGAGCATGGCGGCGTTGGAATCCATGACTGCCAAAATGGCAGAGCATCTGCAGACCAACTCCGACGTTCCGCTTTCGGATGTCGCTTATTCCCTTCAGGTGGGCAGGAAAGCATTTCCTTGTCGCCGCGTGGTAGTGTGCGAAACAGCTGCGGAGGCGATTGGGCGGCTAAGGCAGCCGCATGGCGACGGAACCGCTACTGGAACGGCTAACGTGCGAAATCGCCCGGTAGTGTTTATGTTCCCGGGAGGCGGAGCGCAGTATCCGGGGATGGGACGCGAACTCTATCAGCAGGAACGCGTCTTCCGCGAGAGCTTTGATAAGTGCACTGAGATGCTCCGGCCGGTACTAGGCCGGGATTTGAGAGCACTGGTTCATCCAGACGCGAAGGAAAGCGAAGCAGCCGCAGTTGCCCTGGCGCAACCGTCCCTGGGCCTGCCCGCCATTTTCACGATCGAATATGCAATGGCGCAGTTATTCATGTCCTGGGGTATCAAGCCCAAGAGCATGATAGGACATAGCCTGGGCGAATACGCCGCAGCCTGTGTGTCCGGTGTGTTTTCCTTGCCGGATGCCCTGGCGCTGGTCGCATTGCGCGGAAGACTGTTTGAAACTCTCCCGGCAGGGGCGATGCTCAGTGTCCAAATGCGGGAATCCGATTTGGCGAAGCTCTCTTTGCAAGGTGTGGACATTGCCGCCATTAACGGACCGGACAATTGTGTGATCTCCGGCAAAGTCGGCGCCATCGAGCAAGCCACAGCGATTCTCGAATCGAAAGGAATCGAATTCCGCCGATTGCATATAGATACCGCTTCGCATTGTTCCATGGTGGATCCTATCGTGGAGCAATTGCGTTCTTTCCTCGGTCGGCTCAAGCTCAGCGTTCCGAAGATTCCGTTCATCTCAAACCTCACTGGCACCTGGATCACCCCAGAACAGGCCGTTGATCCAGGTTACTGGGCGCGGCATCTCCGGCATACAGTCAGATTTGCAGATGGAATCGCCGAGTTATTGAAGGAGCCGGAAATTGCCTTGGTTGAGTTGGGTCCCGGACACATTCTTAGTACTCTGGCCCGTGTCCAGGCCAGAGAAAAATCTGTTCCGGTCATCTCGTCCATGAAACATCCCCACGAAGCTCTTCCGGAGACGCATGTGCTTTATTTGAGTCTTGGCCGGCTGTGGCTTTCAGGGACTGATGTGGATTGGAAGACCTTGCACGCTGGTGAAAAATGCCGGCGCATTTCGCTTCCTGTTTATCCTTTTGAAAGACAGAAGTATTTTGTTGAGCCTGCGCGTTCTGGCGAAGCGAAGCCTGCGCCGCATCGAAAAAAGCCTGACATCACGAACTGGTTTTATGCGCCTTCCTGGAAGCAAATGTTCTCTTGGCAGCCCAGACAGGTGGAGTCCAGCACATGGCTGGTATTTTCCGGTGGCGGCCATCTGGAATCGGATTTTGTGGAAGAGTTGAGAAAGGCAAATCATGAAGTCAGCGTGGTACTGGCAGGTGCGAAAGCAAGCGCCTTTGAGCAGATGGATCCTCATGAATTTCGAATAGATCCTGCCAACGCTGGTCACTATAGCAGCCTGTTTGCTTCGTCGGGATCTGGCCCCGCCAATTTTGTCCACTTTTGGAGTTTGAGTCCCGACTCGGACCCGCAGGAAACTTTTTATAGTCTCTTTTTCCTGGCCCAAGCCATTGGCGAAGTGAATATTGCGGAACAAAAGAACATTTGGATTGTGAGTAATGGTGTAGCACAAGTATCTCAAGACGATCTGCCCAGCCCAGATAGAGCAATGCTGCTGGGACCATGCCGGACCATACCGCTCGAATATTCGAATCTGCATTGCGCGTTGATTGACGTTGGATCATCCGAGCAAAAGACCGCAACTACGCTGCTTCAATACTGTGCCAGCCAGCCTCAATCCTCATTGGTGGCCTATCGCATGGGACGGATTTGGAGCCAATGCGTGGAGCCACTGCCTTTACCCTCAAGTGGTGGGAGCCTGCGACCCAATGGTGTCTACCTCATCGTCGGCGGTCTGGGTGGAATAGGTCTGACGCTGGCGTTGCATCTGGCCAGAAAAACAGAAGCTAAATTAGTTTTGGTGGATGTCGCCACCGCTCCTTCTCGTGAGGATTGGGACCGTCTCCTGGAGAGCAAGTCCACACCGGCTGCGGTGCGCTTTCAAATAGATGCCTTGCGTAATCTTGAAGATCTCCATGCACCTCTTCTCATGGCGCAGGCCGATGTTTGCGACGCACGTCAGATGCAGGACGTTGTTGAAGAAGCTACGCAAAAGTTCGGCGCCATCCATGGAGTGATTCACGCTGCTGGAATGCCTGGCGGAGGAATCATGCAGTTCAAGACCCCCGCGGAGATTGATGCTGTGCTCGCGCCCAAGGTGAGAGGCACGCGCGTTCTTGAGCGTATCTTCAAGGACCTCAATCTTGATTTCTTCATTGCCTGCTCCGGAGTTACCTCTGTGCAAGGTGAGTTTGCGCAGGTTGATAATTGCTCGGCAAACGCTTTTCTTGATGCTTTTTGTTTGAACAACAGCTTCAAACCTTCCACCCGGACCATGTGTATAGGATGGGACACGTGGAAAGAAGCTGGAATGGCCCAGAATGCGGTCCTCTCACCAGACCTGGAGCATCTGCGCAATCAGAGATTCGCGATAGCTCTTTCCAATGCGGAGGCAGTTGAGATCTTCGACCGCATTCTCGATTTCGATGTCCCGAGATCTCACGTCCTGGTTTCCACTGTAGATTTGGATATCTCTCCACGCCGGTCGAATTCAACGGTGTCGGTAGAAGATACAGTTTCAACGGAGACGCTGGAGCTGTACTCCAGGCCCGAAGTGACCAGTACTTTTGTCGCGCCAAGGGATGACATCGAACGTCAAATCGCAGAAGTTTGGCAGTCCGTGCTGGGCTTGAAAGAGATTGGCGCTTATGACAGCTTTTGGGAACTTGGAGGTCATTCACTCCTGGCTACCCAGGTAGTTTCCCGGTTAAAAGAGAAATTTCACATACCACTTCCGCTGCGTGCTCTCTTTGAGATGCCGACCATTGAAAAGCTGGGCGAAGCAATTCGACTGCAATTGGAATCAGCAAGCTCGGAGATTGCCTCCGCGCCTCTGGCCGGGTCTGAAGCGCATAAGGCGCCCATTCGTCGGGTGGATCGTAACGGGAAGTTGGCGTTGTCTCATTCACAAGAACGTTTGTGGTTCATCAACCAGCTTGAGCCGGAAAATACGGCTTACAATGTGCCGCAGGCAGTCAGGATCCAGGGTCCTCTGGAACCGAAGGCGTTGGAGAGAACTCTGCGAGAGATCGTGCGCCGGCATGAATCGCTGCGCACCCGCTTCGTAAGCCTGAATAGCGAACCGCAGCAGATCATTGATTCCAACCTATCCGTGGAACTGCCAGTGACCGATCTGGGCCATCTTCCGGAAGCAGAGCGTGTGGTGGAAGCGCAAAGACTGGCACAAGAGGACGCGCTACGGCCCTTTGATCTGGCGCGTGGACCGGTGTTCCGAATGAAATTGCTGCGTCTGGCCAGCCAGGACCATGTGCTGGTCTTCAACATGCACCATGTCGTGGCTGATTCCTGGTCCACGGTTGTGCTGCTGAAGGAGGTCGCGGCGATCTACAGCAGCTATACCAATGGGCAGCCTTCTCCCCTGCCCGAGCTGGATATTCAATACGCCGACTTCAGCGCGTGGCAGCGCGAGTTGTTGAGTGGGCCGTTGCTGGAAAAACAATTGGAGTATTGGAAGCGAAAACTTGCCGGGGTGGAACCTCTGATGCTTCCTACCGACCGGCCGCGGACCGGTATCCAGCGCCCTGACGGAGCCATTAGTCGTTTCGCGGTACCTATGGAACTCACGGAATCATTGAGAACTCTGAGCCGGAAACAAGGCGCCACCCTTTATATGATTCTGTTGGCGGCTTTTCAGTCGCTGCTTGGGCGTTACAGCGGGCAATCTGACATCGCGGTCGGATCACCCATCGCGGGACGCATGCGGACCGAGACCGAGGGGTTAATCGGTATCTTTATTAATACGCTGGTATTGCGGGCCGATCTCTCCGGCCAACCAGATTCGCTGGAATTATTGCGGCAAGTCAAGGAAACCACCTTGGAGGCATATGCCCATCAGGACGTACCCTTTGAGAAGCTGGTGGAAGTGCTGCTGCCGCAGCGGGACCTAGCCAGATCACCTCTGTTTCAGGTGCTGTTTGTTCTCCAGAATGTTCCCTGGACGGCATTTGAATTGGGGGCGGCGAAGATGACGCCTCTTGAGCTAGATAACGGCGCAGCTCAATTCGAGATTTCGCTGATTCTGGTAGAGACCAGTGCCGGAATGGAAGGTTACGTTACGTACTTCACGCAGATGTATGACGCGACCACCATTGGCCGGATGATCGAGCATTACCAGATGTTGCTCAGC
The DNA here is from genome assembly GCA_020072645.1 of Terriglobia bacterium. Lineage (NCBI taxonomy): Bacteria > Pseudomonadati > Acidobacteriota > Terriglobia > Terriglobia bacterium. Next base: position 474,663 of record JAIQGK010000003.1, read on the forward strand.
GGTATTGCGGCGAATCCGAAGCAACCCATTGCCTGGCTGCCCCTGTTGACGGATAAAGAAAGAAAGCAGGTGGTGGAGGACTGGAACCGCACGGAGCTGCAGTATCCGCGGGACAAGTGCTTACACGAGCTGTTTGAAGAGCAAGTTGTGAGGACGCCGCGGGCGATCGCGGTGGTCGATGAGGACCGGCAGCTCAACTACGAGGAGTTGAATCGGCGTGCCAATCAAATAGCCCATTATCTGAGGAAGTTGGGAGTGGGGCCGGATGTGGTAGTCGGCCTCTGCACGGAGCGGAGTATAGAGATGGTGGTCGGGGTTGTGGGCATTCTGAAGGCGGGTGGAGCCTATATGCCCCTCGATCCAGAGTACCCGGCTGAACGGCTAGCCTACATGCTGCAGGATGCTCAACTCAATTTCCTGCTGATCCAGGAACGGCTCCGCGATATCTTCGGCAGTTTTAACGGTCATGTGATATGCATTGATTCGCCCAGTCTGGGAAAGGTTCTGGAAGAACAAAACGATGCTAATGCGGATAGATCGCATGTCGATCCGGAGAACCTGGCGTATGTTCTCTATACTTCAGGCTCTACAGGCAGGCCCAAGGGTGTAGGGATGACGCAGGGCCCGCTGTGCAATCTGGTGGGCTGGCAATTGATGTCGAGCCCCGGCCCGCGACGTACTTTGCAGTTTACTCCGTTAACGTTCGACGTTTCCTTTCAGGAAATATTCGTGACCTTGTCTTCCGGGGGGGCCCTTGTATTGATCGGCAATGACACTCGTCGTGACCCTTCAGAGTTGTGGAAAGTCCTGTGCGAGAAAGAAGTCGAAAGGTTGTTTCTGCCGTTTATCGCCTTGCAGGGATTGGCTGAAGCCGCGTGTGTGGCTGAATGGGAATCTGCAAGTTTGCGTGAAGTGATAACTGCTGGGGAGCAGCTCAAAGTTACCCCTGCCCTGCAACGCTTCTTCGATCGTTTGTCCATAGCCATGCTGGAAAACCAGTATGGCCCAACTGAATGTCATGTGGTGACTGCGCACCGCTTGCAGTCTGCTCCCAAAGAATGGCCGCTGTTGCCGCCCATCGGCAAGCCAATTACGAATGATCAGGTATATGTCCTTGACGAGAACAACACTCCTCTACCCGTCGGAGTTCCAGGAGGCCTGTATCTAGCTGGCGCAGGAGTGGCGCGAGGCTATTTGAACCGGCCGGATCTGACGGCGGAGAAGTTCGTACCGAACCCGTTCAGCGTGTGCGCTGGTGCGCGCATGTACCGCACGGGCGATCGGGCGCGCTGGCTGCCGGATGGGAACCTGGAGTTCCTGGGGCGTGCGGATCATCAAGTTAAGATTCGCGGGTTTCGCATTGAACTGGGCGAGATCGAAGCGGCGCTGCAGGAGCATGGCAGCGTGCGTCAGGCCGTAGTAATAGCGCGGGAGGATGAAACGGGGGATAAGCGGCTGGTGGCGTATGTGGTGCCCGAGTTGGAGGACGAGAAGAGCGTCAACGGCAGCAGGAGAGCGGAACTGCAAATCAGCGAACTGCGAGAGCACCTGCTGGGTAAATTGCCGGAATACATGATGCCAAGTGCATACGTGCAGTTGGAAGGACTGCCGCTGAACCACAATGGGAAAATCGACCGCAAGAACCTGCCGCAACCGGATATGCATATTTCGGAGCAAGAATATGTAGGGCCGCGAAATGCCGCAGAAGAAACTCTTTGCGGGCTGTGGCAAGAAGTATTGCGACGCGAACGTGTGGGAATTCACGACAACTTTTTTAAGATCGGCGGGCATTCTCTTCTGGCCGCGCGGGTGGCTACCGGGATGCGTGAAACCTTCAAGGTTGACATTCCGTTACGCCGGATGTTCGAATCCCCGACCATCGCCCAGTTGGCTGAAGTAATTGATCAAATCAAGCAAACCATCGGAACGAACGGCGCAAACGGTGCGAACGGTGCGTCCTCATATAGCCGACCGGCCATCAAACGGGTTGCGCGCAAGGCCGCTGTGGTAAATGTGGATTGATTGAAAAAACCCAAATCAGGATCTTCCAAAACTCTCGTAAATACGCCCAGGTAGCCATGACTTTGACAGTATCTGATCTCCGCCAGCTAAAGGCACAGGAAATGGTGTGCTTTCCTGCTTCATTTGCCCAGCAAAGATTGTGGTTTATTGACCAACTCACTCCCGGGAGAGCAACCTATAACCTCCCCGGTGCGTTACGCGTCCGAGGGAAGCTGGATGTGAACGTATTGGAGAAGGCGTTGCAAGAAATTGCGCGCCGGCATGAAACGCTGCGCACGCGTTTTGTTGCGGTGCGGGGCGAGCCCCAGCAAGTCATTGAGGATCAAGTCAATGTTCAACTGCACGTTCTGGACTTAACCGGTATAGCCGGAGAAGAGGAACGAGAAGCAGAAGCTATGCGGCTGGCGCGCGAAGAGGCGCAACAGCCGTTTGATCTCCAACAAGCACCGTTGATGCGGGGAAAGCTGTTGCGGCTTGGTGCGCTGAACCATGTGCTTCTGTTTACCATGCACCACATCATTTCTGATGCCTGGTCCATGGGAGTACTGATCGAAGAAGTATCGGTCCTTTATGACGCATTCAGCGGAGGCCGGTCTTCACCCTTGCCGGAACTGCCTATTCAATACGCAGACTACACCGTGTGGCAGCGGGAGTGGCTGGAAGGAGGAGTGCTGGAGCAGCAACTAGCCTATTGGAAGAAGCAACTGGGGGGAAGCAGCATGTTGCAGTTGCCCACCGATCGGCCCCGGCCAACCTCACAGAGCCAAAATGGAGCAACCTGCGACTTTGTGATAGGTGCAAATGTTACTCAGAACCTTAAAAAATTGGCGGAAGAGCAAAGCGCTACCTTATTTATGGTTCTGGTAGCCGCATTTCAGGTTTTGCTCTATCGGTATAGCGGACAACACGACATAGCAGTAGGAACGCCGGCCGCCGGGCGCAGCAGCGGGGAAACGGAAAAGCTGATTGGCTTTTTCATCAACACTTTGGTGCTGCGAGTGGACCTTTCCGGTACCCCCAGCTTTACCGAACTGCTGGAGAGGACAAAGGAGGTGACGCTGGAGGCCTACGCTCACGAGGACGTTCCTTTTGAGAAGCTGGTCGAGGTCATATCGCCGGAGCGGAACCTGGGTAGCACGCCACTTTTCCAGGTCATGATTGTTCTGCAAAATGCGCCCCAGTCCGACTTGCGACTAGGCGCCGCGACGCTCCAACCCTTTAACATTGTTGACAATGGGACATCGAAATTCGATTTGTTGTTGCAGCTCGGAGAAGATGGATTCGGGAAACTGACGGGTTCATTGCAATACAGCACGGACATTTTTGACGCGGCAACAATTGGCCGGATGACAGATCATTTCCGGATGTTGCTGACCGGTATCGTCACCAACCCATCCCAATCCATTGACGTGCTTCCGCTCCTGGCTGCCAATGAACGCAGGCAGGTTATCGAGGCATGGAACCGGACGACGGTAGAGTTTCCGCGAAGAAAGTGCTTGCCCGGCCTGATTGAAGAACAGGCCGCCAGAACCCCAGAAGCGATGGCGGTTGAGTATGAAAGAGTGCAACTTCGCTACTGCGAATTGAATGCTCGCGCTAACCAACTGGCTTGGCGGTTGAAGGAGTTGGGTGTCGGACCAGAGACGCGCGTCGGTGTGATGGTGGAACGGAGCCTGGAGATGGTAATCGGTCTGCTGGGTGTGCTAAAGGCCGGAGCCGCCTATGTTCCCCTGGATCCGGACTATCCACCCGAGCGATTGAGCTACATGTTTGAGAGTTCGCAAATCCAAGTGTTATTGACGCAGCAGCGCCTGCGACAACAGCTGCCGCTTTTTGATGGCAAGGTGTTGGAGCTGGATGGGGATGAAGAACGGTCCCGAATGGCTGAACAAAAAGAGAACAACCTGAATGTTGCGATTGAACTGGAGAATCTGGCCTACCTTATATATACGTCCGGCTCAACGGGTAGGCCCAAAGGGGTCATGAACACCCATGGCGGGCTGCTGAACCGGCTGCTGTGGATGCAGGAAGAGTATCAATTAAAGTCCGAGGATGTCGTGCTGCAAAAGACTCCATTCAGCTTCGATGTTTCGGTGTGGGAATTCTTCTGGCCTCTTATGGAAGGGGCGAAGTTAGTGGTGGCCCGGCCAGGCGGACATCAGGATCCCGCCTATCTGGCCGCGCTGATTGAGGAGCAGCAGATCACGACGCTGCACTTTGTCCCATCGATGCTGGCGGTGTTTCTCGATGAGGAGAGGCTGAAGCAGTGCAAGAGTCTGCGGCGGGTGGTGTGCAGTGGAGAGGCATTGCCTCAAGAGCTTGCGCGCCGGTGCCTGGCCGGCATGCCATGGGTGGAGCTTCATAATTTGTATGGTCCAACAGAAGCGGCGATCGATGTGACGTACTGGAAGTGCTTGGCGGACGATACCCATGCCAGCGTACCGATAGGAAAGGCAATCGCGAACATGCGCGTGTATGTGGCGGACAAGGGAATGCAGCCAGTACCAGTGGGAGTGCCTGGAGAGCTGTGTCTTGGAGGAGTAGGACTTGCGCGAGGGTATTGGGGACGAGGCGATCTGACGGCGGAGCAGTTCGTTCCTGACGGGTTGAGCGGCAAGAGCGGAGAGCGGCTGTATCGGACTGGGGACCTAGTGCGATGGCTAGAGGAGGGGAACCTGGAGTACCTGGGCCGGCTGGATCATCAGGTCAAGATTCGCGGATTCCGCATTGAACTGGGCGAGATCGAAGCCGCTCTGCAGGAGCATGACAGCGTGCGTCAGGCCGTAGTAATCGCGCGGGAGAACGAGGCAGGCGACAAGCGACTGGTGGCTTATGTGGTGTCCGAACTGCAGGACGAGAAGAGCGACAACGGGAGCAGGAGAGTGGAACTGCGGATCAGCGAGTTGCGGGAGCATCTGCTCGGCAAGTTGCCGGAGTATATGGTGCCAAGCGCGTATGTGCAGTTGGAGAAGTTCCCGTTGAACCACAACGGAAAGATCGACCGGAATAACCTGCCGCAACCGGATACGGATACGCCGGAGCAAGAATATGTGGGACCGCGGAACGCCACGGAAGAAACGCTGTGCCGCCTGTGGCAAGAGGTGTTGCGCCGGGAACGTGTAGGAGTTCATGACAACTTCTTTAAGATCGGTGGGCATTCTCTCATGGCCGTGCAGTTGGCTACTCGCATTCGCGAAGGCTTCAAACTGAATATTCCGTTACAGCGAATATTCGAATCGCCCACCATCGCCCAGTTGGCTGAAGCAATAGATCAAGCGCTGCAAGCTGGAATCAACGGTGCGCCGTCGCATCTTCTGCCGGCCATCAAGCGAGTAGAGCGCAAGGCTGCTTCGTTGCGGGCAGCCAACTGAACAAATACGGAAATTAAGGTTTCAGGAAGCACAGCCAGAAGTTTCAGGTACAAAACCAGCCATGACATCGTCCCTATCTGATCTCCGCCAGTCACCGGCAGAGGAAGTGGTCTTTTTCCCTGCGTCATTTGCCCAGCAAAGATTGTGGTTTATCGATCAACTCATCCCTGGGAAAGCGACCTACAACATACCCGGTGCGTTACGGATACGAGGGAAGCTGGATGTGGACGTATTGGAGAAGGCGTTGCAAGAAATTGCGCGCCGGCATGAGACGCTGCGCACGCGCTTTGTGGCGGTGCGGGGCGAGCCGCAGCAAGTCATTGAGGATCAAGTCAATGTTCGGCTGCAAATTCTGGACCTAACCGGTATAGCCGGAGAAGAGGAACGAGAAGCAGAAGCTATGCGGCTGGCGCGGGAAGAGGCGCAACAGCCGTTTGATCTCCAGCAAGCACCGTTGATGCGGGGAAAGCTGTTGTGGCTGGGCGGGCTGAACCATGTGCTTCTGTTTACCATGCACCACATCATTTCTGATGCCTGGTCCATGGGAGTACTGATCGGAGAAGTATCGGTTCTTTACGACGTATTTAGTGGAGGCCGGTCTTCACCCTTGCCGGAACTGCCTATTCAATACGCAGACTACACCGTCTGGCAACGGGAGTGTCTGGAAGGAGGGATGCTGGAGCGGCAACTGGCGTATTGGAAACAACAGTTGGCAGGCGTCAGTATGTTGCAGTTGGCCACCGACCGGCCCCGGCCCACCTCACAGAGCCAAAGGGGGACCGTGTGCGAGTTTGTGATAGAGGTAAACGTTACGAGCCAACTGAAGAAGCTGGCCCAGGAGCAGGGCGCAACCTTATTTATGGTGCTGCTGGCAGCCTTTCAAGCGCTGCTTTGCCGTTACACATGCCAATACGATATAGCAGTGGGAACGCCGATCGCGGGGCGGAGCAGCAGTGATACGGAAAGATTGATTGGCTTCTTCGTCAACACTTTGGTGCTCCGAGTGGACCTTTCCGGGACGCCGAGCTTTATCGAACTGCTGCAGAGGGTAAGGAAAGTGACGCTGGAAGCTTACGCTCACCAGGATATTTCCTTTGAGAAGCTGGTCGAGGTCATATCGCCGGAACGGAATCTGGGCAGCACGCCACTTTTCCAGGTGATGATCGGCTTGCAAAATGCGCCGCAGTCTGACCTCCGACTGGGCGCCGCGGAACTCCAACCCTTTAGCAATTTTGATAATGGGACATCGAAATTCGATCTGTTGCTGCAACTCGGAGAAGATGGAACCGGAAAACTGGCCGCTGCGCTGCAATACAACACAGATCTCTTTGCTGCCGCATCCATTGGCCGGATGATCGATCATTATCGGGCATTGCTGACCAGTATCGTCACCAACCCATCCCAATCTATTGACGTGCTTCCGCTCATGGCTGCCAATGAGCGCAAACAGGTTATCGAGGAATGGAACCGGACAACTGTAGAGTTTCCGCGAAGAAAGTGCTTGCCCGGCCTGATTGAAGAACAGGCCGCCAGAACCCCAGAAGCGATGGCGGTTGAGTATGAAACAGTGCAACTTCGCTACCACGAATTGAATGCTCGCGCTAACCAACTGGCTTGGCGGTTGAAGGAGTTGGGTGTCGGACCAGAGACGCGCGTCGGTGTGATGGTGGAACGGAGCCTGGAGATGGTGATCGGTCTGCTGGGTGTGCTAAAGGCCGGAGCCGCCTATGTTCCCCTGGATCCGGATTATCCACCCGAGCGATTGAGCTACATGTTTGAGAGTTCGCAGGTCAAAGTGTTGTTGACGCAGCAGCGCCTGCGGCAACAGCTGTCTCACGTTGCCGGCCCGGTGCTTGTTTTAGATGGAGCGGAAGAGCAGAGGCGGATCACCGAGCAGAAAACCGAGAACCCCGATGTGAATTTGCTGCCGGAGAACCTCGCCTACATTATTCATACGTCCGGATCCACCGGCCGGCCTAAAGGAGTCATGAACACCCACGGTGGGCTGCTGAACCGGCTGCTGTGGATGCAGGAAGAGTACCGATTAAAGTCCGAGGATGTCGTGCTGCAGAAGACCCCATTCAGCTTCGATGTTTCGGTGTGGGAATTCTTCTGGCCTCTTATGGAAGGGGCGAAGTTGGTAGTGGCCCGGCCAGGCGGACATCAGGATCCCGGATATCTGGCCGCACTGATCGAGGAGCAGCAGATCACGACGCTGCACTTTGTCCCCTCGATGCTGGCGGTGTTTCTCGATGAGGAGAGGCTGAAGCAGTGCAGAAGTCTGCGGCGGGTGGTGTGCAGCGGTGAAGTCTTACCGGCTGAGCTCGCGCGCCGGTGCCTGGCCGGCATGCCATGGGCAGAGCTTCATAATTTGTATGGTCCAACTGAAGCGGCGATCGATGTGACGTACTGGAAGTGCATGGCGGAGGATAGCCACAGCAGCGTGCCCATCGGCAAGCCGATTGCGAACATACGGGTCTATGTGGTGGATGAGGGGATGGAGGCCGTGCCAGTGGGAGTGCCTGGAGAGCTGTGTCTCGCAGGAGTCGGGCTGGCCAGAGGGTATTGGGATCGGGGTGATCTGACGGCAGAGATGTTCGTTCCAGACGGGTTGAGCGGCAGAAGCGGAGAGCGGCTTTATCGGACCGGCGACCTGGCGCGATGGCTGGAAGATGGCAACCTGGAGTTTCTGGGGCGTGCGGATCATCAGGTCAAGATTCGCGGATTCCGCGTTGAACTTGGTGAGATCGAAGCGGCGCTGGAGGAGCATGACAGCGTGCGCCAGGCCGTAGTAATAGCGCGCGAAGATACAACCGGGGAGAAGCGGCTGGTGGCTTATGTAGTAATTGAGGCGGTAGATAACAACAATGACCAGCAAAGTACAGAATGGCTGTGGATGAATAGCTTACGTGAGTATCTGCAGGCAAAATTGCCGGAGTATATGGTGCCGGCGTTATTTGTCCAGCTTCATGAGTTCGAGCTTGATTTCAACGGGAAGATTGATCGCCGCGCACTCACCGCAATCTCAACCCAAACAATGCGGCGCGATGAAGCCTATGTAGCGCCGCGGACACCACAGGAAAAATTTCTCGCAGAGCTGTGGGCTGACATATTGCGCGTTGAGCGGGTTGGAATCCACGATAACTTCTTCAGGCTTGGCGGCCACTCTCTCAGTATTACTCAAGTCATCGCGCGTATCCGTGAAGCTTTGAGTCTGGAGTTGCCGGTCCAAGCCATGTTTGAACAGCCGACGATAGCAGCTTTGGCAAAGAAACTTCAGGATGCCGGTGGGATAAATGACGGTTTTGCTCCTCCGCGAATAACGCGTAGCTCGCGTAAAGAGCCGCTTCCACTTTCTTTCGCGCAGCAACGGCTCTGGTTCCTGGATCAGATTGAGCCGGGAAGCCGCGTACACCATATTCCTACCCTGTTGCGCCTGAAAGGATCCTTGAACATTGAAGTCCTTTCCGCTGCTCTGGATGAAATCGTTCGGCGTCATGAAATTCTTCGTACCAGTTTTCCGGCGGTTGACGGTTACCCATATCAGAAGATCTCGCCTCCTGCGCATGTGCCCATTGAAAAGGTTGACCTGCGAGACGTGCCGCAAGAGTTCCGGGAGGAAAAGCTGCGCAGGTTGGCAGATGCGCACATCCAGAAGCCGTTTGATCTGACCCATGGCCCCATGTTCCGCGTAGCACTATACGTGACGGAAGAGCAGGAGCATGTCCTTTGCCTTACTGTGCACCATATCATCTGTGATGCGTGGTCTGTGCCTATCCTTATAAGAGAGCTCAATGTCCTCTACAGCACATTCCTGGACCATGGCACGTCTCCTCTGCCGGAATTGCCGCTGCAATACGCGGATGTGGCGGCATGGGAGCGGGCGTGGCTCCGCGACGAGGTCCTCGAGCGCCACGTCCAGTATTGGCGGCAAACCCTGGAGGGTGCTCCGCAATCTCTCGAGCTGCCAACCGACTTCCCACGCCCTTCCGTGCGGTCGCTTGATGCCGGCAGGAGCACGCTATGTTTGTCTCCTCAACTCTACTCGGAACTGACGAAACTCAGCCAGCAGCTCGGCGCCACAGAATTCATGACCTTGCTCGCCCTTATGAATGTCTGGCTATTCCGTTACAGCGGGCAATCAGACATCCTGATAGGTTCTCCAGTTTCAAACCGCACCCAGCTTGAGACGGAAGGATTGATTGGCATCTTCTTGAACACCGTAGTCTTCCGCACCAGATTTGATGCTCAATTACGGTTCACGCAGCTCGTCGATCAGGTCCGTCTCAACGCCGTCGCCACTTATGCCCATCAGGCTCTGCCGTTTGAAAAGTTGGTTGAGGAATTACAAGTCGTGCGCGATCCGGGAAAAAATCCGGTGTTCCAGGTCATGTTCAACATGCTGGCTAAAATCAACGATAAGCTGGAATTTGCCGGCTTGGTAAATAGCAAAGCTATAGAAACAGATGCCGGACAGGCGAGGTTCGATCTTCACCTGAATGCTTTCCCCACCGATGCTGGCCTGGAATTGGCACTGACCTATAACGGCGGTCTGTTCCAGCAATCAACCATCACTGGCATGTTAGAAACCTTTGCGGAGTTAGTCCGCGTGATCGTCGAAAACCCTGAATTAACTATCTCTGAGCTGCTGGAGAAAGCTATGCGCTTTGAGCAGGAAAGCGAACTCGCGCGTAAGCGTGGCCAATCCCAGCAACAGGGACAACAATTACGCACCGTTCGGCGGCGCGCAGCTTTGAACGAATCGAGGTGAAATCCATGAAAACCGCATCTGCTTTGCTACCAAAGGTCACAGGGCTGCGTAAAGCCAGAAAGCTCAGCCAGGACGATCTGGTGCAGACCGAGAGACTACTTCCTGAAACAGACCTTCCTCTGGCCCTGCTGCCCACTGTAGAAGACCTGGATTTGATCTCCTGGGCCGGTACACATCGTGAATTCATTCAATCTTTATTATTGCGACATGGCGGGTTGCTGTTTCGGAATTTCCGGATTTCCTCTGCTCCCGAATTTCAACAATTCGTTACCGCAGTCTCAGGCGAGCCGCTTGCGTATAAAGAGCAAACATCGCCACGGAGCCGGGTGGAAGGGAACATCTATACCTCGACGGAGTATCCGCCCGAACACATCATTTTTCTGCATAACGAAAACTCATATTCTTCTACATGGCCCCTGAAAATCATGTTTTTCTGCGTAACCGCGCCTCAGGAGGATGGGGAGACGCCGATTGCCGATGTGCGCCGTGTTTTAGCGCGTATACCGGAGAAGGTGCGTGAGCGCTTCGCTCGCGATGGCTGGATGCTGGTCAGGAACTTCGGCACCGGATATGGCCTCCCATGGCAGACGGCATTCCAGACCGAGAGTAAAGAGGAGGTTGACCGGCACTGCCTTAAGAATGGCATTCAAACCGAGTGGCTTTCCGGAGACCGCCTGCGCATCCGGCAACGGCGCTGCGCGATTCGCCGGCATCCCGTGACTGGAGAAACCGTGTGGTTCAACCATGCGACCTTCTTTCATGTTTCTACCCTCGCGCCGGAAATCCGTGCCGGGCTTCAGGCCGATCTGGCCGAGGAAGACCTTCCTTACAACACTTACTACGGCGATGGCAGCCGGATCGAGCCTGACGTCCTGGATATTCTCCGCGATATTTATCAACAGGAAACCATCAAGTTTCCCTGGCAGGAACATGATCTGCTGCTGCTGGACAACATGCTCGTGGCCCATGGTCGCTCAGCGTTCCGAGGCCCGCGCAAGATCATTGTCGGTATGACCGAACCTTATTCAGGCGATCAGGAGAACTCATTATGACTTCGACTGCGCAGCTTCAGGTTGAATCTCCTGAAGGGTTTCGGGTCTCTCCCCAACAGAGAAGGCTCTGGGGATTTATCCAGCAAAATCCGCAGGTTGCATTCTGCGCGCAATGTCATGTCAGGATCACTGGGCCGTTAAGTGCCGAACGGCTTGATGAAGCTATTCGCAGCCTGCGGAGCATGCACGAAATATTACGAACACGGTTTGTGGTCCTGCCGGGCACCAAGGCGCCGGTGCAGGTGATCGGGGATGTTGCCGCAGGATTGAACGAACAACGGTCCGTGGCACTTGAATCAGCAGTCGAATCGATTGCTGAAGTCCTGCGAGATCAGGCGCGATACACTGCTGCGGATTCAGGAGTGAACTTTACTCTCCTGCATGTCTCGGACGAGTTACATTCTCTGCTTGTGACTTCCTCCGGACTCTGTGCTGATGCGACCGCGCTGGTTGCAATGATTCGCCAACTGCGCAATACGTACTCCTCCGATCCGTTAGAGGGTAGTGAAACTCTGCAGTATGCGGACATTTCAGAATGGCAAAACCAGATCCTTGAAGGTGAAGCCAAAAAGCATGACTGCTACTGGAAGGTGGCAGATTTCTCGGAGTTGCGCTTCCCGCATCTGCCATTTGAACGGAGGAACTCAGAGTCCGTAAACTTCACTCCCGGAGTCCTTGTTCGTGACTTCACCAACAGAATTTCCTTGTCGACAGTAACTCGTCAGGCAGGGGCCCCCACCGAAGCTGTTCTCTTCGCCATATATCAACTTCTTATTAGCCGCCTAAGCAGCTTGGAACAGTTTTTGATCGGTGTAACAGTGGATGGACGCACGCCTGCCGAGCTGCGGGACGCTATCGGCTTGTTTGCCAAGCCAATGCCCGTAGCTGCCACTCTTGAACAGGACCAGACTTTTGTTCAGTTCGTTCAGAAAGTCAGTACAGCTTTGGAATTGGCCAGGTATGAGCAGGCGTATTTTGATGCAGAAACATTTCTTTCCGCCGAATCGCCACAACGCTGCCGCCTACCATTGGTTTTTAATGTGAGCCCGGCCACTCCATTGCCGCCGGTGGGCACAATAGATTGGGAGATCACATCACTGGAAGAGCGCCTGGAACCTTTTGAACTCATGCTCACAGTGGATATTGAAAATGGCTATCTAAAGGCCCTCAAATTTGCTTGGAATAAATCTATTTTCGATGAGCAGGAGATAACTTTCATCGCCGAGTACTACACGGACTTCTTGAGCCAAGTTACGGCTGATCCGGCCCGCTCTCTTCGTGATTTCACCCTGAGCTCTGCGATGGTTTCTCCACTGCTGGTTGCAAAATCTGTTGAAGAGAGTGCTGCTCACGGCGTGTATGCGTGGATCGAGGAGCAGTGTGCGCGCGTGCCGCAACGGGTGGCCGCGGTTTGCGGAGATCAGCAGATTACCTATGCTGAACTGAATCGGCGCGCCGCTTTGCTGGCCGCTCGCTTACGGAAAATAGGCGCTGCGCCAGATACCGTAATTGCCATTGTGGCGCAACGCTCTCTTGATTTCATCGTTGCAATCTTTGCGGTACTGAAATCTGGTGCTGCGTGGTTGCCTGTTGATCCTGATACTCCGGCGGAACGGATCAAATATATGATCGCGCAGTCTGCGGCGATTGCTGCACTGGTGGAAAATGGCACAGATCCTGCCTGGCAGCGGCTTAACATCCCCATTATTCATATTGATGAACCTCATGGGGACACAAATACTGTTCAGGCATCTGAAATAAAAATCCTTCCCGAACAGTTGGCATATGTGATTTTTACCTCTGGCTCTACCGGTAATCCAAAAGGCGTGGCCATCGAACATCGCCAGCTTATGGCGTATGTGCGCGCACTCAGAGCTGACTTGGATTTGCCCGATGGGGCCAGCTATGCCCTGGTTTCAACCATGGCCGCAGACCTGGGCCATACTCCCGTCTTTGCGGCCCTGACTTCCGGTGGTTGTCTTCATGTGATTCCATCTACCAACTCCAGGGACATGACGGCCTTAGCGGAATACTTCCAGCGAACGCCCGTAGAGTGCATCAAGATTGTTCCTGCCCATCTGCAAGCGCTGTGTCAAGCATTTCCGGCGGAAGCGACATTTAGCTGCCGTGTTTTCGTCGTGGGTGGCGAGCCGCTTACATGGGAATTAACGCAGATGGTGCAGAAAATTGCCCCTGGGTGCAGGGTCGTGAACGAATACGGCCCGACCGAAACAACAGTCGGGGTAATCGCCGCCTCTGCGAAACCGGAGAAGGAATGTTTCAATACCGCAGAAGCCCCCATAGGATGGCCGCGCGCTGGAGTCTCGGCTTATGTGCTCGATCAATCGCTCACAGCAGTTCCGGCCTGGGTTCCAGGTGATCTTTATATTGGTGGCAATCATGTGGGGCGGGGATACATCGGTGCGACGGACCTGACTGCAGAGCGCTTTCTTCCTGATCCGTTCCAGTCCATTTTTGGTGCCCGCATGTACTTGACGGGCGACCGTGCACGCCGCCGTAGCGATGGTGCTCTCGAATTTCTTGGAAGAACTGACGGTCAGGTAAAAGTCCGCGGATATCGGATCGAATTGAGCGAGGTGGAAGCTGTACTTTGCCGTCATCCGCATGTGCAAGCCGCCATAGCCATGGTTATACCTGATAAGAACGGCGGCAAGCTGCTTGCGGCATGGGTAGCTGTGGGTCAGGATAAAGTTCTTCCACAGGAATTGCGGCGCTTTGTTTCGGACTCATTGCCCAGTTACATGGTTCCGAATGTATTCACCTGCGTGGATCGGTTCAAACTTACTCCCAATGGCAAGGTGGATCGACGGGGGCTGTCTCCCGCCGCAGAACCTTCCGGCGGCGCTGGCGTACCTGTCGACGAAATTGAAGAAAATCTTTTAGCAGTCTGGCGAAAAGTGCTTGGAAAGGAAAGCGTCAATGTGGATGACAATTACTTCGTACTGGGGGGCGATTCACTGCGAGTCATACAGGTAGTCCACGAGGCGCGGCGCTATGGGATAAGCATTCGTGCTATGGATGTCCTGCGCTGTCAGACGATTCGTAGTTTACGCAAGGCGCTCCAGCAGGAGCGCCGTTACGAACTCTTTCCCGATGGTGTTTCAGAGGCCTTGTTGCCGGAACTGGATATTTCTTTGTTGCCTTCTGACGTCATTGATTTTTATCCCATATCTGGAATTCAAACTTTTGTATTGCAGAAGTATGCAGAAAATCAGGGCGCAGATGGCATTTACCACATCCAGGAATGCTTCCATCTTGAAGATCAGAATTTTTCCAGGGATCTCCTGGAGGCTGCTTTTAAGGCGGTCATAAATCGTCATCCGATTTTAAGGACAGTTTTTTACCTCAAAAGCTCTCCGCCGTTGCAATGCGTGAGGAGTGCATTGCCTTGGAAAATAATTACTACGGATATTTCTCATTTGGATGGCGCTGCTCAAGATGCTTACATTGCAGACCAGGTCAAAGCCGATCGGATAAGCCTTTTTGATCCAGCCAACATGGATGCGCCGCTGTTTCGCATCGTTGTATTTCTCCGCTCAGCCACCCAATTCAGCGTGTTGTTTTCCTGCCATCATGCCATTATGGATGGTTGGGGACATCAGATCTTTCTCAACCATCTGCTGCAGGCATATGCAGACATAAAATCCGGCAGGACTCCTGATCTCGGAAGTCCCGATGGCACTTATCATGAATTTGTTAACTTTGAACATGCGGTCGCCCATTCGGAACAGGCTGCAAAATTCTGGCGTTCCTATTTACGGGACGTGCAGTTCCCGCCTCTCCCCGATTTTGTTTTGCCCGCTTTAGCTGAGACGAATGATCCAATTGTCATATCGAAGCTTGAGCCGGAGCAGAACCAGGCATTGGAGCGCATTGCGCAGCAGCATGCTGTCTCCATGCAGGCGCTGCTGCTCGCCGCGTGGTTGGAACTCTTGCGGCAGTGGTCGGGTGGTCCAGTGGTGACAACCGGAGTGATCTCCAACGGCAGATCAGAATATCTGGCCGATCCTCTCTCGGCAGTCGGGCTCTTCTGGAATGTAGCGCCAGTCGTTTCACGTAAGAAACTCCCGCTATTGGAGCAAGCGGAGATTGTACAGAAAGATCTGATAGATATTCAGCCGTATGCTTCTTATCCACTTACAGAACTCATTAACGATAATGGCGGACAAGAGCTTTTTTATTCAGCGTTCAGGTATTTGAATTTCTGGAACTCAAAGGAAATTCCGGAGGAAAGCGGATTACGCTTTGTGGGTGCTTATGTGGTCGATCGGTATCCGTTCGCATTAACTTGCACTGCAGCGACCGGTCCTGACGGACGATATATTCAGCTGGAATACAATTCAAAATCGATTTCTCTGGGGTTCGTTAAGGACCTCCTGAGCTCCTACAAGAATTTATTAGGGGAACTAACCCAAACTGTTAAATGAGTAACCAGGCTTTTTGCAGACTATGAGCATAACTTCTTCGCCAAAACTTCCGTCAGAGCGCAACTTTGGACTTCTGTTCGCGGCCGCTTTCGTCATTCTAGGGATACGCGGAGTCACTAAACACTGGAACTGGACTGCCTATGGCGGTTGCCTCCTGGTGGGTAGCGCGTTTGGCCTAATCGTACTCACGAATCCTCGGATTCTTGCGCCCCTCAACAAGGCTTGGTTTTATCTAGGCAAGTGGCTCGGGAAGATTACTAGCCCGATTGTGATGGGAATTATTTTTTTTGCCATTGTGACTCCAGTTTCCGTTTTGACCCGGCTATTTGGCCGGGATGAACTTCGATTAAAGCGTCGCACGACCAATTCCTATTGGACTGACCGTACTTCACCGGTTGAAGCAGCAGAGTCGTTCAAAAATCAGTTTTGAGTGTTACGGGCGAGCAGAAGTTGGATCGAACGTCTTCAACGAAAAAACAACAGAGGTAAAAAGATTATGGGCATGTTCATTAAAGAACTCTGGGCCTTCCTGCGGATTCGCAAGAAAACGTGGATCACTCCAGTCGTCGGTGTCATGATTCTAATTGTCGCCTTATTAATCCTGGCGGAATCGTCCGTGGTTGCGCCGTTTATCTACTCTCTCTTTTAATCGATGAATATTCTCGGCCTATCAGCTTTTTATCACGACTCCGCGGCCTGCCTGGTCTCAGATGGCGATATTGTCGCTGCTGCCCAGGAGGAACGGTTCACACGCAAGAAGCACGACCCCGGTTTCCCCGCCAAAGCTGCGGAATATTGTGTAAGCTCATCTGGTCTGCAGCCCAGGGATATCGACTATGTCATTTTCTATGACAAACCGTTCCTTAAATTTGAACGCCTATTCGAAACCTATCTGGCGTTTTCTCCAAGAGGGTTTCGGAGCTTTGCGACATCATTTCCGGTTTGGGTGAAAGACAAACTCTTCCAGAAAACTGTGATAGTTGACGATCTGAAAAAGTGCTTCGGCGAGGAGATAGACTGGCAGAAACGTTTATGCTTTTCCGAACACCATCTTAGCCATGCCGCATCGGCATTTTTTCCATCGCCTTTCGAAGAAGCGGCCATACTTACCATGGACGGGGTAGGCGAGTGGACAACAACTTCAGTCTTTAATGGTAGCGGCAATCACTTGTCGATCCAAAAAGAGATTCACTTCCCTCATTCTCTCGGACTGCTGTACTCGGCTTTTACCTACTACACTGGCTTCAAAGTCAACTCGGCCGAGTACAAAGTTATGGGCCTGGCCCCTTATGGGGAACCGCGTTATGTTGATCTAATCAAAAGCCACCTCATCGATATTAAAGAAGATGGGTCCTTCCATCTGGACATGAAGTATTTTGAATATTGCACCGGCCTGACGATGACAAACGGCCGATTCAATGCGCTCTTTGGCGGGCCGCCAAGACATCCAGAGGGCGAACTTACGCAGCGCGAGATGGATCTTGCGGCTTCGATTCAGGCCGTTACCGAAGATATTGTGATCAAGCTCGCCAAGAATGTCCAACGGACGACGCGACAGAAGAACTTGTGCCTTGCCGGTGGTGTAGCCCTGAACTGCGTTGCTAATGGGAAGCTCTTGCGAGAAGGAATCTTCGATGACATGTGGATTCAACCTGCTGCGGGTGATGCGGGTGGTGCACTAGGCGCGGCCCTCGCCGCTTACCATCTAATGCTCGATCACCCAAGGGACATCAAGCCAGGCGACAGCATGAAGGGAGCATTTCTTGGCCCCGAATTCTGTCAATGCGAAATTGAACAACGGTTGATCAAAGCTGGAGCTGTCTTCAGGACAATATCCGAGGAAGAGCTGATTTGCTCCGTTGCCCATGCGCTTGCGGAAGGAAAGGCAGTCGGCTGGCACCAGGGACGGATGGAGTTCGGTCCGCGAGCTCTCGGCGGGCGGTCCATTATCGCAGACCCGCGCTCGCCAACGATGCAAAAGCAGCTTAATCTAAAGGTGAAGTACAGAGAGTCATTTCGCCCCTTTGCGCCTAGCGTACTCCGGGAGGACTTACCCAATTGGTTCGAGCTTGATAGTGACAGCCCGTACATGCTTTTGGTTGCTAATGTAGTTCAAGCGAAACAGTTAGCCATGTCTGAAGAACAAAGAAAACTCTTCGGCATTGACAAGCTGAATGTCCTGCGGTCTGAAATTCCCGCGGTCACGCATCTGGACTACTCCGCTCGGATTCAAACCGTGCATGAAGAAACTAATCCAAGATACTACCGCTTGATTTCCAAATTCAAGCAGTTGACCGGCTGCCCGGTCCTGGTCAACACCTCATTCAATGTGCGGGGTGAACCAATTGTCTGCAGCCCCGAAGATGCTTTTCGCTGCTTTATGGGTACAGAGCTGGATGTGTTGGCGATAGGCAATACCATTTTGCAAAAAGCAGATCAACAAAAATCCCTGGCCAGAAATAACTACAAAGACGCCTATGAACTGGACTGAATTCAGGAAAGTTCTATGGATCTAAAGAGCCCAATGCGTGTCCTGAAAAATAATCCGGTCTTTGATTGGCAGCTTGAGCTGATGAAAAAAAGAGGCCCCATTGGGCTTCGCGGCCCTTCTTACTACTTCGCATAAGTGCAAAATGAGGCTTGTTATTAGAGTTGCCGGGATCTCGATTGATCAGCGAGATGATGGTCGCCGGTTCGCCCGTGCAGTTGCGGATCTGGTGCACGACGGCCATTTTCTTGTAGTGGTCCACGGCCAATGTGCCAAGGTTGGACCGCCTGCCGCCGTGGCCGGGGAAGGCAGCAATGGCAACGGAAATCACGTCACGGAATGCACAGCGTTTGCAGCCGTAGAACGCGAAAACAGGATACTCGCCACCTTGCTGTCACAGCAGAACGTAACCGGCATCGGGTTACGGGCCACTGATGCTGGCTTAGTCCAGTTGCGCAAACAGTACATTGGCAATGGCAAGACTGGATTCAGAGTGGAGGTCGCACACATGGATCCTCGTTGGCTGGAGATCATTTGCAGCAATAAGGGCATACCCGTCCTCTCGAATTTTTCTTGCTGGGCCGGGGAAGATCATTTGATAGACCCCGATCAAATGGCCGCAGCTTGCGCTGCCAGTTGGAATGCTGATGCACTCATCTACATGACGGAAGAAAACGGAGTGCCCGGCGCACATGGCGGCATACTTAGATGGCTTGAGATCGGGCCCACCAGTGAACTGCAGGTAGAAGGCCTGAGCGATCAGATGCGTGGACGTCTGGAAGCATGCGCAATGGCCTTGAGGCGGGGCGTCCGACGCGTCAGGATTCTGCCTTTATCCAATGTAGATTGTTTGCCGTTATTCTATTTCTCGCCTATCGAATATGGGACGGAAGTAATCGCCACTATTCCCCGTCTCTGAAGAAACGGGGAAAAAGGACTAAGAGACACTTATGAACTTGGCAAAACTCAAGGAATTCTATGGCTTGAGGCATCCGTTTAACTTTCGCATAGCAATTCCGTTCTTATTAAATCTATTTTTGCTCGCCATAATATTCGTGACCTGCATCTTCATGTTTTGGCGTGGTGGCCTGAAGATCGGAACAGCGCGATTTTACTTCTTTTTGTACCTCGCCTGCCTGCTTGTCATTGCTGCTGCCTTCAGTAAGATCAGCAAATTGTCTTATGCGATTCTCGTCTGGTGCACCATTGAGCTGGGCTTGGGGCTCGGAAGCTACATTCTGAATATCAGCCCTTCTCTCTTTCCAGAAAACTATAGAACAACCCAAGACAATGTGAACAAAGACTTCGCATTCATCTACCATCCATTGCTGCAATTTGTTCCACGGCCGAACTGGCACTATACACAGCACTTGCGATTTGGACGTTTTTACGCTCGCGCTAAGGCCGCAGGAATAGATGTGGCGTCCCTGCAAGGTCAGGAGCTTACGTTTGTCCACAATTCCGTGGGGGCAAGAGGAAAGGACCTAACAAAGAGTGATTTATCTAAGGATTTAATTTTTGTTTATGGCGGATCAACGGCCTATGACCAGGGCGTAACTCAGGGTGAGACCTGGGCCGAGGACTTACAGTCTGACCTTAACAATAAATTTACTATTGTTAATTTCGGTGTGCTTGGTCATACCACAGTAGAAAATTTGATACAGACTGCCTTTTATCAGGATACCTTAAAGAAAAAGCCGGTCTGTGCCATCTATTATGTTGGCTGGAATGATGTGGTTAATAATGCCCATATCGAAAATCTCGATAGCGGATATGCGGACTATCACCTTCTTCTTATGGCCCAACGTAAACCCGATCTTGCCATTGCGCAATACTCACCGCTAGGGTTTTTATTGAACCAGATAGCACAGAGGCGATTTGACACTGTCCCATGGTGGCCGGACATCCTCGGAAAGCCGCCAGTCGCCGGTAGAGATGAGCACCTGGAAGCTATTGTTATTGAACATGTGAAAGCTATCGCGGCCATTAATGAAGCAAGGGGCCTAAAGACGATTGTCATAGGGCAGATAGCCAACAGTCGCTGGTCCGATCCTCCCGAGCTTTTTTCGCCATTGGTGAAAGAAGGAGATGCGGTGCCTATGGTGGAGGGATTAAAGTCAAGCCTGAAGAGTGCCGCTGCCTCAATAGGGATAAAGTACATAGACCCAGGAGTCGCGAATTTTGAAGGTAGCGATTTTGTCGACGAAGTGCATTTTGCGCCTCGAGGGTCGCGAAAGTTTGCGTCGCTGATTTCCAAGGAGATTGGCGACTACTGCCGATAGATTGTCATTATGACCAATTTGCCTCCTGGAAGTTGTGACCATGCAGAGAGCAGACAACGTGGGCGAAGGATGACATTCAATAAAAATATTCGCGAGCACTGCAAATTCCAATTGACAAGGAGAGATGATGCTGAATAGCGAGCCGTTGTACTTACGTCAGAATATCCAGGTCGAGCCTTTAATCGATCGTTGGTATGCGTGGCCGCAGCTCATTCCGCCCGCGAATGCGGCCAGGAATATCACAGAGAGACACATCCCCATTATGGACTCATATATCAGCAACCCGCAGGCCCATGCTTCTGCAGCCAAAAATCCCAAATTGCTGGGCGGGCCATTTGTAGATCTGGATGGCAAGCACGTTGAGGAAGTCCGGGCCCTGAGGGACCGCATCAAGCGCGACCGTTCGTCCCTGATCAAACTGTCTGCGGCGCTAAAGACCTTAGATGAATTAGTTCGGGGAAGCGCCAAAGGCTACAGCCTGCATCCCCTCTATCCCCAGGTGCCGGACATACTTCGTGGGTATGTGGAACTCGTCTATGACCTGAACAACCAGCCCTCCTTCCGGTTGTTTGAGTCGCTTCTGTATCGCAGTGAGTTTTATGATCGTTCCCAGCAAAGCTTGATGTTATCCACCATCGGCAGCGATGACCGGCCATTCATTTTGAGCACGCCGAGGTTCGAATCTGAAGATCGCTTCCATCTGCCAGTTTGTTTCTCGGATGAAGTCGTGGATGAGCTGTTCCGATTGAAAGAAATACCGCGGGCATGGGAGGAGATTCGGGAACTGCTAAGAGTTCCTCCCGAAAGCGAGGCTCTGGTCCGTAGTTTCTTTACCGAACAAGCGCCGCCCGCTTACCCCAACTATATGGGTCCCGGAGTGCGCTGGCGTTATTTTGGGCACGCGTGCATTCTTGTCGAGTCCCAGGGCGTGTCTATTCTGCTTGATCCGGTGCTGAGTTATACCTATGAGAGTAGTATCTCTCGATTCACATATCTCGATTTGCCCGATCATATTGATTACGTGCTGATTACTCACGGCCATCCGGACCACATTCTTTTCGAAACCCTGCTTCAGCTTCGCCACAAGATCAGAACTATCCTTGTTCCACGCAACGGTGATGGCCATCTGCAGGATCCCTCGCTGAAGCTCCTGCTGGAAAACTGTGGATTCAAGAATGTAATCGAAATCAACGAAATGCAAGAAGTCCACGCCGGCAAAGTTTGCATCACCGGTCTTCCCTTCATGGGAGAACATGCCGATTTGAACATCAAGACGAAACTGGCGTGGCTGGTGAAGATGGGCCCACATTCACTGCTGTTCGCGGCGGACTCGTGCACCATTGAACCAAGGTTGTATCAGCACCTGCGCCGGGAGATTGGAGAAATCGATGCCCTGTTTCTTGGTATGGAGTGTGACGGAGCACCGCTCACGTGGCTCTATGGTCCGCTGCTCTCCCAAAAATTAGACCGCGGTATGGATGCGTCGCGCCGCTTGTCGGGTTCGAATTGCGAACAGGGAATGCACATTGCGAACACCTTCGGCTGCCGCGATGTCTACGTATACGCCATGGGCCAGGAGCCGTGGCTTAACTACATGATGAGTCTCAAATACACGGAGCAATCGCGTCCCATTGTTGAGTCAAACAAGCTCATCAAGGCATGTCACGAACAGGGAATCGTTGCGGAAAGGTTGTTCGGCGATAAGGAAATCCTGCTTGAACCCAGAATGGCGCCAGACGCCCCAGATGAAGCCCAGAGCGTTGCAGCAGGCGCACCGGAAAGGAGTATTGTATGACGATATTGGAAACTGTAGCTTTGGACCAGCGACGGTGGTCAGAGACAGCCTTCAGGGTGAAGGACAGTAATTGGGCGCGCTATAGGCTCATGGCCATATTGGTTCTTGCCGGCGCAATCCTGGAAGCTGTCGCGTTGCAGACGCATACCTTGCATCCGGCAGTTTCGCAACTAGCTGGCTATGCCGGAGCGGCCGCACTGGCTCTAGTGTTGGTGATAAGGACGAAAGGGCTGCAAAGGGAGCGCGCCCAGGCTTGGGTCTTCGCCGCAGCGGCTGGGGCATCGCTCATGAGCGAAATGTATCGTTACCGGACTTCGACTGGTCCCTATTCCGGACATCTTGGAGGTAATCCCGAAGCCACGCTGTTGCGGCGCCGGGATGCCATCTTTGAAAAAGTGAAATTGATCGAAAAATACCTCGCGGAGCCAGATCCGAAATCGTTGCCTCCACTTGGGCCGCTCGATGTGGACGCTTATATCGCCGAGCGTGTCACGCGTAAGGTCAGTACGTTTCGAAGGGCCGCCAAAGAATTTTCTGAAATGCAAACCCAGTGGCTGAGAATGGAATATGTCATGGCCAGTATTGCGGCGTTAGCTGCGATTGTCTTAACCTTCACCCACAACCAGGGGTACAGCGCATGGGTCATCATCGTCGCATTCTTCAGCCTTGTGTTGGGCGCCAGTACCAAGTTGGAACGGTACGCCACACTCATTGCCGAATTACGAACTATGCCGGATCGACTCACCGGCATTCTTGAAAGATGGCGTGCGAATCAAGGCACGCTTGAGGACCTGGTGGAGCGGATTGAGACTGCTCATCTTGCGGAAGCCGAGAATTGGGTTGCTGTCCTGGATGAGGGGCCTCCGGAGGACGTCAGCTTGTCAGGGGTCTCTGCGCTGGAGCCGCATGACACCGTCCATCCAGTCCACTAAGCCCCACTTTGTCCACGTAATCTTCTTCCATAAATGAAAACGGTCATTGCACTAGCAGGAATGTGCTCAGGAATTTATGAATGTAATTCGATTTTTCGCGCGTAACGCACGCTCTAAACTGCTCGTTGCCGTAATCGCCGGCATAATCAGCGGCCTCAGCAGCATGGTTCTGCTTGCGCTCTTCGGGAACGTGTTGAGGGGAGGCAACCGCTATTCAACCTTTACCTTGCTATGTGTTCTTCTTGCGCTCTGCTTGTTTCTGCCGCTGACCCGCTTCATTTCCGAGGTGATCTTACTGCGTCTGGCCCAGGCAGAGCTGTTTGACCTTCGCATGCGGCTCAGTCGCCGGGTCCTTCAGTCTGCACTGCGTCGTCTCGAAATTCTAGGGCCCGAGCCGCTCATGACTGCTCTTACGGATGATATCCCCGGAATCGTGGAGGCACTTCAACTAATACCACCGCTGTGCCTGAATATGGCGATTGCGCTCAGCGGCCTCATTTACCTGGGCTGGCTGTCATGGCAGGTATTGCTTTTGGTTCTTGGATTTCTGGCTCTAGGTTTGTTGGTGTATCACCTGCCAATCAGGCTGTGCCTGAAACAATGGGAGGGAGCCCGTGATGAGTTGAATGTCCTGTGGGGCTATTTTAAGGATTTGACTGAAGGCGTGAAAGAGCTGAAGCTGCATTCTCGCCGACGGCATGTTTTTCTTTCTCAGGTATTGCGCCGCCCGGCGGCAGCACGGCTCAAATATTTGATCAGTGCTTTCAACTTCCATGGAATGGCCAATAGTCTTGGGCAGATGCTGGTCTTTGCAGCCATCGGGGTGATTCTCTTTTCATCCATCGGGCGTCATTCTGGCATTGGAGTCCCGGCTGGCAGCATTATTACTGTGCTCTATATCACCTCCGCGCTGCAGTTTGTCATGAATGTAATACCGCCTCTCGGGAAAGCCGACATAGCTTTGCAAACACTGGATGGTTTGACCCGGCAGCTTGAGGGCCCCGGGATACAGGAACTTCAACCAGACTTAGCTACAGATGCTGGCCCCAGGTGCGAGCGCTTAACTTTGAAGGCGATTACCCATGCTTACCACAGCAAGCAGGCGAAGGAAGCCTTTACTCTTGGGCCCATAGATATCAATCTGAAATCGGGCGAATTGGTTCTGGTGGCAGGCGGAAACGGCAGTGGCAAGACGACTCTCGCCAAAATCATTACCGGGCTCTATCCTGCAGAGACCGGGGAACTTCTGCTGGATGGCCAGCTCGTCACAGATGAAAACAGAGAGTTCTATCGCCAGCATTTCTCTGCGATCTTTTATGACTTTTATCTTTTCGAAAGCCTCTTGGGCCTGGAGAAACCGGACCTCGACAAGCACGCACGGGAACGCTTAGAGCGACTCCAATTGGACCGTGTAGTTACTGTTGAGAATGGAGCTCTTTCCACAACACAGCTGTCACAAGGACAGCGGAAACGCTTAGCCTTGCTCACTGCAACCCTGGAAGACCGTCCGATTTATGTATTCGATGAGTGGGCTGCCGACCAGGACCCGGAATTCAAGGACTTCTTCTATCGTGACCTTTTGCCGGACCTGAAGGCACAAGGCAAACTTGTTCTCATCATCTGCCATGATGACCATTACTTCGACGTGGCAGACCGCATGATCAAGTTGGAAAGTGGAAAGATCATCTACGATGGTGTGCCTGCTGCATGCTGAGCCGAACATAGACGCGCCGGTTGAACGCATTTGGATCTGACCAAACCGCCCGTCCGCACTTTAAAAAAATAACTTTAAAAAAGTAATTAGTACAGATGACAAACGCCGACTTAACTTCCGTTTTCCTGGTACTTTTGCTCCTTGTCACATTGGCGCAATTGCTCGGTTGGCTATTCGTCAAGCTGAGGCAGCCGAAAGTCGTAGGTGAAATCCTCGCCGGCATTTTAATCGGCCCCGCACTGATTGGCCGCTTTCCATTTGCATCGGTCATCACAGACGTGGTCAAGCAGCAGGCCAGCATTCTGAGCTTCGTCTATTGGCTGGGCTTGCTATTACTGATGTTCTTTTCCGGAGCTGAGACGCAGCAACTCTTCGATCGCCATGAGAGGCGGCAAGTGGGATGGCTGACGATCTTTGGCACCGGTATGCCCTTTGTCCTGGGGCTGATATTTGGCCGATGGTTAATTCATCCTGCTTTGGCTGGACCTAATGGCAACCGCATCTCCCTCATCATCATTCTTGCGGCGGCTGTGGCAGTTACGTCAGTACCCGTGGTTTCGAAGATTTTTGCCGACCTCAGAATCCTGCACACACGGTTTGCCCGGCTCGTGCTCGGCGTGGCGGTGTTCGAAGATATGGTATTGTGGCTGGCCCTCGCAGTGGCAACGGCCTTGGCCAGCAATAGGGCGCTCGATGCAAGGCAGATCTCATCCCATCTGCTCATTACCTCAGGTTTCTTCGTGCTCGGGTTAACGCTTGTCCCCCGAATAGTAAAGCGGCTGAATACATCACCACTTAATGTATTTGCCAGGCAGTCACCGGTGGCTTACGCCCTTGCCCTTCTGCTTGGATATTGCGTTGTGGCTGGCGCGCTTGGAGTAAGCCTTGTGTTTGCAGCTTTTCTAGCCGGGTTTGCCGTTGTGCATGAGAGGAGCAGGTTGTTTGCAGATGCAATTGAAGCCATAGGGAAAGTTTCATTTGCGTTCTTTATTCCTGTCTACTTCGCCATTGTTGGATTGAAGCTTGACTTGGTCCGGGGCATATCACTCTGGATGATTATTGCTTTCCTCGTTGGAAGTTGCTGCGTAAAGATTGCTTCTGTCGCATTGGCCGGCAGATTGGCAGGTTTTCGCGGAATGGATCTGATCAACCTGGCCATCACAACTAACGCGCGTGGTGGACCAGGTATTGTTTTGGCAAGCGTGGCTTTCGATGCTGGGATTATCAGTCCGCAGTTCTACACAGCGCTCGTGCTGGCTGCGGTTCTGACTTCTCAATTTGCGGGAGCGTGGCTGGATTACGTTTTGCGCAAAGGTTGGCCGCTGCTAACCCCCGCTGCCGCTCCTGAACCTGTTGTTCAACCGGCGCCGGAATTCCCGGTTGCCTCTTGAATCTGAATTTACGGCCGCAAGTCTGGCAATGGGAGAAGCTTTGTGCAACGGATTGCTGCAGATCATTGCTTAGTTAGGGAAGGATACCTGGTACACACATGATTAAGTGTATGTTATTTCTTTGGCGTAATTATCCAGGCCGGTTTGTGGCCGCCATAGCGTTAACCATTCTGAGCGGATGCAGTAGCATCATGCTACTGGCCCTGGTAAGTATTGTCCTGCAAGGGCGCCCGGTTTCCAAAGAACTTGTTATCTGGAGCTTTGTTGGCTTTTGCCTACTGCTGCCACTAGGCCGATTCTTCGCCGATATTTTGATTTCGCAGGCGGCCCAAAAAGGGGTCTTCGACCTGCAAATGCGTTTGCCCCGGAAGATCGCTGGGGCGCCTTTACGGTTTCTGGAAGACCAGGGGGCGCACCGGCTGTTCGTCATTTTGACTGAAGACCTCCGGGTATTAGGCAACGCGATGTTGACTCTTCCTACCGCCTGCCTCAACCTGGTAATTTTCGCCGGTGGTTTGGTTTATCTGGGCTGGCTTTCGCGGCTGGCATTTGTAACTGCGCTTGGATTCATTGTTTTCTGCCTGGCAATCTACCGTTTCCCGGCATCTAAGGCGGCAAACTCTCTGCGATTATCACGGCAAGCAACGGACGGTCTCTATCAACATCTTCGGACGCTTCTGGGCGGCGCCAAGGAACTCAAGCTGAATCAGCGGCGCCGGAAAGCTTTTTTTTCCCAGGTTCTCCAACCGTCTGCGTCTGCGATCCGCGCTCACAATGTCTCAGGCATGACGGCGTCGACGGCAGCCACAGCTTGGGCCCAGACATCGGGTTTTGTACTTCTCGGCGCACTCTTGCTTGCTATACCTTTGATCAAGCTCAATCCCCAGGAGCGGATTGGCTACACCATGGTTGTTGTATTCATGATGGCCACCTTGCAGGGTGTCCTCACCAGAGATGCTATGCGTGATTACAGGCGGGCGGCGATTGCGCTCCAAAAGATTGATGACTTCGAGCGAAGTTTGACTGCCCTTCATGCCGAACCGGGTTCTGCCCTCCCAGAGGACACCAAATATGAGTTCAGCCGCCTGGAATTGTCCGACGTCACCTTTGCCTACCATCGGGCGGGGGAGATTCATGATTTCATTGTCGGGCCTGTGAATCTAAGCCTCGTGCCAGGAGAAATCGTCTTCCTTGTAGGCGGCAACGGCAGTGGGAAGACGACTCTGGTCAAAGTCCTGGTTGGCCTCTATGCTCCGGCGAGTGGCAAGGTGCGTCTGGACGGTGAAACGATCACAGATGCAAACCGGGAACACTATCGCCAGCATTTTTCTGCCGTATTCGCTGACTTTCACCTCTTTGATCGTCTCCTGGGCCTGGAAAGCACCCAACTGGACGAGCATGCTAAAAACTATCTGGCTCAACTTGAATTGGATCATGTAGTCGAAGTGAAAGAGGGTGCCTTATCTACGACGAAACTCTCCCAGGGCCAGCGCAAGCGTTTAGCCTTGCTGACCGCATATATAGAGGACCGTCCAATTTATGTTTTTGACGAGTGGGCTGCCGACCAGGATCCGTTCTTCAAGAGAGTCTTCTATTACAATCTTTTGCCGGAATTGAAGGCCAGGGGTAAGGCTGTTCTGGTGATTAGTCATGACGACAGATACTACAACGTCGCGGATCGTATCATTCGTCTGGACTGCGGAAGCGTCATTGCAGTACCGGATGTGGCACAGACCGTTTAAACAATCTGAAAATCAGGAGGCAACTTGTGAAAATTCGATCTCTTCTCTTATTTTATCTGGTTTTCGGTTTGGCTTATTCAGCTTTCGCGTTCTCCAACTTTTTCACTGAGGATGGAGGCGATCCGGCGAAAGCAGCCGACCAGAAGGTTTATTCAAAAAATCCTGAGGCCAACGAGCTCTATATCCAGGGGATGGACTATCTCAGCAAAGGAAAAGCATGGCTCGGCGGATCAGTGGAGAACGCCAAGATGGCACTGAAACTCTTCCGTCAGGCTGCAAAGAAGGACCCTCAACTCGCCTTGGCATACCTCGGGCAGGCAGATGCGCTGGATGCAGCCAGCTTTTCTGCCCCCGGTAGCCTGGAACCGGGAAAAGTGTACCGCGAGCAGGAGGCAGCTGCGCTCAAGGCTATAGCGCTGGATGATAGTTTGACTGGCGCGCATACAACCCTTGCCGAAATCTATCACGACAATGAGTACGACTGGCCCAAAGCTGAAAGAGAAATGAAGCGGGTGATTGAACTCACCCCAAAGGCCGCTGTAGGATATGTTTACTATGGGCTGTTTTTGGGGACCATGGGCAGGTTTGAGGAAGCCGAGGCACAGCTTAAATTGGCACAGACGCTGGATGAAAAAAACGCTACGCCCAACCGGGCAATGATGCAGGTCCTCTATTGGGAGCACAAGGACGACGCAGCGGTTGCCGAAGGGTTGGAGGCGTTGCGCAAAAGCAAAGCACTAAACACCCATTTCTTCCTGGGATTCGTGTACATTCATCAAGGCCAATTTGAAAAAGGAATTGAAGAGCTGAAGTTGGCCTCTGAGGGAGGCGATGCGGGTTCGCTGGCGGGACTTGCCTATGCCTATGCCATGGCGGGAGATAAGACAAATCTTAAGGACACCCTTGAGCGGTTTCAACACCATCCCGCCCGTGACCATGTTCCCTATCGCTTAGCGGCAGTTTATGTGGCCTTGGGGGACAAGGATCGCGCCATAAGCTTGATAGAAAAGGATTACCGGCAGCGAAGCAGCTGGTTAAATCGTTTGAAGGTCGATCCCGTCATGGATCCGCTTCGCCAGGAGCCACGCTTTAAACAATTGATGCGTAAGATGAATTTCGAACAGTGAGTGTCCTGGAACAAAATGATTTAGAACATTGAACTATCCTGGGCGAGGTGCTTTATTTATGTTGCCAGACAATCATGAGGCGAACGACCTCGGTGGCGGACTCTGGTGGGACAATCTCCTAAGGGACCTTCGCTATGCATTGCGAATGCTGCGTAATGCTCCTGGTTTTACTATCATTGCGGTGCTGACGGTTGCTCTAGGAATTGCAGCGACGACGGCCATTTTTAGTATAGTGGATGCTACGCTGTTGCATCCACTGCCGTACCCCCAGCCTGACCAACTCGTACGCATCCAGGATGATCTTCCAGGTGTAGGCAGCCACGATGTCGGGATGTCAATCCCGGAGGTGTGGGATTTTCAGCGTTCCGGTATTTTTCAATGGATTTCACCGGATGTGTTCGATGAATGCAATCTAACAGGCTCAGATCAGCCTACGTTGGCCAAATCAGTCGTTGTTATGCCGAGTTTTTTCACCCTGCTGGGCGTCAAACCGCAGCTGGGCCGCATCTTCGATCCTAACGACCCAACACCTGGATTTAATCTCGAAGCTGTCATGAGTGACGGATTATGGAAGCGGGCGTTTGGGAGTGATCCTCATATTCTGGGCAAAACCATACGGGCCGACAACGACTCATATCAGATCGTTGGCGTCATGCCACCTGGTTTTCACAATCCCGGAGGAACACCAGCCGAGAGAAATGCGGAACTTTTTTTTGCAGGGGGCTTCGCAGGTCCACCATTCCTTCCAAGCAATAGTACTCCGGGGCGAGATAGTCACTGGCCTGGAGTTATTGCGCGACTTAAACCTGGACTCACGGTTGCAGAGGCCCAGAGCCGGGTAGATGCGCTGGTCGCATCCTTGCAGAAACAATTTCCCAAAGATTATCCGGCGCAAGCTGCATGGAAGGTGCGATTGGTGCCGCTCAAAGAAGTCATGGTCGGTGATGTCCGCCGCCCGGTGCTTCTATTATTTGGCGCCGTGGGATTGGTCCTGCTGATCGGCTGCGTGAACGTCGCTAATCTCCTGTTGGCGCGGGCCAGCGCGAGAGGACGAGAAATGGCCATTCGCCAGGCGCTCGGCGCCGCGCGCAGGCAGTTGGTGCGTCAATTACTGACGGAAAGTTTGGTTCTCTCCCTGCTTGGCGGAACAGCGGGTTTAGCAATTCTCTTCTTCGCCAGAAGATTTCTCTTGCGACTGGTCCCCGACAATCTGCCGCAGCTCAATGAGATATCCATTGGCTGGAGCGTTTTGCTTTTTGCCCTCGGCGCCTCTCTTCTTACGGGTGTACTTTTCGGCCTGGCTCCCGCTCTGCATGCCGGTAAGTTGAGCTTGATTCATGTGCTCAAACAGGAAGGGCGCGGCTCAAGCGGTTCCGACAGACAGGTGCGCACGCGCCGCCTGCTTGTGATATCAGAGTTCGCTCTTTCGTTGGTGTTAATGATTGCTGCGAGCCTTCTGCTGCACAGTTTCTGGGACTTGCTCAATGTGCGGCTCGGATTCAATCCCCAGAGCGTCATGATGATACGGATGAGGCTGCCTTCTCCAAATGACCCCAAGGCCGACCTCTACGGAACTCCTGCGCTGGAGACGCCGTTCTTGCAAGAAATACTTCGTCGTAGTAGGGCCCTACCGGGGGTCGAAGAAGCGGCCATCGGAAATAAGGCTGCGGTTCCCCTGGGTCACGATCAAAGGGACCTAAGTGTGTTCCGTGTGATTTTTGAAGGACGCGGAACGCAGACTACCAATAATGATGCTCCTTTGGTCAATGCGGCGAGGGTTACGCCGGAATATTTTCACCTGATGGGTATGACGCTGCTGCGCGGCCGTTTATTCACTGACTTGGATTATGACACGGCGCCTTCAGTGACCCTGATCAATGAGGCAATGGCCAAGACTTATTGGCCCAATGAAGATGCTTTAGGAAAACGAGTGAAGTTTACTCGGGCGTCGTCTCCCTGGACCACGGTGATCGGCATTGTCGCGGATGCGCGGACAGAATCGGTGGAGAGCGCAAACGTTCCACAAGTATATGCCCCTCTGTACCAGCGGGGCGAACACCATCTGGCAATATTTTTGCGCGGACGTCTGGACACTGCTGCCATTCCTGGGCAAGTTCGCCAACTGGTGCAGTCGGTGAACCCCGAGCTCCCCATTTACGCAGCTGAGACACTGAATGAAGTCGTGTCCGATTCTCTCGCTGTGCGGCGGTTCTCGATGGAAATCATTGCCTTATTTGCCTTGACGGCGCTGCTTCTTGCCGGGTTGGGTATTTATGGGGTGATCTCGTACATCGTGAGTGAACGTACACACGAGATCGGCATCTACTTTGCACTGGGGGCGCAACAAGGAAAGGTCTTGAAGATGGTTCTGCGTCAGGGACTGACCCTGGCGATTGTGGGTGCTGCTGTTGGACTGGTCGTTGCGCTGATGGTGTCGCACTTGATGGCCGGCCTACTTTATGGCGTGCGGCCTGCCGATCCAGTCATATTTATCGGAGTTACGACCGTGCTTACGTTGGTCGCGTTCGCGGCGTGTTATCTCCCCGCCCGGCGTGCGATTCGCGTTGATCCGATCATGGCTCTTCGCAACGAATAAGATTGATGGGACGAACATTCTTGGATGCCAGCTATGACTTTTACCAGGGACGGGATTTGCCATTTAACGCGAGACCCAACTCGATTCTAAGTTGGCGTACCAGTTCTAGAATCACCGTGGTTTAATGCCTCAGAGCTCGGTTTTTCTGGGACCTTCAGGAGCGGGAGATGCAAACCTGGTTAAAGAAAACCTGGTCGCATGATACGCTAACACGAATCAAAATTAAGGAGAGTCACCGATGAAGCGAATACGGACCTTCCTCCTGCTTGTAGCCATCCTTACGCTGGCCGGCTTGGTGCACAATATCGAGGGCAGCGCCGCGGCGCAGTCGCAATCGGCGCAACCCACCTTAGCTTCCATGGTGGAACGCCAGCTCAGCGATACCGAAAAGGAAGTGGTGGACGCTGCCGAAGCAATGCCGGAAGATAAATTTAACTTCTCTCCTGAAAGTTTGAACATTGCCGGGAGTGAATACAAGGGCGTGCGTACATTTGCCCAGCAAGTTAAGCATATTGCCGCTTCAAACTATTTTCTGTGGGCAACAGTAACTGGCGATAAGACACCAGAGGTTTTCAATGATGGGAAGGGTCCGGACAACCTGAAGACCAAAGCCGATATTATCAAGTTCCTGAAAGAGTCTTTTGCTTTCGCTCGCAAGGCTGCCGCTACATTGACGGACCAGAACATGTTACAGCCTTTGGGAAACAGCAAGTCGCTTCGCCTCTCCCGGGCCGAATTCGCCGTCAGCCACTCCTTCGACCATTATGGACAGATGGTTGAGTATCTACGGATGAATGGAATCGTGCCACCAGCCAGCCGGCGATCGTCGAATTAATCGCCATCCTTAGGCTAGCTGGGGTGAATGAATCTAGCTTGTGCGCCCATCCGGCGCAACAGCTCTCGATAAATGGAGCCTGCGTCCCAAGGGCCTTTGGACGAAGAGCTGTTTAAGCCCGATCTCATCTCGAAGTTTTACTAAAGATAAAAATAAGGATTTGGCAACCATGCCGCTAAAAACAGCTGCCACCTCATTGGTGTATTCACTGAAAGTCGTATGCGGTGTGGCGTGCTTTCTGTTTTGCAGTATTGCCATCGCTCAGCAGAAGGCCCTGACGGCCGCGGACTACGCGCGCGCCGAAAAATTCATGGACTATAATGCCGATCGGCTGGTTTTTCACAACATTCAGCCGGCGTGGTTTGCTGATGGGCGCTTCTGGTACCGCGATTCATCCGCGGAAGGGAACCAGTTCGTGGTATTCGATCCGATCAAACAGACTCGAGAGCCGGCCTTTGATCATGCCAAAGTAGCATCGGCTCTTTCGAAGGCTGCGGGCAAGAGCTATGACAGGTGGCATCTACCTTTTACCCGCTTTGAATATTCAGCCGATGGAAAAGGAATTTTATTCGGCATTGAAGGCAAGCGCTGGGCGTGCGACTTGAAAGGCGATTCCTGCGAATTGATACACGACGACACTCCGCACGGTGCGATGCTATCGCCAGACAAGAAGCGAGCGGCCTTTATCCGCGACTATAACCTATGGGTGCGGGAGTTAGACACGGGCAAGGAGACTCAGCTTACGACCGATGGCGTGAAAGATTACGGCTATGCGACGAACAACGCAGGCTGGACCCACGGCGATGGTCCTGTGCTCTTGTGGTCGCCTGATTCCAGAAAAATTGCCACGTTTCAGCAGGACCAGCGTAATGTGGGCGACATGTATCTGGTGGAAACCAAGCTGGGGCATCCGAAACTGTTAACGTGGAAATATCCTCTGCCCGGCGATAAGGTGGTGACCATGATCGAGAGGGTGGTCATTGACCTGGACACGCACAAGGTCATCCGCCTGAAAATGCCTCCTGACCAACACCGGACAACTCTTTGTGATGACGTGAGGTGCAGCAGGAATTTGACGGACGTGCAGTGGAGCCCGGACGCATCTAGCCTGGTGTTTGTCTCCAGTTCGCGCGACCATAAGCAGGCCACGCTGCGAGTAGCCAATGCTTTTACCGGTGAGGTGCGGGACGTGTTGGAAGAGAAAGTGGCTACGCAATATGAGTCCGGCTGGCGGCGCCCAAACTGGCAGTACCTGGCAAGTTCCAATGAAGTGATCTGGTTCTCCGAGCGCAGCAACTGGGGACATCTTTATCTCTATAACTTTGCGACTGGTCAACTGAAGAACCAGATTACAAGTGGTGATTGGGTGGTCACGGAACTTGTGTGGGTGGATGAGAAGGCGCGAGTTGCGTATTTTCTGGCGGCGGGAAAAGAGCCTGGCGAGAATCCTTATTTTCGACACTTTTACCGTATCGACCTGGATGGCAAAAACCTGAAGCTGCTTACCCCTGAAGATGGCGACCATACTATTGCGCTTGCACCTTCCGGAAAGTATTTCACCGATTCGTATGGCACGCTGGATAGTCCGCCGGTTACCGTATTGCGCGACTCGTCGGGCAAACTGCTGGCAACCATTGCCAAGACCGACATTTCGCGGTTGCTGGCCGCAGGATGGCTGCCTCCTGTCCCTTTCTCGGTGAAAGGGCGCGATGGGGTCACAGATGTTTATGGTCTGCTGTTCAAGCCAAAAAAATTCGATCCTGCAAAAAAGTATCCCATCATCAACGACATTTATCCCGGCCCGCAATGGGGCAGCGTCGGCATGACCGCTTTTGGCAAGTGGGGATTTGCTGCGGCGCATGGCGATGCAGAGTGCCTGGCCGAGCTGGGTTTTATCGTAGTGAAGATCGAAGGCATGGGAACTCCGCTACGGTCAAAGAAGTTTCGTGATACGTCTTACGGAAACATGGGCGACGATACGCTGCCGGATCAGGTTGCGGGCATGAAGCAGTTGGCGCAGCGGTTTCCGTGGATTGACATTGATCGCGCCGGCATCTGGGGACACTCGGGCGGAGGATCTGCCAGCGCCGCCGCCTTGTTCCGTTATCCCGACTTCTTCAAGGTCGGTATTTCGGAATCGGGCAACTATGACAATCGCGAATACGAAGATGACTGGGGCGAGCGATACGAGGGCTTGCTGGTGAGCAACCCGGATGGTACGAGCAACTATGATAATCAGACCATTCAGGATCTTGCCAAGAATCTGAAAGGGCATCTGCTGTTGATACATGGCACCATGGATGACAATGTGCCGCCGTA
Source organism: Terriglobia bacterium (assembly GCA_020072645.1). Lineage (NCBI taxonomy): Bacteria > Pseudomonadati > Acidobacteriota > Terriglobia > Terriglobia bacterium. Next base: position 509,548 of record JAIQGK010000003.1, read on the forward strand.
TAACACTCTGCTCCTTGTGAATGAGCTGATTAAGGCGAACAAGGACTTTGATTTGCTGTTGTTGCCAAATCGCGACCACCTCTACATTTGGGACCCATACCCGATGCGGCGGCGCTGGGACTACTTTGTACGTTATCTGATGGGCGCTGAACCCCCGCAGGGTTATGAAATCAAGGGTCCGTCAAAGAGCTCGCCGTAAGCAGCGCGGAACACGAGTGCTGGCCGGCCGGGCCCGTTGAGTTATCCGCCATCGTTAAGCCTTGGTGGGGTGATGAATCATGCCCCGCGCAAAGCCTCGATTGGGCTTATTTTCGATGCCCGGCGTGCAGGAAAATAGCTGGCTGCAAATGACACAAGCAGCAAAATCAGAGGAACCGCAAGAAATACAATTGGATCTATGACATGAATGCCATAGATGAGGCTTGAAATCAGCGGCGCCGTCACCGCGGCCATAACCAGACCGATAACGATACCAACGCCGGCCAGCAATCCTCCCTGGCCCAGGACCAACTTCAGAATATTGCTTTGCTGTGCGCCCAGAGCGATGCGCACGCCGATCTCCTGCGAGCGTTGCCCGACCAAGTATGCCAGCAGTCCATAAATTCCGACACAAGCCAACAGCAACGCCATGACCGCGAAAGCGCCCACTAACTCGGCCGAAAATCTGCGTTGGGCCAGAGACCTTGCCATCACGTCTTCCAGAGAACGAACATTGTAGACAGGCAGGCCGGGATCGATTGACTGGATTTCACTGCGAATCTGCCCTTCCAGAGCGGATGGGGGAAGGGATGTGCGCAACACAAGATTCAGCGCCCTGTCCCGGTTCTGGTAGACCGACGTATAAATATGAGGCACACCATTTACGTCGAGACCATCCTGCTTGATGTCCTTGATGATGCCCGCGACCGTGTACCAGGCATAAGGAGAATTTCTCCCCCACTTAACCCGCTTTCCCAGAGCGTCACTATTCGGCCAGAACCGCCGCGCCGTGCTTTCGTCAATGATTACGACCGGAAGTTTATCTGCCTGGTCCCCTTCAGTGAAAAAGCGTCCGCGCACGAGAGGCGTTTGAATGATCTTGAAATAATCGGGGCTGACTCGAACTAACTCTGCGGAGAGTTTTTGTGTCGAGTCAATGGGCCTGTCTTCGATCGTCAGGTCTGTGCTGCGTTCCGGTGGAGCACCCGGCAAATCAGAGGTTACCCCCGCCAATTCAATGCCGGGAATTGCGCCCGTCCGCCGCAACAATTCTTGGGCAAAGGTAGCCTGCTGGCCAATGGTTCTGTAGGGATCAAGCTTTGGATCATTGGGAACAGGGAGCCAGATGCTGGAAACCACGACTTTCGCAGGATTGAAGCCGGGATCTTCCTGCAGAAGGCACCAAAAGGTATGCATTAACAATCCTGCCCCAATCATCAACATTACAGTCAAGGCCATTTCAGAAACAATCAGCAAACCGCGCAAGCGGTGGGTTTTGACGCTGTAGCCAGAGCCTCGCGCACCCTCTCGAAGCGAGGCAATCACATCGGCTTTGGTGGACTGGAGCGCTGGGGCAAGACCAAATACTAAACCTGTAAGTAAAGAAATCACGGTGGCAAACCCCAGGACCACCCAGTCAATAGTAATTTCGTTTTGTCGTGGGATCTTGAACGGAACAAATCGAATCGCAAAATTCAGGAGCACTTCCGCCATCAGAATGCCTATGACTCCGCCAATCAGAGACAGAACGATCGATTCGGTGAGCAGTTGGCGGATTATGCGCACTCGGCCGGCCCCCAAAGCCAGCCGCATGGACATCTCTCGCTGTCTGCCGGATGCACGGGCGAGAAGAAGATTGGCAATATTTGCGGAAGCGATGAGGATCACCAGGACTACGGCTCCCATGAGCACCGCCATGATGGGGCGCACCTTGCCTACAAGAGATTCCTGCAGTGGAATGATATGAACTGACCATTGCGATCTGGGCGGATAATCCGACGCATAGTCCCGTCTTATCTCGGTCGACATGATGTCCAGCCGGTTTTGGGCGCTTTTGAGTGAAATTCCGGGTTTCAGTCGGGCAATCACCGACGCCACCCTTGTAGTACGCATCGGCGGGGGGGCTGGATCAGCGCTGAAGCCTGATGTGAGCCATACCTCCACCTCCGAAGCTATGGTTTTGCCCGGATGGCGAAATTCGGGGGGGAGAACGCCGACAATTGTATAAAGATCGTTATCGAGCCGGACCCTTTTTCCAAGAATGTTCGGATCTTTGCCAAAGGCACGCCGCCATAAGCCGTCGCTGATCACGGCTGCTTCGGCAAATCCTAAAGCGAAATCCTGGGGACCAAATAGGCGGCCTATCTGGGGCTTGGCTCCCAGCAGCGTAAAGTAGTTTGGCGTGACATTGACAAATTCCAGACGCTCCGGCTCCTTGGAGCCGGTTAAATTTACACTTCCACCGCCAATTAAAACCACGTCCTCAAAAACACCCGGCCTTGTTTGCAGATCTTTCCATTCAGGAACAGAACAGAACATATCCGTAAGACCCACCCCAGGATCGTCTATCCTCACTTTTACCAAGCTGTCAGGGTCACGAAATGGAAGAGAATGTAATAAGACAGAATTAATGACGCTGAAAATCACTGTGTTGACGCCAATTCCCAAGGCCAAGGTCAAAACAGCGACGACGGTAAACCCCGGATTCTTGCGCAGTAGCCTGAGTCCAAAACGAATATCCTGAATTAAGGTTTCCATTGCACATTCCTTCTATGGATTGAGGCAGGTCGTGTGCGGGTTAAGAGCGGCAACGACGAACCCCATTTTCAAAGAGAAGCTTTTGGACGGTCTTTTGCAACGGTAAATCATAAACAACAGCGCATTTCCATCCAGATTTTTTTCGTGAACATCAGAGACAGGTAAGCTCGAATCTGGGCAGGATCCGATATCTTTGGACCATCTGTAGGAACCGAAGCAATTGCCATAGGTTTTCTCATTCAAACCCGCCCGCCAACTGGAGCCTTCGGACATCGGATCAATGCAGGAATTCCGAGTCCCAGACGTTTGTTTGTCCTACCCTGCGTGGCAACCCTGAAGCGGGTGAAAAAGCAATAGTTTCAAAGCGAACACCCTCTTTTAACGGTGCTTCTAACGGCTGTCCGGCTGATGCTCATTGCACGGCTTTTGTGATCAAACGTGCAACTGCGTGTGTAGCTCGGTCAATAAATATAACATAAACGGAGAATGGTCGGCCTATCAAGCGTGCGAGCTGCATATTTCATTTGGCTGTTTCATTTTGGAACAATCTACTCTGCCTCCCGGAAAAAATCCCAAGACTTTCTTGCAAACTGGCTGCGCCGAGTGTTTAGACTAGCGGAACGGAAAGCAGAGAGAGATTTAATCTTCTTAGCCAAGCCCAATGCGGGTGGAGCTCAGAAAATCGGCAATTCCAAGCCTGTTTTAGGACGTTCACTCACCGGCGCCTTCTGAGATATCACTGATGACAAGAGCTATATAAACGCTAGTGAGAATCCCACTCTCTCCGCCATTTCTTGAAATCAATTACCCAGGAAATCTTACAGTTGTGCTATTTTGCTTGTCTTACCGCGGGAGAAGCTATTTCGTAGAATTAGAGCATAGCTTTAGGATACAAACCCACCATGAGTGACATAAAGTTGTTCAGGATCGGTTCTATCATAAAGTTAACGAGCTGCAAGGGAGATCGGCCACTATTGAAAAATCCCTTCAGACTCTGATTGAACAGCATATGGAAGAATTTCTGGGGATCAGTTTTCTCGCCTCGGAATACACGACTGGCTGATCGCATAGCGGCAGAATTGATTCCATGGGAATTGACGAGAATGGCTCGCCCGTCGTTATCGAGTACAAACGAACGTTGAATGAGAACGTGATTACCCAAGGACTGTTTTATTTGGACTGGCTTCTGGATCATAAGGCTGAATTCATTCTGCTCGTCACCAAACTCACAAGCATCACGACTTCATGCGCGACGGGCGCTGATTTATTTTCGATACTGATGGTCCTGCATTTGCTCATCATGGTTAGTGCGCATGATTGGGCGCGGCGAAAAATGCAGGCAGGTAGGCTTATTTCAACTCAGTAATGATTGCGCGCTGTTTTCCGTTCATCAGCGTTTCCGTGTGGGTGCGATCGCGCTGATTGAACCTGACTGTGCCGGTGGTGTACTTGTTTACGACCTCTTTTCCGTCCGGAGTCGTCGATTTCAGGTCGCCGTCCTCAAGGAACACCACGACAACGTCTTTGTCGTGGAAATGCATTGGCGTCGCAACGCCCGGAGTCCATGTGGAATCCCAGACGATCACGCGATCATTCTCAAATACCTTCTTAGTTCCGGGCCGTGGAAAGGCCGCCGGATAACCACTCTTGTTTTCTATTGGGGGGACCGGATGATCTTTTAAGTCGATCACAAATAAGCGCCCGCTGATCTTCGAGGTAGCTCCTTTCAGCACATATACCGCGTTGCCAGAGAGAGAAACAACAACAGCGTCATTTGGCTGCGCTGATGTGGAGTAGTCTGAGACGTCCAGCACGCTGACGCGGTCATTGTCGATGACCGGCTTGGCTGCCGTTGGAGAAGCGGCTTGGAACAGCATCACGCAGAGCAGCAGCAATTGGACCATCGGCTCACCATCCTCTAAGGCTGGGTCAGTAGAACCGACATACTATACAGTATTGCAGTCTAAAGAAGTTATTTTCTACATCGCGACTGAGGTCGCGGATAATGAAGTTTCAAGAGGCCGCCGCGCGTGGAGAGAATCGCTCAATACCGGCTCGATGAAGATTTTCCTTCCAAAACAATTTCTCTCTGCGCATCCGATTCCCTTACGGAGCTGCCAGCCCTAATTCATCCCTCGAATGCTCATTTTGTATTGTTTCTTGCCATTGATGGCAGCAAGTTTGATACCGAGACTATTTACTCGGTTTCAGAAAAATTGCTGGATCAAGGTATGGTTTACGCATGCGTGTGGGGGCCGGATTGTGAAAGCGTCCATGACAGCATCGACCGGCCGATATTTCGGCGTCAGCCAGAGGGGACAGATGGCAATATCGTCATCACGACATGGCACGCTGAGGATCCGATCAGCGAGGCTGTCTGGTTTTTCCTCAATTGCGCGTGGCCTGCTTCAGATTACGAGCAGACATGCTCTGATTGGGTCGCTGCCGTCATTGGAAATCCTGTGTGGGAAGCAGAGATCAGAGCGACACTGCTTGCCGAAAAAGAAGAGAACGAGGCCCCGTGATCTGTGTGTTAGACTGCGCTCAATTTCCTTCTGAGGTTGCCATCGGTGCTTCTGGAACTGCGCGTCGAAAATTATGCCGTGATCGATAGCCTGGCGGTGGAGTTTGCGCCGGGGCTGAACTTGCTCACGGGCGAGACCGGAGCGGGCAAGTCGATCCTTATCGATGCACTGTCTTTATTGTTAGGCGACAAAGCTTCTAGTGACATGATTCGCCATGGCGCGGAAAAAGCGTTGGTGAGCGGCGTGTTTGAGGCCGATGAAAAGCGGCTCCGTCCCCTGCTGGAAGAAAATGGGATTGAGCCGGAAGGGAATCAGGTAATCGTAAAGCGTGAAATTGCGGCGGGAGGCAAGGGACGTGTCTTCGTCAACAATCAGCCCGCGACGGTCGCCTTGTTGCGGGCGCTGGCGCCGGCGCTGGCGTCAATCCACGCGCAAAATGAAACAATCCTTGCCTTCGATGAAGCTGCGCGTCTGGGGCTGCTGGATACATACGCCGGCCACGACTTGAGCGAGCTGGCGGAAAAGCACGCCGCATGGACAGAAGTGCGCGAGCGGCTGGCGCAGTTGGATCGCGATGAGCAGGACCGCCTGCGCATGGCCGACCTTTGGAGCTTCCAGAAGAAAGAGATTGAGGCGGCGAAGTTGCATCCGGGCGAAGACCAGAAGCTGGAGACGGAAAAGCGCGTCCTGGCCAATTCAGAAAAGCTCTTCGGCGCGGCCACGGCTGCTTATCAAGTCCTGTATGAAGATGATGCTTCGGCGCTGACGCAGATCTCTGCGGCGCGGAAACAACTGGAAGAACTCGCGCGTTTTGATGAAAAGTTCCTTGAGGCTCTGGCATCGCTGGAGTCCGCCAAGGCGGCGATCGAGGATGTGAGCGCCACGGCCCGTGACTATGCCGATGGAATTGACGCTTCGCCGGAGCGGCTGGCGGAAGTGGAAGACCGGCTTGCGCTCTTGGATCGGCTGAAACGCAAATATGGTAAGACGGTCGATGAAGTGATTGCTTATGGCGAGGATGTCGCGCGCAAGCTGAATGAGCTGGAAAATCGCGAAGATCTGGTGCGCGACCTGAAGAAACAGCTTACGGCAGCGGCGGCAACTTATCTGGCGGTGGCGCAGACGGTGTCCAAGCGGCGTTACAGCGCGGCGCGGGAGTTGCAGAAGCTGGTTGAGGGGGAAATCAATCAACTGGCGATGAAAGCGCAGTTCAGGATTGAAGTGTCCGGCTCGGACGAGCCGGCGAACTGGACCTCCGCGGGCTTTGATGGCGTGACATACATGATCTCGCCCAATCCAGGCGAGCCGCTCAAGCCGGTAGAACAGATTGCCTCAGGCGGCGAGCTTTCACGCGTGATGCTGGCGCTCAAGGCCACCATTGAGGCAGGGAAGAAAAGCAAAGGCGGAACGCAACGGACGTTAGTTTTTGATGAGATTGATACCGGCATTGGCGGGCGTGCGGCGGAAGCCGTAGGCAAGAAGCTGAAGTCGCTGGCGCGGGCCAACCAGGTTTTGTGCATCACCCATTTGCCGCAGATCGCGTCTTTTGCTGACCATCATTATTTGATCGAAAAGCGCGAGACGGCGGGACGAACCAAGACGCTAGTCAGGGCGCTTACCCAAGCTGAACAGACAGAAGAGATTGCGCGTATGTTGAGCGGCGAGAAGTTGACGGAAACATCGCGCCAACACGCGGAGCAGTTGCTGAAGGCTAATGGCTAGTCGCCGCAGATTTCGCAGATAGGCGCAGATGATCCGGAGCAGGACCGCGACCATTTCGCATCTCGCGCGTCTATAAGTTTTTGCACCCAAGAAAAAATAAATTGAGGCCAATCGCATGCCATCCACCTCAACATCCTCTAGCGCCTTTCTCGCTATCTTTTGGGGCGGTCTGGCTTGCGGCGTATTTGATATCACGCAGGCCTTTATTGCGTTTGGCCTGCAGTTCCATTTCCGCCCCAGCCAGGTATTGCAGTCGGTCGCTTCAGGGTTGCTGGGACCCAAGTCGTTCCAGGGCGGCGCGAAGACCGCGGCACTGGGTCTCTTCTTGCACTTCCTCATCGCGTTTATCTGGGCAGTGATTTACTTTGTGGCCAGCCGGCAGATTGCATTTCTGACAGAAAGGCCAGTAATCGCAGGACTGCTATATGGCGAATTTGTCTAGGTGATGATGAATTGCGTGGTGGTGCCGCTCTCGGCGATACATCGTTGGCCGCCGAGAACCGATGCCGCGTCGATCATTACCGGGCCCATCCTACATACGGTGCTGGTTGGGCTGCCGATTGCGTTGGCGGTGAGTAAGTGGGCGCCGAAATAGATTGCCAAAAATCCCAAGATTGCCAAAATTGAAAAAGAAAACTACTGCCTCTAAGCTGCCGCCGATTCATCCTGGCGAGATACTCCGCGAGGATTTCATGAAGCCTCTCCGGCTCACAGCGCACCGCCTGGCTATGGCGCTTCATGTTCCTGCTACCCGGATCGCGGAAATTATCCACGAGCGCAGAGGAATCACAGCGGATACAGCCATTCGTCTCGGACGATACTTCAAGACCACCGCGCGTTTCTGGCTCAATCTCCAGACAGCCTACGATTTGGAGACTATCGAAGACGAGTCGCTGGCACAGATCGAACGTGAGGTCAGAGTCGGGATCTAGACGGCCATCTGCGCCCCATCCCCGTTCACCCCCAGATACTCCCTGATTACTGCTAAATATCGATAATTCAATGAGTTGGCTTAGTCGGCGGGCTCTTTATTCTTTAAGATACAGGCAGGAAAAAGTGTACAAAAGGGTATAATCAACAGATCACAATGACACCTGAAACTAAGACTTTGTTGCTGCTGAAGCCCCGGGGTTTTTGCGCCGGAGTGGTAAGGGCCATTGATATTGTCCGCATTGCGCTGGACGCCTTTGGGCCACCCATCTATGTGCGCAAAGAGATCGTCCATAACCGCTACGTGGTGGAAGAACTGAAAGCCAAGGGCGCGATCTTTGTTGATGAAGTTTATGAAGTCCCAGACGGCCAGCGCCTTATTTACAGCGCTCATGGGGTTTCACCCAGCGTGCGCGAGGCCAGCAAACTGCGTGACCTGCGAGTGATTGATGCCACCTGCCCGCTGGTAACCAAGGTTCACGTTGAAGCCGTAAAGTACGCCAAGGGCGGCTACAGTATCATTCTGATCGGCCATCACGATCATGATGAGGTGATCGGCACACTGGGTGAGGCGCCTGAAGTTACCCAGGTAGTGGGCAGCGCCAATGAAGTGGATGCCCTTGAGGTTCCCGATCCTACCCGGATCGCCTACATCACGCAGACGACGCTAAGCCTGGACGAGACCAAGGACGTGATTGAAGCGCTGCGGAAGAAGTTTCCGTTGATTGAAGGGCCGCATGCACAGGACATCTGTTATGCCACGCAGAATCGCCAGACGGCGGTAAAAGATGTGGCGCACCAGGCCGATCTGCTGCTGGTGGTGGGCTCGGAGAACAGCTCCAACTCGAACCGGCTGGTGGAGGTTTCCACTAATCTGGGAACGCCATCTTACCTGATCGATAAGGCGAGCGACATAAAGCCCGATTGGCTTACCGGGAAAAAGACAGTTGCGCTCACGGCGGGCGCATCCGCGCCGGAGATCCTGGTGGAGCAGGTGGTCGATTTCTTAAAGGAAAAAGGGTTCACCACAATCCGTGAAGTGGAGGTCATGCCGGAAAACGTCCGCTTTGGCCTGCCGCCTGAGATTGTGGAAGCAATTGCTGCAGCCCCCGCTGCCGCGGAGTAAATCCATGAGCAAGAAGTTTGGCGCGCAAGCAGCGCATATGCTTTTTGGAAAAATCGATGACATGCTGGAACGCGTGTCCTTTGGTATTGAGAAGGCGCGCGACTATCTCTTTGCGCAGCAGCATGAAGATGGCTATTGGTGCGGTGAACTGGAAGCCGATACCACGCTTGAGTCGGACTACATTGCCATTCACACCTTGCTCGGCACCGGCAATCCGGGCCGCATGCAACGCGCAGTGCCGGAAATCATCCGCCACCAGAATGCGGACGGTGGCTGGCCCATTTACACGGGCGGGCCTTCGAATATCAGTGCCTCAGTAAAGGCTTACTTTGCGTTGAAGCTGATGGGCTACAAGCCTGACCATCCTGTGCTGGAGCGGGCGCGCACCAGAATTTTGGAAATGGGCGGCGCCACGGAGTGCAACACCTTTACCAAGATTTATCTGTGCTTCCTTGGCCAGTATGACTGGGAAGCCGTTCCGGCTGTTCCACCGGAAATAGTGCTCTTTCCCAACTGGTTCTGGTTCAACCTGTATGAGATTTCGTCATGGTCGCGGGCCATTCTGGTGCCGCTATCCATCGCCTATGCCAAGAAGCCGCTGAAGAAGATTCCGGCAGAAATGGGAATCGACGAGCTGTTTGTGGGCGGACGCCACGGAAAGCACCTGCACCTGAAGTGGACCGCCAAGAAGATTTCCTGGAGAAACTTCTTCCTGGTGCTGAACCGCGTCGTCCATTTCTGCGAGCGGTTCCACATTCGGCCGTTGCGCTATCTGGCGCTGAAGAAAGCCGAACGCTGGATGCTGGAGCGCTTTGAAAAATCAGACGGGCTGGGCGCAATCTATCCCGGCATTTTAAACTCCATTGTCGCGCTGCGCTGCCTGGGCTATTCCACCGATGATCCGCAGGTGATCCGAGCACTGAGCGAGTTTGAGAAGCTGGGCATTGATGAACCCGGTATTGCTGATCATTCGGAACCCACATTCCGCATGCAGCCCTGCATGTCTCCCGTGTGGGACACGGCTCTGGCGATGTTCGCGCTGGGAGAAAGCGGCGTCTCAAAAAACGATCCACGGATGCTGAAAGCGGCTGACTGGATTCTGAGCAAGGAAGTTCGCACCAAAGGCGATTGGGCCGTGAAGGCTCCAAACGTTGATCCAGGTGGCTGGTACTTTGAGTTCAATAATGAGTTTTATCCTGACGTGGACGATTCAGCCATGGTGCTGTTAGGGCTGGATAAAGTAGAGAATCCGCGTGAGCGCTATCAGCATGAAGTCAGCCAGCGCGCCATCGACTGGATTTTTGCCATGCAGTGCAAGAGTGGCGGTTGGGCATCATTCGACAAAGACAATACGCGCATGGTGTTCCAGAATATTCCTTTTGCCGACCACAACGCCATGCTCGATCCGCCGACGGTGGACATCACTGGCCGCGTGCTGGAGATGCTGGCGGCGTACGGTGTAACAGGTGACGACAAGCGCGTAAAGAAAGCGATCAAGTTCATCTTGAGCGAACAGGAGCCCGATGGCTCGTGGTTTGGGCGCTGGGGCGTGAACTACATTTATGGAACCATGCTGGTGCTGCGCGGCTTGCAGGCCATGGGTGTGGACCATCACGAGCCGTACGTGCAGCAGGGCGCGGAATGGCTGCGCATGGTGCAGAACTCTGACGGCGGTTGGGGCGAGACTTGTGGCTCGTATGACGATCCCACCACGCGCGGCATTGGTCCCAGCACGCCTTCACAAACTGCCTGGGCCATTATGGGTTTGCTGGCGGCGGGTGATACACGCAGTGAATCCGTGCAGCGCGGAATTCTTTACCTGCTGGAAACGCAGCGGCCTGATGGACACTGGAACGAAGATCATTACACGGGCACGGGCTTTCCACGAGTTTTTTATCTGGCCTACCATCTGTATCGCGACTACTTCCCGCTGATTGCGCTGTCAACGTACGCGCGTGATTTCTCAGCGTTGTATGAAGAGGGAAGTGTCGGGTACGCGAGAGGCTGAAGATCGGGTGACCCGGTGATCGGGACATCGGGTGATCGGAAGAGCAAAACCAACTGCGGATGAACGAGGATTAGCGCGGATTTGTACAAGATCGCGCAAATGAGCGCAGGCGAGGGCGCCTGCGGTCCAGAAGACTTTAGCAGGTGAACGAAACTGGTGGAGCAACAACACAAAGCTAAAAGCCAAGAGCTAATAGCTAATAGCTAAGAGCTGATTTAAGGGGAGAACGATTTGCCGGTACCAATTTCACAGATGTGGACAGTGGCGAGCTATGTTGTTAAACAAAAGCTGGCCAGACGCAAGCGCTATCCGCTGGTGCTGATGCTGGAGCCGCTCTTTCGCTGTAACCTGGCGTGCGCGGGCTGCGGCAAAATTCAGTATCCCGCGCACATCCTGAAAAAAGAGCTCACGCCGGAACAGTGCTTCCGCGCGGTGGATGAGTGCGGCGCCCCGATGGTCTCAATACCTGGCGGCGAGCCACTGATGCACTCGCAGATTGGCCAGATCGTTGAAGGGCTAGTGGCGCGCCAGAAATATATCTATCTCTGCACTAATGCGCTGCTGCTCAAGGAAAAGCTTGATCTGTTCAAGCCCAGTAAGTATCTGACGTTTTCTGTCCACGTAGATGGCGAACGCGAGCACCACGATTTCTCTGTCTGCCGCGAAGGCGGGTACGACCTGGCCATAGAGGGAATGAAAGAAGCGCTGCGGCGCGGCTTCCGCGTGACGACGAATACCACATTGTTCGACGGCGCGGATCCTAATAGTGTGCGCGAACATTTTGACCAGATGATGGAACTCGGAGTCGAAGGCATGATGCTTTCGCCTGGATATTCTTACGACAAAGCGCCGGACCAGAAGCACTTTCTGGGTCGGGCGCGCACGCGCAAGTTGTTTCGCGCCATCCTGTCAAACCGCAAGAAGAGCTGGCAGTTCAATCAGTCGCCGCTCTTCCTGGAATTCCTGATGGGCGAACGCCAGTATGCGTGCACTCCCTGGGGCATGCCCACCTACAACATCTTTGGCTGGCAGAAGCCGTGCTACCTGCTTCAGGACGGCTACGCCGATACATTCCAGGAATTGATGGACAGCACGGCATGGCATGAGTACGGAACGGAGTCAGGAAATCCGAAGTGCGCGAATTGCATGGTGCACAGCGGGTATGAGGCTTCTGCGGTTAATGAAACGTTCAGCTCATTGCGCGGCCTGCTGGCCACGGCAAAAGCCACGCTCTTCACGAGCCACAAAGATGAACACGCATTGAAGCTATTGAGCGAGCATGTGCGGCCGGTGCACAGTTACAACCCCCTGGTGCAAATCGAGGAATCGTCCAACCAGCTTGAGGAGACCAGTGCATGACGGAGTCAGTTCCGAACAATGCTGTTAAAGCGGCTGACTCGCTCGAAGTCGCACCGGGGTTCAAGCATGAAAAGCTGGAAGGCTGGGTGCCGGAGCTGGCCGGTGAAGAAGAAGTTCGGCAGGCTCTTGAGAAGGCCTTCGATTACCGCGGTGACGTGACAATCACGCGCAAAGACGGCAGCAAGGTTGAAGGATACATTTTTGATCGGCGTACCGGTAAAACGCTGAGCGATTCCGCGGTACGGTTGTTCCCTAAAGATGCGGACCAGAAAATATCCATTCCATATTCAGAGATTGCCGCGCTGGCCTTCAGCGGGCGCGATACCGCCGCGGGAAAAAGTTTCGAAGCCTGGGTGCGCAAGTACTGGGAAAAGAAAGCTGCCGGTGAGAAGAATATAGGGATACAGGCGGAAGCGCTGGAGTAGATTGCAACCCCGAGGAGCGGGGGAGACCTACTGATAGTGGTTGTTACTACGAGCAAAAATGGGCTATCGCACGCAATTGGATGTTTTTGGTGATTGCAGCATGCTGCGGCAGATTTTTTGGAGCTGAAATGGCAGTCTTAAAGCTAACGTCGTTGGGCAATTCGATGGGAGTTGTAATCCCTAAAGAAATGCTGGAGCGCCTGAAAGCAACGGAAGGCGATCAGCTGCTTGCCGTGGAGACGCCCAATGGGTATTTTCTTACCGCTTACGATCCTGCCTTGGATGAGGAACTTAAGCTCGGTAGGGAGTTTATGCGTAAGTATGACGCCACCTTTAAGGCACTCGCCAAGTGAGCGAGCCGAAGTGGCTTAGCGAATTATCAGTGATGCTTTTGCATGTGGAAAGTCTGGCCCGGTACGGAGGCGCAGGAGGCTTACGTGACGCGGGTTTGTTGCAATCCGCTCTAGCGCGTGCCCGCAATCTGTATGTGTAATGTGTATGAGGGTGTAAAAGAGATGGAGCGCTTAGCAGCAGCGTACGGGTCTGGAATCGCGCGCAATCATCCCTTTGTGGATGGAAATAAGAGAACTGCGTTTCTAACGATCGGCCTGTTTCTCCTTAAAAATGGTTATATGTTGAATGCAAATGACGCAGAAGCAATAGATGCCATGTTTGCGTTGGCGTCAGGCGATCTAACCGAAGACGAGCTAGTTGAGTGGATACGCCGCTATTCAACGGCTGGAAAGGGGTAGGGTTCCCTCGCTGTGCTCGGGACAAAGAGAGAACATGAAGGCCTTCATCACAGGAGCTACGGGATTTGTCGGCAGCCACGTGGCGCGCGCTTTAGCTGCGCAAGGCGCTGAACTGCGATTGCTCGTTCGTCCAACCAGCCGTCTCGATAATATTGCCGATTTGCGGGCAGAAACCGCTACGGGCGACCTTCGCAATCCTGAGTCGCTCAAGAAGGCGATGGCCGGCTGTGAGTTTGTGTTTCACGTGGCTGCCGATTACCGGCTGTGGGTTCGCGACCCGGAGCAGATGTATCTCTCGAATGTGGAAGGCACGCGGACGATTATTCAGGCTGCGCAAGAAAGCGGCGTGCGTCGCGTGATCTATACCAGTTCTGTGGCGACGATGGGTTTTACCCGCGATGGGCATATTGCAGGAGAAGACTCGCCGGTTTCTATCAAAGATATGGTGGGGCATTACAAGCGGTCAAAGTTCATGGCAGAGCAGATTGCTCTGGAAGCCGGCAACAAAGGCGCAAATGTCGTAGTGGTGAATCCCACGACGCCGATTGGCGAGTACGACATTAAGCCAACGCCGACCGGAAGGATCGTGGTCGACTTTCTTAAGCGGAAATTTCCTGCCTATGTCGATACGGGCTTAAATCTGGCAGACGTGAAGGAAGTTGCGCGCGGACACCTGCTGGCGATGGAAAAAGCGCGGCCAGGACAGCGTTACATTCTGGGCGGAGAGAACCTGACGTTAAAGCACATCCTGGACAAACTGGCATTGCTCACCGGTCTGCCTGCCCCGACGATGAAAGTGCCGCATGCTGTCGCGATGGGATTTGCCGTCTTCGACCAGTTCTTTACCGGCACGATCCTGGGCAAAGAGCCTCGCGCCACTATTGACGCAGTGAAGATGGGCCGCAAGAAAATGTTTGCTTCATCGGCAAAGGCTGAGCTTGAGTTGGGCTACAAAATTCTGCCAGTCGAAGATGCGCTGCGGCGCGCGATCAACTGGTTCCAGGCGCACGGATACGTTGAATCTCCCGTGCAGGTTGCAACGGTGAACGCATGAGCAAGATCGCAATCATTGCGGCCATGGAACGGGAAATCGCACCATTGGTGCGCGGCTGGCAGCGCGAACCGCTCTCTTCCGGCGAAAGAAAGTTCGTAGTCTTTGAACGCGATGGAGTAGTCGCGGTGGTGTCCGGAATCGGCTGCAAGAACGCCGAAGTGGCGGCCCGGGCGGTACTGACGCAATATCAACCGTCGCTCCTGATTTCAGCGGGCCTGGCAGGCGCGCTGATACGGAGCCTGAAAGTCGCGAGTGTTTTTACGCCGAGCGTGGTCGTGGATGCGGTTGACGGCGCCGAATATCGATGCGCGGCGGATCCCAACCACGTGAGCGGTGGCGTGCTCGCCACAGCGCCCGGAATTGCAGGAACTGAAGCCAAGAGAGAACTGGTAAATCGATTTCATGGGTTGGTCGTCGATATGGAAGCTGCCGGCGTGGCCCGAGTGGCGCAGCAGGAGCAAGTCGGGTTTCGCTGTGTGAAAGCCATCTCTGATGAAGCTGATTTTGTGATGCCGCCGATGGGAAAATTTCTAAATACTGCTGGAGAGTTTCAGAGCGGCAAGTTCGCGTTGTGGGCTGCTCTGCGGCCATGGCAGTGGGCAAGGGTTGCGGCTCTGGCGCGAAACAGCAAGCATGCCACAGACGCACTTTGTAACCGCTTGCGGAACGACATCGCGAGCACATTGCCGCCAAAGGAAGTTGTTACACTGAATAGAGTAGAGTTCCTGGAAGTGAAACGTTAGATCATGCATACGGCTATCAAATCCGAATCCGTGGAAGGAAAACTCACTCCCACACGAATGATGCGAGCTGCTGTCTATCGCGGCAAAAACGATGTCCGGTTGGAGACGGTCCCTGTACCGGAAATCGGTAAGGGAGAGTTGCTGGTACGTGTACACACCTGCGGCATTTGCGGTACTGATCTAAAAAAAATTCTGACTGGATCGCATTCCGCTCCTCGTATTTTCGGGCACGAGATGGCCGGGCAGGTGGTTGCAATCGCTGAAGGCGTAAAGAACTTTTTTCCCGGCGACCGCGTGATGGTGTTCCATCACATTCCCTGCGGCGAGTGCTATTACTGCCGGAAAAAAGTTTTTGCGCAATGTCCTGTTTATAAACAGGTCGGCGCGACCGCTGGATTTGAGCCCAGCGGCGGTGGTTTTGCCGAATACATTCGCGTGATGGACTGGATCGTACGCAAGGGCGTGGTGAAAATCCCCGACCATGTTTCGTATGAACAAGCTTCATTTATCGAACCAGTAAATACGTGCCTGAAAGCAATTGAATTGTTACAGCTGCAAAGTGATGAAACGGTGTTGGTTATCGGCCAGGGGCCCATTGGGATCATTTTGGCGGCATTGGCCAAACGGACGGGTGCGACCGTAGTAACTTCCGATTTGTATCCCCAACGCCTTAAAATAAGTGAAAGCTTCGGGTTAAAGCACAATGTGAATGCAGGGTCGGAAGATCCGGCGCAACGGGTTAGGGACCTTACTGACGGGCGCGGAGCAGACGCTGTGATCCTGGCGACGGCGGGAAATAGTTTGATAAAGCCCGCCATGGATGCCACTAGGCCAGGCGGAAGGATCATGCTGTTTGCGCAGACGCAGCGGAGCGAAGTCGCAATCGATCCTGCTGCTGTTTGCATGGATGAAAAAATGCTGGTGGGCTCATATAGTGCATCAGTCGATTTGCAGGACGAGAATGTGCGTCTGGTATTCAGCGGAGAAATTGATTTCGAGCGGTTGATCTCGCACCGGTTTCCTCTAGATAAATCCGTAGAGGCGATCCAGTTGGCTTCACATCCGTCGCCGGAATCAATGAAGATCGTTATTCAGCCCGGTTTGGAATGGGAGAAACATATTTGAAAGGACAAATGACAGCCGCGGTCCTCTATGGCAAGGAGGACATCAAGATTGAAAAAGTGCCTATTCCCGCGCTCGAACCCGGCGAGGTGCTGGTGAAGGTGAATGTGGCGCTTACCTGCGGGACTGATCTCAAGGTTTATCAGCGCGGCTACCATGCCCGCATGATTGTTCCGCCGGCACTGTTTGGCCATGAGCTTTCCGGCGTAATTGAAGAAGTTGGGCCAGGCGTGCGCGACTTCCGCCGCGGCATGAAAGTTGTTGCCCTGAACTCCGCTCCATGCGGCGCGTGCTTTTATTGCCTGAAGCATCAGGAGAACATCTGCGAAGATCTTTTGTTCAACAACGGCGCATATGCGGAATACATAAAGATCCCGCGCCGCATTGTTGAAACCAACATGCTGGCGCTACCGGATGACCTGAGTTTTGAGTCGGCAGCGATGACTGAGCCGCTGGCCTGCGCCTTGCGCGGCTTGCAGGAAACTGGAGCGGACATCGGCGACACAGTGACTGTGATCGGCGCGGGCCCATTGGGATTGATGCTTGTGCAGGTGGCCAAACTGACGGGATGCAAAGTCATCGCCGTGGTAAAACGCGCTGAGCAGGTGACGGCTGCAAAAAGATTTGGGGCGGATGAAGTGGTGCAGATCGGGAAGCATCATGACCCCATTGACCGCGTGATCGGAGTTACTGAAGGCCGTGGATCAGATATTGTGATTGAAGCCGTGGGCCGGCCGCAAACGTGGCAGTGGGCGGTGGAAATGGTCCGTCGCGGCGGCGTGGTGAATTTCTTTGGCGGATGCGCCAGCGGGACGAAAGTCGAACTGGATACAAACCGGCTGCACTATTCTGAAATCACGCTGAAAGCCACGTTCCACCACACCCCGCAAACAGTCCGCAAGGCGTTTTCACTGATTGCGGAAAAGAACGTGAAGAGCACAGACTATGTTACTGGCGAGGCGCCTCTCTCCAAACTGAAGCAAGTCCTGCAACAGATGCTGGACCGCGGGAGCCAGATTAAAACGGCCATCATTCCCGGCCACTGATCATGTCAGTATCGCGCACAAGCACTTCGTCCATGCCGCTGGGGTGGAATGCGCTGCCGGAATCGTATCGCATTCCGGCCACCGCGCCTTCGCTGGACGAAGCGCGTGCGTATTGCGAGCGGCTGGCGAAATCGCATTATGAAAATTTTTCGGTTGCCACGTGGTTCCTGCCCAGCCGCCTGCGCCAGCATTTTTACAATGTTTACGCCTACTGCAGAATCTCTGACGATCTGGGCGACGAAGTGGGTGATCCGCAGCAGTCTCTGGAATTGCTGGACCAGTGGGAGGCAGAATTAAATGCCTGCTATGCGGGATCGCCAAAGCATCCCGTGTTTGTTGCGCTGGGTGACACAGTGAAGCAATTCAGCATCCCACAGCACGAGTTTTCTGATTTGCTGATCGCGTTCCGGCAGGACCAGACCGTCACACGTTTTGAGACGTTTGACGACATTCTTGCTTACTGCCGTTATTCAGCAAATCCGGTCGGCCATCTGGTCCTTTATCTTTGCGGCTATAGTGACGCCGAACGGCAGCAACTTTCCGACTACACCTGCACCGCGCTGCAATTAGCGAATTTTTGGCAGGACGTTTCTGTTGATTATGGCAAAGGCCGCATTTACCTTCCGCTGGAAGACCTGCGCCGCTTTGGCGTAACTGGTGAGGACATTGCGCAGCGCCGCGCAACACCGCAATTTGTGGCCATGATGAAATTTGAAGTCGAGCGGGCGCGGGATTGGTTTGCTCGTGGACTGCCGCTGGTAAAAATGGTCAATCGCGAACTGGCGGTCGATCTGGAATTGTTCAGCCGGGGCGGCCAAGAGATACTGAATGCCATAGAGCGCCAGGACTTTGACGTGTTGCGGGCTCGTCCGGAGATTTCGAAAACGCGCAAACTGATGCTGGTGTTTCGCGCGGCCATGGGCAAGCTTCTGTGAGCGACCAGCTCAGCCATGCCTACGCAGTCTGCCGCGGCATTTCACGCCGTGCGGCCAAGAATTTCTATTACGGCTTTATGGTGCTGCCATCAGAAAAGCGCAACGCGCTGAGCGCGGTGTACGCATTCATGCGCCACGCCGACGATATCTCAGACGAACCCGGAGTTGACCCACAAATAAAGCGCCAGAAGTTGAGTGAATGGCTGGATGCAGCAAAAGCGGTCTTTGCAGGCAAGGCAACCGATGATCCGGTTCTGATGGCGCTGGGTGACGCGCAGAAGAAATTCAAGATTTCGCCGGAGCTTTTTGAAAAGTTGGTTTACGGCACCAGCCTGGATCTGGATATCCCGCCCGCATCAGCAGAATCGCCGGCCATCCTATGCGAAACGTTCGAAGACCTGAAGCAGTATTGCTATTACGTCGCGTCTGTCGTCGGGCTGGTATGCATACGTATTTTTGGCTATCAGGACACCAAGGCGGAATTTCTGGCGGAAGACTGCGGCTTGGCATTCCAGTTGACCAATATTATTCGCGACATAAAAGAAGACGCATCCATGGGTCGCATTTATATTCCTGCGGAAGATCTGGTGCGCAGCAATCTTACGGCCGCAAATTTCTCTTCGAACGTGTTGCGGGATCCGGCACAGGCGCAGCAACTGCGGCCTGCCCTGGAATACGAAGCTGAGCGCGCGAGGAAATATTATGAATCGGCAAAGTGGCTGATGGAGCTGATTGATGAAGACAGCCGGGCCGCCTTATGGGTCCTGGTGGAAATATATAGCCGCCTGCTGCAGAAGATCACAGATCGCAATTACGATGTGCTTACAGAGCGCGTCAGGCTGACGCTCTGGGAAAAATTGAAAGTATTATCACGCGGATTTCTACTCCGCATCGCATGACGTCCGACACTCGGCAATATAGTGTAGCTATCGTGGGCGGTGGACTTGCCGGCCTGGCAGCAGCCTGCGCGCTGGCCGAAGCCGGATTACGCGTCAGTGTTTTTGAGCGCAGGCCCTACGTTGGAGGTCGGGCTTCGTCTTACGAGCACCCGGGAACGGGCGAGGTGGTGGATAACTGCCAGCATGTGCTGCTTGGCTGCTGCACGAACCTGATTAATTTTTACGATCGCCTGGGCGTGAGTGGGAAGATCCGGTGGTTTGATGAACTGACATTCATCGAGCCCGGCGGTCGCGCCAGCAGAATGGCGCCGTCATTTTTTCCTGCTCCAATGCACAACATTCCAACGTTTCTCGGCGCCAAGATGCTGAGTGCCAGTGACAAAATTGCGATCTCCCGGGCCATGGCGGTGATGAGCCACGGCCTGCCGGAGGATTCATCGGAAGACTTTCTTTCATGGTTGCAGCGACACAAGCAGACTGAACAGGCGATTGAGCGGTTCTGGAAGACTGTATTGGTAAGCGCGCTGAATGAAGATCTTGATCGCATCTCAGTGCGCTATGCTACGCAGGTTTTTCGGGAATCATTCATGAAGTCTGCCGCGGCCGGCAGGATGGGACTGCCAAGCATCCCTCTCTCGGATTTGTACGGAAAGGCGATTGACTATATACGTGCTAGAAACGGGCAGGTTCTGCTGCGGTCGTCGGTGACTGCAATCGGACCGAAAGAGGATCGAGTGGGAGTATTAACCAGTTCGGGCGAGCAGCAGTTTGATTTTGTTGTCTTGGCCGCGCCTTTTCAAAACGTGGCAAGCCTCCTGCCGTGTGACGAATCTGCCGAGCCAATCAAGCAGCAACTGGCGAAGTTTGAGCCGTCATCGATTACGGGAATTCACCTGTGGTTTGACCGCGAGATCACGCCTCTGCCACATGCGGTACTGCTGGACCGCACGATTCAATGGATGTTTCATAAGTCAAAATTTCATGAAGGCCGGCAAAACGCTGGTCAAGGCAGCTATGTCGAGTTGGTGGTAAGCGCGTCAAAATCATTGGTGCAGAAGTCGCGCGAAGAAATCCTCGAACTGGCAACGCGCGAGCTGGCTGAGTTCTTTCCCGCGGTGCGCGAGGCGAAGCTGGTGAAATCCACGGTGATCAAAGAAATTTATGCCACCTATGCAATTCTCCCCGGGCTGGACAAGTTCCGTCCGGCGGCAAAAACACAATGGCCGCAAGTCTTCCTGGCGGGCGATTGGACGGCGACTGGCTGGCCTGCAACCATGGAAGGCGCGGTTCGTAGCGGATATCTTGCGGCTGAAGCATTGATGAAAAGCGTTGGACAAGAACAGATGTTTGTTGTCGCCGACTTGCCGGCGACCGGATTTATGAAGCTGTTTTGGTAAATGTTTCTGCCGATCTGATCATTCGCTCTGCGATGATTGCCGCAATCTACCCCTTTGTTTTCAATAGCTTATTGCCCACCCCTGCTGCAGGAATCTCCCGATCACCCGTCGAAGCCGGAACCGAGCTAACAGAATTAAGAAATTTAACACCGCTTTAATTTTGTCACGTACAGTGCGGGCGCATGATCCTAATTGTTAAACGGTCCTCCCCCTTAGTTCAAGGAAAGGACAGACGAGATGAGCGAGTCACAACAGTTTAGAAACTTCCGGATATGGGCAGCAGTGGGAGTTGCTCTGGTTTATGTGGTTCTGGCAGTCAGTGGAAACGCATAAGAACTGAACACAAATTTTTGAAAGCGCACCGACCCTCCCTTGCGCTTTACCGAAAGATCAGCACGGTCGAACCTGGCGTGCTGATCTTTTGCTTTTGCTAGAAACCCTGTCGTATCAGTTCCGCTGCTGTAAGTTTGCCGCTTACTTTGCCGTGGGGCATCTTTTCAGCGTATTTTGCCAGAACATCCACTTCAATATTGACAGGATCGCCATCGTGTAGTGCGCGAAGGTTGGTTGACTGCCAGGTGTGCGGGATGATGGCAATTTCCACTCGACTTCCTTCAATGCCTGCGACGGTGAGACTTATGCCTTCAATCGTGATTGAACCTTGAGGGACCACATAGCGAGAAAGCTCAGACGGCAACTCGACAACCAAACGCCAGTCATCGCGAAACTTGATCTTTTGCAGGCTGACAATGGAACCCACTCCGTCCACGTGTCCTTGCACCACATGGCCGCCCATGCGGTCCTGGGCCTTGGCCGGTAATTCCAGATTCACAATTGACCCGGCTTTCAGTCGTTGCAGCGATGTACGGTTTAAAGTCTCTTCTGCAAGGTCGGCGGAAAATTGATGTTCGCTGATGTCAAGCGCGGTGAGGCAGACGCCGCTCACGGCGACGCTATCACCAGTTTTTAATTCGGATGGAATGGCCGTGGCTTTGATGGTGATGCGGGTGACGGAACCACGGTTCTGGCCAGCCACGCGTTCTGTAGAAGCGATTTCGCCGGTTTCCTGGATGAGTCCGGTAAACATCAGATGTGCTCCTCCGGCGCCAGATAAGGATCGCGCAGGTATCCTTCGACCGCGAAATCCTCGCCGAAGCGATGCAGAACGATGTCTTTCACCTGCGCTGCTTCGCTGAGACGGCGGAACCCTTCACCGCCGGCAAAAGGCACTGATCCGCCACCGGCAAGAATCTTAGGGGCGTAATAAAGAAAGATCTTGTCCACCACGCCCGTGGCAAGCGCGGTCCAGTTGACTAGCGCGCCGCCTTCAATCAGCAGGCTGGTGATCCCCAGTTCACCCAGACGAACGGCGATTTTGGCGAGGTCGGGGCGGCCATCACTCGAGCCGAGCGGGATCTGTTCCACACGAATGCCATGTTCTTCCAGGAGACGGCGTTTCTTTTCTTCGGCAAAGGAACAGAAGATCAGCACGTCATCCTTGGCGGTCTTGACCAGGCGGGATTCCAACGGACAACGCAGGCGCGAGTCAAGCACAACGCGAAGGAGCGGTAGCCGTCGAGGAAAACCGGTACGGTCAGTGAGCAAAGGATCGTCCGCAATGACGGTGCCAACTCCGACCATGATCGCATCTGATTCATGCCGCAGCTCCTGCACGTGTGCGCGAGCTTCCTCGCTGGTGATCCAGCCACCTGTGGCGCCGGTAGCGCCAAGGGCGGATGGATTGAAGGAGTCTCCAGGTGGCGGAGCGATCTTGCCGTCTAATGTCATACCTGACTTCAGCGTGACGAGCGGCAGGCCAGTCAGGATGTGGCGAGCGAAGGCTTCATTGATCCGACGCGCCTCGGCTTCCAGCAAGCCAGATTCAACGCGAATTCCGGCAGTGCGCAATTGTTCAAACCCTTTCCCCGCGACTTTGGGATTTGGATCCGGCATGGCCGCCACCACACGCTTGATGCCAGCAGCAATCAGCGCGTCAGTGCACGGTGGCGTGCGACCGTGATGGCAATGTGGTTCAAGGTTGAGATAAATTGTTCCTCCGCGTGCGCGCGACCCAGCCTGCTCAAGCGCCAAGACCTCTGCATGCTTCAGACCGTCGAAGATATAGTAGCCTTCGCCAACAAGCTGCCCAGTGTTGTCCACAATTACCGCCCCAACGCGGGCGCCGGGAGAGACGAGCGCTGTACCGCGACGCGCGAGTTCCAGCGCCTGGCGCATGAAGTGCTCGTCTTGTGCAGAAAATGCCATGATTTACACGGTGGCCGATCGCGAAATTAGTTTGTCGAGAACAATGACTCGGCAAAATTCTCAGCATTGAACGGCAAGAGATCACCGGCCTTTTCACCCACTCCCACGTAGCGCACCGGCAATCCAAGCTCGCGAGAAATGGCCACTACCACGCCACCTTTTGCCGTGCCGTCGAGCTTGGTAAGAACGATCCCCGTCACGCCTGCGGATTCAGTGAACAGACGCGCCTGCTGCAATCCATTCTGGCCGGTAGTGGCATCCATCACGAGCAGAACTTCATGGGGCGCTCCGGGAATAATACGCTGCGCGGTACGCTTCATTTTTTCCAACTCGGCCATGAGGCTGCTTTTGGTATGCAGGCGGCCAGCGGTATCAATGATCACGCTGTCCGTGTGGCGGGCTTTGGCCGCGTTGAGCGCGTCATAAAGCACGGCTGAAGGATCGCCACCGGGCTTGGTTTTGATCACTTCAACTCCCGTCCGCGATCCCCAGACCTCAAGCTGTTCAATGGCAGCGGCGCGGAATGTATCTGCGGCACAGAGCAGAACGGTCTTGCGTTCAGTGCGCAGAGCGTGCGCCAGCTTTCCGATAGTGGTTGTTTTTCCCGTGCCGTTCACCCCTACAACCATGATGATTTCCGGCTCACCTTTCGCGAGTTTGCCGGCTCGCGCTGGCGTCGCGTTCAGGATGGCAAGCACCTGCTCCTTGATCAGTTTTTTGAGCTCGGCGGTGTCCTTGATCTGCTTGCGATCGGCTTTTTCGCGGAGCTTCGACAATATTTCCTGGGTGGTTTTCATGCCAAGATCAGCGCCTAGCAAGATACCTTCCAGATCGTCCAGCGTGCTGCTGTCGATCTCCTTGGTCAGGGCCATCACTTCATCAATGCGCTCGCTCAGGTTCTCGCGCGTGCGCGTGACGGCCTGCTTCATTTTGTCGAGAAACGACGGTTGCGGTGTTCCGAATAAGGTCTGAATCATTGCGTGTATGAATGCCTGCCGAACATTTCATTATATCGGTATGCGTCTCTGCTATTCACTGTCAAAGCTACCACTTAACGATTTACGAGACATCAGCCGATAACTTAAGCTACAGTTTGGAAGAAAGTGAGCGATATGTTGAATTGTGACGGCTATTTCGTCCATTCTGCAACTCGCGAACGAGCGGCCAGGCATCTAAAAAATAATGAGTTCCGGAGAGCAGGAGATGACCAAATCAGATAAAGGGTTACCGTTTGATATCGACGAAATTCGTCTCGTTGCGGATTTGCGGATCATGCATTCGAAGGTGCATGAGCTTTTTGAGGTTGTCTCAGTGCTCAAACGGGGGCACGAAGAAAATTTTATTCGGAAGTATGCAGATCATGCCATGCTGGAAAAAGACATCCAGCGTGTGGATGAGATCTACCTTTGGTTCATCAGGCTGAAAGAAGAAGGACTAAAACTGAAGAAAAAGTGATTGGTCCGCAGATGTCCCAGTCGCATCAGCGATAACTGTTATGCCTGAGTCTGCGCGCTGACCGCAGCGGCAGCCGCGGCTTCCTCGCCGCTTACGGTGGCCGCGCGATGGATGCGCAGCTTACCCGTCTCAAATACCTTGGTCATTGCCGCCACAACCGTGGGATCAAACTTGGTTGCCGCCAGTGAATTGATAATACGAATCACATATTCTGGATCCATCGCCGCCTGATAAGGGCGGTTGGTGGTCATGGCGTCAAACGTGTCCGCGACCATGATAATGCGTGGCATCAGCGGAATCTGGTCGCCCTTGAGTCCGTGAGGATAACCGCGGCCATCTAGCGATTCGTGGTGCAGTTCGATTCCCGGCAGCATGTCCCGCAGGGCTTCCACCGGACGCAGAATTGCGGCGCCCTTGGTGGTATGCGTCTTCATGATCTCGAATTCTTCCGGCGTGAGCGCGCCTGGCTTCTTCAGGATGCGGTCTTCAATGCCAATCTTGCCCACGTCATGCAGCTGCGCGGAGACACGAATCTTCTCAATGTCTTCCTCTTTCAGTCCCATTTCCGTGGCAATGAGGACGGAGTAGCGTGTAACGCGATCAGAATGGCCGCGAGTATATGGATCTTTTTCGTCGACCGCGCCGGCCAGCATCTGGATGGAGCTCAGGAACAGCGTGCGGTTTTCTTCCGCGGCCTTCTTAAGATCATCGACGAACTGTTCCAGATCGTCGGTCATGGTGTTGAAGGTCTGGGCCAACTCGCCAAACTCTGTGCGGCTCTTCAGACGGACACGATGCTTGAAATCTCCGCCGGCAATGGTGCGGCTGGATTCGGTCAGCACATGCAATGGCGTGGTGAGACGCCGCGCGGCCCATATCCCTACAAAGATGCTGAACGCAATTGCGATTAAAGCCGCGCGTATGGCTTCGCGACGCATGTCAGTAATATCGATATAGGCTTCTTCCTGTGTTTTTTGCGCGACAACCGCCCAGCCTAATCCTGTCACAGGGAAATACGTGCCGAGCATCGGAATACGGTTCTTGCCTTCCTGGACCGAGTAGTCCATGGTGACGGCGACAGGCACTTTGCCCTTCTGATCGACGAAATTTTTTACCAACTCGTTGGAGTTCATGTCCTGGCCGGTGGCATAACGCGGACTGGGCGAAGCAACGACCCGGCCTGAGCGATCGACAACGAACGTATCCAGGTTTTGCGTGTTCTTGGCCTGCTGGAGTTGTTTCACCAGATATTGCAGGTCGATCACCAGTTCCAGCGATCCGAGATATTCGTGATTATCACTGAGAACTGGCTTGCCGACAACCATAACAGTGCGGGCCTGTTTTCCGGAACCGATGGAAAGTGGATCGCCGTTGTACTCGCGTCCGGCATGTGCGGCCGCCAGACCGCGTTCCAATTCCCTTTCCAGGAACGTATCGGGCTCGATGATGCCCGCGTTCATCGTGAGTTGGTTTTCCGTGTTTACCAGCCTGGCGTAGGGAGCGAATGAATCTGGGTCTTCAATGTAATTCTGCAGTAGCGCCCTCACGTCCGGCGCTTCAATGTTCTTGCCGCTCAGGTTGCCGCTGCTTGTAACCTTGATGGAGAAGGCAAGACTGGAAAGCGTGGAGCCGATGTCCTTCTCACGCTGCGCAATGGATTGGGCCAGTGTGGTGGTCACGCTGTTCTGCAACAGCTTTTCATTGCTTCCAAGGGTTTCGCGGTTTCGCGCCACCATCTTGGTGGCATAGAAATAAAGCGGCACCACTCCCACCGCTATTAACACGATGAGAATCAGGTACAGAATCGGTATCCGGGCGGGCAACGGCAGTTTCATAAAGCCAGAGACGTAATCCTCAAATTGTATGCTGAAATCACCCTAAATCTAACCAAAAAAGAGACCTTTCGCGCGATTACGGAAGTACTCCAGATTGGTGCGGGTAGCGATACCATCATGCATGAATTAGGGAGTTTCCCTGAGAAAAAGGCGATTTCAGAGCCATAAGTGGGAGTTGTATGAGCGCACTCCTCAGAACTTATCTTCCACCTTGCCGGGCCGGGTCATCAATTCCCGGATGGCATCGTGAGGAGACTTGCCGTCATGCAGGATGGCATACATTTGCTCGGTAATTGGCATTTCAACCTGGAATCTCTTCGCCAGACCCAGGGCAGCATTCGTAGTAAGCACACCTTCCGCCACCATACCGTGCATACCGGCGATAATCTGTTGCAAAGGCTGTCCCTGGCCCAGTGCTTCACCGACGCTGCGATTTCGTGAGAGACCTCCAGTGCATGTGAGCACCAGGTCGCCCATACCGGAGAGGCCAAATAAGGTTTGCGGTTTGGCGCCGCATGCCACAGCCAGCCGGGTAATTTCCGCCAGTCCTCGGGTGATCAACGCGGCCACCGAATTGTGGCCCAGTCCCAGGCCGCTGCACACGCCGGCGGCTATGGCAATCACGTTCTTGAGGGCGCCACCCAATTCAACGCCGGTGAGATCGTCATTCATGTAAACGCGGAAGCTAGGATCGCTAAAGTCTTTCTGCACGCGCGCCGCCAGGGCGCTATCCGCGGAGGCGACGGTGACGGCAGTTGGGTGTTTTTCCGCTACTTCCTTGGCGAAGGACGGGCCGCTGATGGCGCCGATCTTTGGCTCAAAGCCACAGAGCCGCTCCACCACTTCATGAATGACTTGAGTCATGCGCAGAAGGGTGTCATTTTCAATGCCTTTGGTGGCGCTCACAAAAAGCATATGTGGCTGAAGCCACTGCGCCATATGCTCAAAAGTACGGCGGCAATGGTGTGAAGGCATTACGCTGACAATGATTTCCACGCCGGAGAGCGCTTCCTTGAAATCATTTGTCGCCGTTATGGACGGAGGCAGCGAGCAACCGGGAAGAAACAGATCGTTGGTGCGCGAACGAGCAATGCTTTGCAGGACTTCTTTTTCAAGCGCCCATAAGCGGACGTCATGGTCGCCGCGACGGCCCGTCACCATGGCCAGGGCCGTGCCCCATGCTCCAGCGCCGATCACGGCTATCCGGCTCAAAGCTGTTTCTCCGCGACTTGAGGTTTACTCCCGCCGAATCTGTTCTCAGTTCCTGTAAGCAAGCGGCTGATATTTTGATGATGCTTGAGAATGATGATCAATGACACGCCGGAAGCTAATAGCAAAGAGAGCCAGTCAGCGTTTTGCATGAAATAGGCAGCTACGGGGAATGCGATGGCGCCCAGAATTGAGCCGAGAGACACGTACCGCGTGATTGCAACAATGAGAATAAAAATCGCCAGGGCCAGCAGAATGGCTTTGGGAAACAAGACACAGAATACGCCGAGAGCCGTGGCAACACCT
Source organism: Terriglobia bacterium (assembly GCA_020072645.1). Classification (NCBI taxonomy): domain Bacteria; kingdom Pseudomonadati; phylum Acidobacteriota; class Terriglobia; species Terriglobia bacterium. The sequence continues at coordinate 537,397 of JAIQGK010000003.1, forward strand.
TTGCCGCCTTTAAAACGCAGCCAGGCGGGAAAGACATGGCCAAGAACGGCGAACAGAGCTGCCAATGACATTAATCGCAAAACGGGAGCGCAGGGATGTTCAAAGGCTTCGCCGCAGAGATTGTATTTTGACCCAGCAATAAGAACGGCCAACCAGACGGCCGTCGCGCCTTTCAAAGCATCCAGCGCCAACGTTGCGATCCCCAGTCCTTTCGCGCCAGAGCGCGCGACATTGGTAGCGCCGATGTTACCGCTGCCGGTCCGGCGAATGTCTTCACCACGAAAAATGCGCACCAGCAGATACCCGAAGGGAATTGATCCCAGCAGGTAAGCGACAGCCGCGACGATGAGATAAAGAGTGATCATGAAACGCGTAATGCTATTCGAGCGCGAACCGTTCCAGCTTGGTGTATTTCGACCCGCCTTTCTGCGGCTGGCTTTGGTACAAGAAGAATTCGCGCGCAGTCATTGTACCGAACTGCGGCGGAGGATCAGCTAGTAGCGGTCGTAACTCCCGCAGCGGCCGCGAACTCGTCCGCGCCAGTGTGAGATGCGGATGATAAGGCTTAGTTTCGCGCGAAAAGCCCAACTTTTCCATCGCAGCGTCAATGCTTGATGCCAGACTCGGCAGACTGTCGCCGCCCTCCACCCCTGCCCAGAAGACGCGCCCCGCGTTTGGATTAGGAAAGAATCCTACGCCTGTAAACTTCACTTCAAAGGGGGTGGTCTTGATCGGCCCCAGAGCGGCTTTTATTTTCCCCACTGCAGCATCATCTACGTGGCCGATAAATTTCAATGTAACATGCAGGCCTTCCACGCGGGCCCAGCGAGCTTCACGCGCCAGCAGACGTGCACGTTCCATGTATTCCGTAAGGCGCGCGCGTATTTCTGCCGGGATATCCAGTGCAATAAAGAGGCGCATGTTACATCAGCTTGCGGCGGACCATGTCCAGGGCTTGTTGTGTAGCCCAGTGGCGTATACGGTCGCGGTCGCCGGGAAACGTTCGCTCAATCACTTCAGTATGGCTGCCATCGGCCAATGCATGAAAGACGAGGCCTACCGGCTTTTCATCCGATCCGCCTGCCGGTCCGGCAACGCCAGTGATGCCAATCCCGAAGCTTGATTTGCAATTATTGCGAATGCCTTCCGCAAGCGCCGCGGCAACTTGGCTGCTAACTGCGCCATGTTCTGCGATCAGTAGAGGCGGAACTCCCGCCAGAGCAGTCTTTACGGAGTTCTCATAGACGACAGCGCCACCCAGGAAATAACGCGAACTGCCGGGAACGGATGTTATTCTTTGGGCCAACATGCCCCCGGTGCAAGACTCAGCTACGGCCAGAGTTTTTTCCCGCATACCCAGGTAATAGCCCACAATCTGCTCCATGCTCTCACCTTTGGTGGCAAAGATGGCGTCTTCAAATTCATCCTCAAGCAGCGTAGCGAGCGCATCCACGCGCTTTTGGGCTTCTTCAAACGAACTGGCCTGCGCGCGGAGATGAAGTTGCACTTCTCCAGGGGTTCCGGCAAGGATCGTGGTTTCAACGCCCTGGGCTGCTTTGTAAATGGGCGCGGCGCGTTTATCGACCATTGATTCGCCAATCATGCCGATCTTTAATTCGCGCGTCGCGATATGTTGCGCCGGAACAAGCCTCTTCAGGCGTTCGAAGACATGCTCTTCAAACATTCCTCTGAGTTCATGCGGAGGCCCCGGCAAAAGAACAATGATTGCATGGCCATATTGATCGTCAATATGCAGGAACTGGCCCGGAGCTGAGCCGCGTTTATTGTCGAGCGCATCAGCGCCGTCAATCACGTCACCCTGGCGTTCATTGTTCTCCGCCATCTTCCAGCCGCGCGCGGCGAAACGAGCGCGCAGGTCTTCCACAATGCGCGCGTGTCTTTTAAGCGGACGCCCCAGCGTTTCTGCCACGCACTCACGGGTAAGATCGTCTTCAGTGGGACCGAGGCCTCCCATGAAGATGACGATATCTGCACGTGAGAGCGCAATACGGGCGACGTTGATCAGATCAGAACGGCGATCGCCTACAATGGTTTTGAAGCTGACTTCCACCCCCAGACGATTCAACTGCTCGGTGAGGAAGAGCGAGTTCGTGTCCTGGCGGAAGGGAGTCAGCAGCTCCGATCCGATGGCAATGATCTCAGCGTTCACGTTAGCAGTTTAAATGAGAGAAAGGCCCTGCACGCCCCAGGTGAGGTGGAAAACGGCGTTGGTGGTGACAAGCACTGCTCCGCCAGTCCGCGTGAATGCCAGCCCGACCAGGCCATTTCCGGCAATTGCCAGGCTAGCGTGTTTTTCTGGTGTGATTTTTACAATGCCGCGCTTGCCGCCAAGCGATGCCGCGACGTAGAGATTTCCCTGGGTATCGAAAGCCAAACCCTGGGGCCGCCCGAGTCCGCGATAGAAGACCGTGACTGTGCCATGAGGATCGACGCTATAAACCGCGTCAAAGCTTGAGTTGGTGGGACCAGTCACGTACAGCGTGCCGTCAGGCGCAAAGGCCAGATGATAGGCGGCTACGCTTGGTTCCAAAGTCGCAAATACAAAAATTTGCCGGTCCGGCGCAATGCGCCAAATCGTCCCGCTACGATCACCCACATAGAGATTGCCGGACTTATCAAAAGCGATCCCGGTGGCGACACCCATGCCCTCGGCGTACGTGCTGAGCGTGCCGTTCGGCGCCACGCGGTACACAGTGCCGTCATAGCGCGAGGAAACATAAAGTTGTCCCTGTGGATCAAAGGCCATCCCTGTGGCGTTCATCAGCTCAGGTAGAAATGGCTTGACGTTGTAATCGGGGTCGATTTTGTAAATCGCGACAGGAACTTTCTGGCCGCGGCCGCCGGAATAGGTGACAAAAATATTGCCGTCGCGGTCAATCGCAGGGTTGGCGACAGGATGCAGACTCTCCGCGATAGGCTGAGCAATCTTGAGTTCGCGACCGTTGCTTACGTATCCATTGTTTTGGATTGTGACCAGACCTGACTGGGCGCCGAAAGGAACACGCGCAATCACAAAATCTTCTGAGCTCACCACAATGGGGCCGCGCATGCCATTGAACAAGACTTCCGGCCGCGCCAATTGTGGGGGCTTGAGAGCGCGTCCCAGAATGCGCACCTCGCCTCCAGGGAGTGAAGCGGGCGGATCGATGGCTTCAATATAGGGGTTGCCATCTACATTCTTCTTGCCCAGCAGACTTTCGGTAATTCCCATGGAGGTGCGGCCTAACGCGCTATAAAATGCAGCCATATCTGAAGCAAGGCAAGCGCGTACAGCCCTGCGCCAACGTCATCCATCATGATTCCGGTACCTCCCGGCAGCGCTTCCAGGCGGCGCAGAGGGAACGGCTTCACTATGTCAAAGCTACGAAAGAGTATAAAACCCGCAAGCATGTATTTCCAATTCACCGGGACGGCAATCAACGCGATTATCTGACCGGCAACCTCATCAATCACCACAAATCCGGGGTCTTTGATGCCGCTTTCTCGTGCTACAACCGTCGAGGGAGGAATGCCGATCAGCGTCACCAGCACGGAAACGGCTATGGCGGCGGGAACAAGCCATGCGGGCGGCAGCCACATGCTGGCAGCCCACCACAATGCGAGCGTTGCCGCAGATGCCCACGTCCCGGAGCCAGGCTGAAGATGCCCGATGCCGAAGAAAGTGGCGATCAGCCAGGAAAGGCGGGAACGTGTTGGGGAGGAACTATTGATCAAGCAGACCTGTATAGATGTTACAAAAAAGGGTTTTTGACTCGAAGTTCGCCAAACCGCTGTTCGTGTTGAAAATCTTCTGAATAGAGGATCTTGCACCCGCTTTCCCGTGCTGCTGCCACAATCAGGGAGTCATACCAAGGTAGGCGATAACGGGAATGAAGTTGCAGAGCTTCCTTATACGTTTGTATAGATTGCACAACCAGCAAGGGCTGGAACATTGTTGATAGATAATCTTCTGCTTCCGCTAATGTCATTGCCGGTTGAAATTTTCGAAACGCGAGATTAAAAAATTCCTGAGCTACCTGTTGACTTACAACTCCTTTTCGCGTGGAAACAGCTTGTTTGATTAACCGGCGCGCCTGTTCTGCCTTTTGGGCAGCACGGGCATCGAACATATAAGCAAAAATATTGGTGTCCAGAAAAAATTTATCGTTCATGCATTTCGTCGCGGGTATATGGGCCGCGAGACTTAATGTGTCGTAACCGCTTCATCAGGGCCTCTACCTTTTTAGCGTCCTGAGACGTTCCGGCGAATTGTTCAAGCCATTCCCTGAACGCCGCATTTAGCGTTCTTCGCTGAGCTCGGGCCACAAGCCGGGCTTGCTCGATAAGATCCTCATCCGCACTCAATGTAATATTTTTCATACATAAATAGTGTACACGATAATCGTGTGCCTACAGCGTGGAAGTTGAGGCCGAATATTCGATTTCGAGCTTATTGCTCCGAGGAATTGCCGTCGGGATCTCGCTTCAGCTTTGATTGCTGTTCGGCAAGGTCCTCAAGCAACTCTGGATCATTGATCTTGGTGGAAATCACATAGCCGCCGCTGGCCCATTTGCCCAGATCGATAGTGCGGCAGCGGTCGCTGCAGAAGGGGAAGTCTTCCTGCGTCCTCAGCACGATTGTACGGCAGATAGGACAGCGAAGTGAAAGTGGCTTTTTCTTCGGCATACAAAATTAGATGATGCAGATTTAGCCAACGATGCGCGCCACAAGGTCATAGTCATGGGCTTCAGTAATTTCACAGCGATAGAAAGTGCCCGGCACTAGTTCCTCGTGGTCACCAAAATCGTTGATAAATAATTTACCGTCAATTTCCGGAGCGTGCATTTCCGTGCGGCCTTCCCACAGAAGGTCGGTTTCTTCTGAAGGTCCGAGCGCAAGAACGTCATACTGGCGGCCAATCAGCTTGCGCTTGTTCTTTTTGCTGATTTGTCGCTGGATCTGCATCAGCTTTTTGCGGCGGCGTTCAATCTCGCGCGGCGGAACTTTGTCGCCCAGGTGATAAGCGGCCGCTCCGTCTTCGTCAGAGTAGCTGAAGACTCCCAGCCAGTCGAATTCCGCAGCTTTCACGAATTCGCACAGTTCGGCGAAATCAGATTCTGTCTCTCCCGGGAAGCCGACAATGAAGGATGTGCGCAGCGTGAGATTGGATATTGTGCGGCGCATCTTTTCGATCGACTTCAAAAATATTTCAGCTCCCGCGCCGCGCTTCATGCGCTTGAGAACAGACGCGGAAGCGTGCTGCAACGGCACATCGATGTAGGAGCATATTTTCTCGTGCTTCGCAATCGTCTCCAGCAGCTTGCCGGTGATCTTGTTGGGATAGGCATAAAGGAAGCGCACCCAGCGGAGATCTTCAATCTGGGCCAGTCGCTCCAGCAGCAAAGCAAGGCCGTCTTTCAGGCCAAGATCTTCGCCGTAACAAGTCGTGTCCTGGCCAATGAGCGTGATCTCGCGCACGTCATTGGCCGCGAGCCGCTCGGCCTCAGCTATGACGGATTCAAAATGCCGGGAACGAAACTTCCCGCGCAACTGCGGGATGATGCAGAAGCCGCAAGGATGGTCGCAGCCTTCGGCAATTTTGATATAAGCCGACGCTTTTGGCGTGGCCAGCACGCGCGGCGTGGTTTCGTCATAAAGATAGTTGGGCAGATCGGCGATCGCGCCGTCCCATTCCGCGCGGGAGAAGCGCCCCCTCTGCTCACGCGCCATCCCTTCAGCCCGCGCCGGCATACCGGACTTTAATGCCTGGCTGTTCGAACCATGATTCAGGATGACAAACGGCGAGTCGTCTGTGGGCGCAGTGCCACCATGGATTCCGGCAGCAGCCAGAATCGCGTCCAGTTCGCCGGTTCCCACCACGGCATCAACTTCAGGAATGTTCTTTTGGATTTCCGTTCGATAGCGTTCCACCAGGCAGCCTGCCACAATCAGCTTTTGCGCCTTGCCTGTGACTTTGTGCTGCGCCATTTCCAGGATCGTGTTCACCGATTCCTGCTTGGCCGAGTCAATAAACGAGCAGGTATTTACCACGATCACGTCGGCATCTTCCGCGCGTGCCGTGATCTGCGCTCCGCCGGTTTGTAACATGCCCATCATTACCTCGCTATCCACGAGGTTCTTGGGACAGCCCAGGCTGACAAAGCCAACTTTTAGTGGGCTTGGCTGGGAGACAGAATCCGGCTGCGGAGGCGCTAGTGTGGGGTTTTCTACTGGCATGCTGTCTCTCTATTGTAGCATCGCAAGGGCCAGTGTTTTTGCGGCTCCGACATCGCAGATGTGTTATTGAAAGAAGCGAAATTTGGCCGCGAATGCACGCGAAAAAGCGCGAATTATTTGATCCGTGTTCATCTGTATCCTTCGTGGTATTGGCATGAGAGCATTAAAGCTCTTATTGCTAAATGGATCTCTCGCTACGCTCGAGATTTCAGAGAGAATCACTGGCTCAACACAATCTTGCCCTCCGGCGTTCGCTCCACCATGGGCGCATGGACTCCTAGCAATTCACGTCGCCACCATGCTTCATCTCTGCGTTTGGTAGCGCGGTCAGTGAACCAGTATTGCCAAATCACGGCGCGCACCTTTTGTGGCGGCGCGCTGCTAAAAGGATTCCCGGCAAAGAGCGTAAGGACATCAGGCTCATTGCTCAACAAGCGCGCCTCTGTCTGCACCACCAAGGGATAATTGCGCCAATTGCCGAGCGAGGCAAACCACAAGTCCCATTCGAAGCGAGGCTGATAAGGAGCGTAGATACCCGGCGCCTTGTGGATATCCTGCGGCTTGTAGCGGAAAGGATAAGGGATCCACTTTTGCCCGTCGGTTGAACCCTGAAACTCAATCTCGTAACGCTCATGCGTCATGTTGGCAAACAGGCCGTACTGGTTGGCGATGCGGAAGGGATCGAGAGCGCGTGCAGGGTCCAGAGGAAGCGGCGGCGCGTAAGGAATCATGGCAAAGAGCAAAGCGGTAGTCGCGTAAAAAATCCAGCCAAGATAGATAGCTGCAACGCCTCGCCAGACTGGTTGAAGCCAGGCAGCAGAGCGCGATGGCGAGGCTGTGTCCGATAGCACCGTTGAAACCTGCCTGCTCCAATTTTTCCAGCGTTGTGGTAGCAGCGAGCGGACAAAGCCATCGTCGAGCAGCAGAAAGCCCAGCACCAGGACAAGGTAATTCAGGAATGTGTAATTCGCCGTCAAGATAATCCCAATCTGAAAGGGCGTGACAATGAGAAAGCAGATGATCTTGAAGCGGCGAGGAAGGAAGAGCATCCAGACCAGACCGAGTTCGGCAGCCAGCGTCATGAAGGCCGTGGCTGCATGGAACCAATGCGGAAGCTGCTGCACGTACCAGCCAATCCAGGTCGGCAGCGGGCCGTTCTGGTAGTAGTCATCCATGGCGGTGAAGTGACGCCAGGAATAGTCGCCACTGGTGAGCTTGACGACGCCAGATTCAAAGTAGATGCGGAACCACTCCCAGCGAAGGAGAAACAGGCTGAGGCGCGAAGGAGCGTGAGTCGTGCCGATGCCTGGCCACAGTCCGGGCGGAGCAAAAAATAGAGAGATGAAGCCGGCTTCCAGAAGCATGCCATCCGATTGGAAGCCGGAAAAATCCTGCGCTGCGGTAACGAATGACAGGAAACACACCAGGCATACCGTCAAGGACAAGCGAGGCCAGAGGTTGAAGACCACGGCCAGTGAAGCGATCAGGCCGATCCACGTAATCAGCATCAATGCATGATTGCCAGCTCCAAACCAGAGCAGCGTTGGGGCAAACCAGAAACGTTGCAGACTTGGATAGTAATTTGCCACGTCGCTCAGATAGCCCGTGGCAGGCAGGATGCCGTTGGGGCCGATCATGCCTTTGATCTGAAATATGAGCGAGTAGAACGCAGAGAAGTATATGACGCCCAGAGAGCGGAGAAATATCCAGCGCGGCAGCAGATGCGTACGCGGGGCTTCCGGCCCCAGCAGCCATTCCTCGGCCAGTCGAATACGAGCGAGCATGTCAATTCCAGCAGATTTATCTTTAATTCTTCTTTTTCAAGACGTAGATGACCCACGGGGCAATTGAAGTCTCAGTCAGCCACTCGCAGGGCTCATTTTTGTGTCCAAGGGGTGCGTGGTGCGCGACGAGGTCGAGCTCGGATGCAGCAAAGAGTTTCAGGTAGTCTTCATGGAACCAGGCGAGGTCTACCACGGGACGATGGTCCTCGACGTCCTTCATCACGATCCTAACCGGGTCTCCGCCTTGCGCGAGGCGATTCTCGGGAAAATCCTTTGTCGTGAACGATGCCCACTCATGCTTGTAGATATCAGGTCTGGAGCCGAGCAGGATAATCCGTCCTTCATTATTCAGCAGACGCCGCAGGCCGCGGAGCAATTCACACCGCCTGGGCACACCCGGGATGTTATCAAAAGCGAATGCAGATAGAATCAGATCGAAACTGCAATGCTCGAGTGCGCTGAAGTTGCCGTCGTTGACCAGTAGATACTTTCCTGCCGGATCGGCTTTTCCAGCTAGATGGATCATGCTGGCCGATACGTCGAGGCCGACCGTTTCAAAACCGAGGTTTTTCAGGAAGCGCGTGGAACGTCCGGCGCCGCAGCCGAAATCAAGTGCTTTGCGTCCGGTTACGTGCTCGGCGATGATCGCTGGTAAATCGCGGTAGGCCAGGTAGTAGGTGCCGGGGAACTCGAGTCTCGCATACGCTTCCGCTCTCCTGGTGTCGTCATACACATTGGAAAATGACACGATTCCTCTCCCTTATCATTCAGCCCGAATCGATATTCGACGCCCAGCCGTTCCCGTAGATACCACCTACAGTTTAAGGCCTGGTAGCAGCATTCTCTACATCGGTTGAGCAAGCTCTTCGATCAGGCGGAGGTTGGGAGTTCGCTCTTCGTTATGGACTCGGGGGATGCGACCAGCGTCAGGGGACGTTCCCTATCGTGTCACCCGATCCAGCGATTTTGAAGTATCGTTAAGCCAACGAAAACTTGCATTCCACGGAGGGGAACATGTTAAAGCGAATTCTGGCAGCGACGGTATGCGGCCTGATCTTGATGACAGTGTCGCTACAAGGTGCTTTTGCCCAGGGCAATGGGAAAGGCAAAGGACACAATAAACAGGCGCAGTCTAACGACGACGATCGAGACCGCGACAGCGATCGTGGCGGACGTATTGTGTTCAGCGTGCGGGACCGAGACACGATTCGCAGCTACTATCAAGATCGAAATTCCAACCTTCCACCGGGATTGGCCAAGCGCAATGGAAACCTTCCTCCGGGATTGCAAAAGCACCTGGAACGTGATGGCACGTTACCTCCGGGACTGCAGAAAAGGGTGCAGCCATTTCCAGAGGACTTGGAACGGCGCCTGCCGCCGCTGCCGGACATATATCGCCGGGTCACGCTCGGCGTTGACATTATGATTCTTGACCGTCGCACGCAGCGGATCGTGGATATAATCCATGACATTCTGCGACCGTAAGACCGGTTATCGACAGTTTCAGGCAGAGACTATTTCTTTCCGGCGATTTCTTCGTAGAGTTCGGGAAGCAGTTGAGCGTCTTCCACCGATGCGTCAAAGCGCGCGCGCTCATAGTGTTCTGTGAAAAGCTCAACATCGCGGCGTATTCGCGGATCGGGAATGGAAGAGGCAAACTCCTCAGCAGTTTGCGATTGTTCTTTTCGTACGCCGCGACGGGCCATCATTTTGAGCATGCGCTGATACCAGAAGCTGGCGGAGGTGCGCGGAGCTTTTTGCGGATGCCTGAGGGCGCGCGTGCGCTGGATCGTGCGCCACGTCATCGGCGCAAACGGCAAGGCCAGGAGTAAACCGAGAAGCACACAACAGAGCGCCATCTGCCGGGGCGAAAGATCTTGCAGCTTTCGCTGCCAGCGACTGATGACTTCCACTATACGGAAATATCGGCGTTCAGCCCATGCCCTGAAACTAGATTGAGCGTTGCCTGTGGCTGTGCTCAGGTCTGAGCGCAATTTCATCTGATGAGTGAAATCATAGTTCACGATCCACTCGCGCCATATCTGCCGCGCCGCATCAAGGTATAAGCCTACTCGTGACCAGCCTGTTTGTGGCTCATCAGCGCTGCCCGCCGGAGTGGGATCAAATGAGACCCAGCCATACTCCGGGAAATAGACCTCTACCCATGAGTGTGCGTCCTTTTCGCGAACAATGTAGCTATTGGTGAGGTCGTTATATTCGCCGCCGCGAAAACCATTGACGATGCGGGCTGGTATGCCTAGCGTGCGCAGCATCATGACCATGGAGGTAGCAAAATATTCACAGTGGCCTTTCTTGCGCTCGAAAAGAAAGCGGGCAAGCGGATCAGGCTCACGCAATCCCGGCAATTGCAGTGTGTAGCCGTAATTGCTTTGCAGGTAGCGCTCAATATCCTTGGCGCGCATGTAGTTCGAAGCCGAGGAGGCAGTCACCTGCCGCGCCAGTCTCGCAATACGCGGATCAAGGTTTGGCACCTGTAAATATAGATTCGCCACGTGCGCGGGATAGTCCGTGGAGTTGGAATCAAGAACGAGAGGCTCAGGGTCGCGCGTATCGGCTTCCGCGGAGTAGATGCCGACGGTCTGTCCGCCTTCATCCGCTGTCCCGGAGCCGTTATCAGCGGCATGAGCATTGAATATGGATCCGTCTGACTTAATCTCCAGAATCCGGTAGTCGCCATTAATCTTGAGCGGGACTGGCGCCAGAAAGAAAAGGTTCAGGCCCACCGGTTCCATTACCACGCGATAGGTAAGCGTTTGTAAATGAGGTGCGGAGCGCCGCCTTTCAGAATAAAAAGAAAAATTGCTGATGCGAGTGAGGTCCAGCGGAGTGTTGTTCAGGCCATGCTGCGTTGGAATTTCCAGCGGGTTCCACCAGTGCCGTCCATCAAAATTTGCCAGGGTAATGCCGCGCCAGTGCGGGTTGCTGGAGAGTTTTCCGAACTGGACTTCAATATGCATCACAACGTTGCTGGATTGCTGGATCTGGCCGATACCACCAAGATTTACTTCCGGACTGAATCCAGCGACCAGGGAGCTTTGTACGCCAAGATTGCGCAGATATCCGCTGCTACTTACGCGCGGCAGGATGAAGAAAAACAGCGCAGCGCCGGCCAGGGTCAGTAATCCGAGAAAGCCGGAGATCCCAGCCAGCGAGCCGTAAAACTTTGCATCGTGATGGGGCGGAACGCCGGCAGCCAGCGTTTCCTGCTCTGAGCGCCGCATCTCCATGCTGACAAAAGTGGCGATTGCCACCAGGATAAATACGGAAAAAGTGAGCAGGAAGAGCGTATCCACGGTCAGGACCGCGGCCGCCAGCAACATAAGGAATGAGAGCACGGCCAGGTACATAAGATCGCGGTCACGCCGCACGGAAAAAATCTTGATGACCATGCTGAACAGCACCATGTGCACCGTGGCGCTGATAAAGCTTTCTGAAAAATAAAAATAGTCCGCCGCGTAAAAGGCGAAATAAATCAAGGTCAGGAAGGTAGTCCAGCGCTCAGAGATGACCAGGGTCTTGCGCATCAGGAGGAGATAGCCGCGCAAAAGCAGCGCGGGCAGCACCAGCGCAAGGGAAGGCGCATCCAGCTTGTTGGTCCCCATGAGCGCGGTGAAGCCGACGACTACAAGGATGTAAAGCGACCACTGAAAGAAACGCTCAGCGCTGCCCGAACCGGGAACGGCCTTCATTGCTGTGAAGTTGAGACTGCGCGTGGACACTGCTTTATTGTCGCCGAATTTCAGGGCGGAGCAAAGCGCAATCCGCGCGCCGATGACCCAACGTAACCCTTTATTTTGTCGCTTCGCTTCAAACCGCTTCGGCATCTCGCATGTGGTGGGATTTTGTCAGCCTTGACGCGGCGGGCTCCCACCCCGCCAAGCGCAAGAGCGGCGCATGTCGGGGACCCCGTGGCTCAGCGCGCAAGCCGGCCTCGCCCTGGATCATCGGTCGCTTCGCTCCAAAACTGCTAATGCATTTTCTTTATGGCGGGATTTGTCAGCCCTGATGCGGCGGGCTCCCACCCCGCCAAGCGCAAAAGCGGCGCATGTCGGGAACTCCGTGGCTCGGCACGCAAGCCGGCCCTCGCCCTGAATCATCAGTTGCTTCAAGAAACTCAAGCGGAACCAAAGATGTTAGAATTGAAAACGCCGGGTCCCGCGCGACGCAATCCCGCCAATCCCGCCAGGTCCGGAAGGAAGCAACGGTAACGGGCTAGTGCGTGTGCAGCGGGGTACCCGGTAAAAAGTTTTTCCATGAAAAAGCTTCTTTGGGTACTTAGTGCAATCTTTCTGATTGTTGTTCTATGCAAGACATTCCTTCCTGAATGGATCGTTTCCGGGTTTCACATCGACTGAGCTCGCGCATTCCGCGCCGCAAGTCCCCAGAGCGCTACCGCTGGTTTCTAAAACCACTTACAATATTAGGTTTTACAACATACCGACCCGGAGAACCTTTTTGGCCAACCTTGTCCGCGCGAAAATCTCAGCCCTCGGAACTTATGTCCCACCGCGCCTTCTGACGAATACCGACCTGGAAAAAATGGTCGAGACCTCCAACGAATGGATTGTCGAGCGCACCGGAATCCGGCAACGGCACATTGTGGATAAAGGTGTGGCCACGTCCGACCTGGCGATTGCAGCTGCCAACAAAGCCCTGAAGGAGCGTGGCATTCCCGCCACCGAGATCGAGGCAATCTTTGTGGGTACAGTTACGCCGGACATGCTTTTCCCGGCAACAGCTTGCATTGTCCAGGACAAGATTGGCGCGAAGGGCGCCTGGGGTTATGACATCTCAGCGGCCTGTTCCGGCTTTGTGTACTCCTTGCAGACGGCGGTGAAATTTGTGGAGTCCAGCGCGCATAAGCGGGTGCTGGCAATTGGCGCCGACGTGATGACCTCGATCATTAATTATCAGGATCGCGCCACCTGCATCATCTTTGGCGACGGCGCGGGTGCGGTCCTGGTGGAGCCTGCGACAGACGACAATTATGTGATCGACTTTATTCATGAGGTGGATGGTTCCGGCGCATGTTCACTGTTCATGCCCGGAGGAGGCAGCCGCAATCCCACCACCCATGAAACAGTGGATAAAAAGATGCATTACGTCCATCAGGACGGGCAGGCGGTGTTCAAATACGCTGTGCGCAAAATGGCGGAAGCCTCTGAGACCGTCCTTTCGCGCAATGGATTCAAAGGCAGCGACGTGGCGCTGTTCGTGCCGCATCAGGCTAACAAGAGAATTATTATGTCTGCCGCGGACAGGCTGGGACTGAAGGAAGACCGCATCATCATCAACATTGATGAGTTTGGCAACACGACTGCCGGGACTATTCCGCTGGCACTGGAAAGCGCTCGCCAGCAAGGACGGCTGAAGAAAGGCGACCTGGTGCTGATTGCGGCCGTGGGCGCAGGATTTACCGTTGGTGCGACTTTGTTGCGGTGGGCTTGCTAGGTTTTCGCCGCAGATTTTCGCGGATAAACGCAGATCAATACAAGATCAGCCGCGAATTTTACGAATGAACACGAATCAAATTGAATTCGCGCTTTTCGTATTCATTCGCGGCCAAATTATTTCTTCCCCGTAATGTCGTCCCGTCTCTTTGCTGCGTCTTTTGGATACTGCGGCTCGGTCATGCTCACGGGATCGAGAATTTCTTCAATCTCTTTTTCCGTCAACAGCTTTTTGTCACGGGCAATGTCGATGATTGAGCGTCCGGTAGCAACCGACTCCTTCACAATTTCTGCCGCCTTGGCATAGCCGATGTAGGGGTTCAATGCCGTCGCCAGCGAGACGGTGCTCTGGGCGTAAAAGGCATTGCGCTTTTCATTGGCGGTAAGGCCCTTCACGCATTTTTCGGTAAAGACGCGCAGCATGTTGGTGAGAATGGAAATGGACTGCAGGACGTTGTAGGCCATGGTTGGCATCATTACGTTCAGTTCGAGCTGGCCTCCCTGAACCGCCATGGCAACAGCCGTGTCATTGCCGACTACCTGGAACGAAACCATCGCTGCCAGTTCGGGCATTACCGGATTGATTTTGCCCGGCATGATGGAAGAGCCTGGCTGAAGCCCAGGCAGATTTATCTCAGCAAATCCAGTGTTTGGCCCCGAAGAGATGAGCCGCAGATCATTCGAGATGCGAATCACCTCCAGCGCAAGATTGCGTAGCGACGACGACACCTGCGCCATACACGCGTTGGATTGCATAGCCCAGCGCATGTCGGCAGCAGGCGTGAGTTTTTGGCCGGAGATTTTTGCCAGGTTGGCGACAGCTTTGGCGCGATAGTCAGGATGCGTGTTGATGCCGGTGCCAACGGCGGAGCCGCCGAGCCCCAGCTCACGCAACGAATCACCGGCGTGGCGAATATCGTCGATGGCTTTGCGCATGGCTACCCCATAGGCGGCAAACTCCTGGCCCAGACGAATCGGAACAGCATCCTGCATGTGCGTACGGCCCGACTTCATAATCCCGTGAAATTCTTTACCCTTGGCCTCAAAGGCCGCTGCCAGCACGTCGAGAACGGGATAGAGTTTTTCCAATTCCAGCAGAGTAGCCACGCGCATCGACGTAGGGAAAACGTCATTGGTGGACTGGCCGTAATTCACGTGGTCATTGGGATGGACGGTGTACTCGCCCAGCTTGCCGCCCATGAGCTCCGTCGCGCGGTTGGCGATGACTTCGTTCGAATTCATATGGAAGCTCACGCCGGCGCCGGCCTGAAACACATCGACCACAAACGAAGCGTCCCACTTGCCGTCAATAACTTCTTTGGCCGCCTGCATGATTGCGTCAGCACGTTTGTCGTCAACCAGGCTGAGCTCTTTGTTGGCCTGTGCAGCGGCGTACTTCACCATCCCAATGGCGCGAATCAATGTGGGATTGGCGCGCATGCCGGAGATCGGGTAGTTTTCCACGGCGCGCGCGGTTTGGACGCCGTAATAAACGTCGGCGGGAATTTCCTTGATGCCGATAGAGTCTTTTTCCTGGCGAAATTGCTGGGCCATGCTGTCCCTCTTTTATGAGTGCGGAATGCGTATGCGCCCATGATGCGGCGCAAAACTAGTGATTATAACTTGGCGCTCTGGCGTTCTGAAAATCCGCCAAGACCAACTTGCAGCGGCGAATCTTGCAGATGCGCCGGCCCAAGTTGCTTGCAAACTGCCGTTGTATGATTGACGAAGATTATGTTTGAAGGCATCCTGTCTTTTCTCACTCCAAGCCCCAAGCGTTCTCAGGCCGACGAGAAGCTGGACGAAGCACTCAGCAGTGCCACGCAGCTTGACCATTATTTCTTTTTCGCTGACCAGGGTGATGCCGACCGTGCCGCACAGCGTTTACAAGAGCGCGAATGGACGATTGAGTCGGTCAGCCTGAATGCCGAGGTGGAGAAAGTTCAGCTACAAGCGCGGCAACCGGGCCCAATTGAAAACCTGAGCGCATTGCAGACTGAGCTTGACCTGTTTGCCGATGAATTCAACGGCGAATACGACGGCTGGCAGGTCCCCGGCGTCACAGAGCATCTTTAGCTTAGATTTAACCGTCCTACTTTGGTTCCTCATTTCCCGATCACAGTCGGGGCGGCTGTGCTACACAACTTTCGAGGGCGCACTGGCTTTCACGCATGTCGGCCCCAAGCTCTTGGCTTTACAATCTCCAGCATGGACAACGAGAAAGACGCAAAGAGGGAAGTGGCGGACAAAGACTGGAAGACCAAACTCATACATTCTGACGCCACCGTGCCTGAGGGTTTTCGCGCGCTGGCGACGCCGGTCTATCGCGGATCGACGGTCCTTTTTGATGAGGCGGCAGCGGCCAGCGATCGCTGGAACCAGCATGAGGTCGGCTATACGTATGGACTTTATGGCACGCCCACCACGCTGGAACTGGCGGCCAAAATCTGCGAACTGGAAAAAGGTTTTCGCACGTTTATCACTCCCGGTGGACAGGCGGCCATCTCGCTCATCCACCTGTCGCTGCTGAAGAGTGGCGATCATGTGCTGCTGCCGGAAAGCATTTACGGGCCAAACAGGATGTTTTCCAACGGAGTGCTGCGGCGCTTTGGTGTTGAGGTAAGTTATTATCCGCCGGGCGCGGGCGCCGGCATCCGCTCGGAGTTCAAGCCCAATACGCGCCTGGTATGGTGTGAGAGTCCGGGATCCATCACCATGGAAGTGCAGGACCTGCCCGCTATAGCGCAGGCCGCGCATGAGCACGGCGCGCTGGCCGTGCTGGATAACACCTGGGCCGCGGGCATTTACCTTGATGCGTTTGCAGTGGGCATGGACGTGACCATGCAGGCGCTGACCAAATATGTTGGCGGACACAGTGATCTGTTGCTGGGATCTGTCACGATCCGACCGGAGCAGATGGATTCGCAAGTAGCTTCGCGCAATGGGAATGCGAAGATGTCTGCGCGGGAAATTTATGAACTCCTGGGTGAGACGCACCAGGTACTCGGTTGCGCCGCTTCGCCCGATGATTGCAGCCTGGCGCTGCGCGGCATGAAGACCATGGCCGTGCGGCTGAAGGCCGTCGAGCAAAATGCACTGGGGCTGGCGCAGTGGCTGAGCACACGTCCTGAAGTTGAAACCGTCCTGCATCCTGCATTGCCTTCCTGTCCCGGACATGAGCTCTGGAAGCGTGACTTCACCGGCGCGACGGGACTGTTTTCCGTGGTGTTCAAACCGCAATACAGCAAAGATCAGGTGCTGGCGTTCACTGACGCGCTGCGGTTGTTCAAGATCGGCTATAGCTGGGGTGGCGTTACCAGCCTCGCCATGACGTACGATCTCCAGTCACCCAAGCGCCCTGCGTACGGAAACCGCCTGGTGCGGCTATATACGGGGCTGGAGGCGATTGAAGATCTGATCGCTGACGTGGAACAAGCGCTGGAGAGACTTACCACTGATTAACATTTCGAGACGAGACAAAGCCTCGTAAAGGGCCGGTGCCTTTTTGGAAGTACCGGGCTAATCCTCTTCGTCTTCATCTTCCTCTTCATCTGTTGAATTGTCTTCATTGTTCATTAGGGTACTGAGTTCTATCACTTCCAGCGGACATCCGGGCCAGTTGTGCCGCCAGCAGACAATCACGTCGCATTCTGAAATTGCATGATGGTGCAAAAGAAAATTCTTGCTCTCGAATTCGTATTCAACCAGTACCGGCTGCCAGCGTCCGGGTTCCACTTCCCTCATAGCATTGCAGTCGGGGAAGGCGGACTGGATACGGGTCACCGCATAGCCTAGCTTTCGGCACATGGCGCCAAACAGAAAGATCACCCCGGCCTCGTTGGTGGGGGCATGGGTCAGAGGCCCTGACGTTATCGGTGGCCCGTAGATTGGCCGGTTCGGAAGGAATCTCCGTTTCGTGCGGGGCCTGGGTTCGCCGGGATTCCTGCGTTGCCGTCTGGATTGCAAGTGCTTCGCGGCAATATACAGCACGTCTTTCCATTTCTTTTCCAGGCCCGCTTTGTTTGCATACGCAATCATTCCGCTGGGTATGTCCTTCCATCCTGCAAACACCCGGCCAAACGGACGGTAGCTGTGTTTGCCATGCAGTTCAAAGTCGGCGACTGTCGGTACCTTCCCCAGCTTTCGTACCACTTTGGCCCAATCCAGGAACAGGTCTTCTACGCTCAGTCTGTAGCCATATCCTTGGCCTTCAAGACCGCAGGCGCGCAGGGTTTTGGCATAGTTGCCAAAATGGGTTCGGATGGCGAGCCGGCTGATCTTCGTGGATTTCACCAGCTCTGTGAGCTGTACAGTGCGGCCAAGTTTCTTGGAGTGTTTCTGGATCACGGCGATGATTTCGTCTCTGGACACTGCATCCTCCAATGAAAATGCTCCAGAAGTTGTGGGGCAGACGTGGCAAGTTTAAGGGCTTGGCCGCATTGGCAAGGCTCGGCCGGATCGGCAAAAGCCGCCAGCCGAGAGACACTACAGCCAAAAGCGAATAACCAAAGGCCGTAAGCCGGTCTTATTTCCACACTTCTTGGAGTTAGTTTCTCTGGCAGGTCCGTGGACGCATACGGTACGCCCAAAGACCAGGAGGTTGCAGGCCGTTTTGGATCGTCCCTGCCTGGGATTTCCCGCTCTGCCGTTGGCGTGGCAAAGAGCTTCAGCCGGCGCCGCTCCCGTCTGAAGTTAGATGAACTTTAGCAAATATGGAACGAAGAGTCAAGAGTTAAATTTTGTATTTATTTCGTTTTTTGACGGGCCAAGAGGGAACAGTGGATAGGAAGCCATTTCCCCCTTTCTGCCCTTTGCGTCGACCGTGTCCTTATGCCGGCAGTGTCTCGGTGACCAAGCTCTTTCTAACCTGTCGTGCTGTGCGGCGCGCGAGTTCCGCTTGCGGGACGAGCGCAGAAGGTACAACGGATTCCAAGTGCGTGCAGGACTCTTTGAATTGCTCCGCTTACTTCCGCAAAAAGAAAAAGGCCAACAGGGCCTAAAGGCCGTTCTTTTGTGACCGTTTACGGCACGAATAAATTCGTGCCCTGACACTTGTGTTCCCGGACAGAAGCATTTAGTCGACATGACAAGGCCCACAGGACACCTGTTCTCTATTCCGCATACTCAACAATATTGTGTCCACCCGCCATACAAGTGTCAGGGCACGAGTTTACTCGTGCCGCAGAGCCGCAAAATGACGCCCCCATGCGCCGCAGGCTCGCGCGCAGCAACGCGGAGCGCGAATAAACCAACCCAAATCCAATTTTCCGATCAACACAACCACCCGCCGGCAATCATCCGCTTCCAGCTGTGCTCTCGAAAATACCGGCGTTCCCCAACTCCGGCCCACACTGCCATATCGCATCCACCTCCATACAAGTGTCAGCGCAACGAGTTTACTCGTGCCGCAAAGACGCATTAATGATGATCCGTCCTTGCGCCGCAGGCCCGCGCGCAGCGCGCAGCGGAGTGCGCATAAAACCAAATCCGCGCTTATCAGTGCAAATCTGCGGCAAGTTCTTCCGATTCCGGCGATCCCGGCGCTCCCCTCTCCCTGTAAAATAAAACTCTCATGGAACACAAGGGCGACCACTTTGACGTGCTGGTGATTGGCGCCGGCCCCACGGGCATGGCGTGTGCCATTGAGGCGCAGCGCGCCGGTTTTACTTCAGTAATGGTGGACAAGGGCTGCCTGGTGAACTCGCTGTTTCACTATCCGGCGAACATGGTTTTCTTTACCACGCCGGAGCTGCTGGAGATTGGCGACATCCCGTTTACCACAGCCAACCAGAAGCCCAACCGCTCCGAGGCGCTGGAGTATTACCGCAACGTGGCGCAGCATTATCGACTGGACGTTCGGCAATACCAGCGCGTGGCGAGTGTGACCGGCTATGACGGTGCTTTCAAAGTCGTGACGCAGGACCTGCACGGCCACGATCACGAATATGTGGCGCGCAAAATTGTGGTGGCCACGGGATATTACGACCGTCCGAACTATATGGGCATTCCCGGCGAGGACCTGCCCAAGGTGATGCACTACTACAAAGATCCGCATCCGTATTTTGATATGGACGTTCTCGTGATTGGGGCAAAGAATTCCGCGTCCATTGCGGCGCTGGAGCTGTGGAGGCGCGGCTCGCGCGTGACGATGGTGCATCGCGGGCCGGAGATTCATCGCAACGTGAAGTACTGGATCAAGCCAGACATTGAAAATCGAATCAAGAACGGCGAGGTGGCGGCGTACTTTAACAGCTGCGTGCTGGAGATTAGGCCGGAAGAGGTGCGCCTGAAGACGCCTGAGGGCGAGCGCGTGCTGAAAAACGATTTTGTGTTTGCGCTGACGGGTTACCATCCGGATTACGAATTTCTGGAGAGCCTGGGGATTGAGTTGACACGCCCGGAGATGAAGCCGGTGTGCGACTTGCAGACATTTGAAAGCAATGTGCCGGGAATTTATGTTGCGGGATGCGTTGTGTCGGGTTCCAAAACGAGTGAGATATTCATTGAGAACGGACGCTTTCACGGCAAGCAGATTGCCGACGACCTGAAGACAAAGTTGCAAGTGGCCAGGGTGAAGTAAGCCAGGACAAGATCGGGTGATCTGGCGATCGGGAGATCCGGTGATCGGAAAGCCAAAACCTGACTGTGGATAAGCGGATCAGAAAAAAGCAACAGCTTACAAGTGATTCGCACTGACAACACTGATCAACAAAGGGTGCTCCGATCACCCGATCACGTGCGATCACCAGATCACCCGATCTTTTAGATATCTTCTTCCATATAGTCCATTACGGCGTGGAGATTATTCTCTTCCAGAAAAATATTCGGCAGGCGGACACGGTTTTCTTTGTTAAGGCGCTGGGCGGCTGATTCGGCAGTAGGCAGGTCAACGCGCATTTCTTCATGCAGGAAGGGGACAAGTTCGTCGGACTCAACGCGTGCGACAAAGGTGCCGCCGGCATTTTGTTCGAACATGATCTGATAGTTGACCGGTTGGCCGTCAATTTTCATGAGATCCAGTGTGCCGGTGGGCATGCGCGTTCCTCCAATGTGCCTAGCAGGGTAATATCATATCGGACGCCATGAGTTTAATGCGGCAATTGCAGCCGTGTAAACTCGGTGGGGCGAAAATTTAATTTGTCTCAGGGCCAGGAAAGAGCTGCTTTGGCCAGCCCACCTCCTGTGGGGGAGGGGCATCGTATGAAATAGTCCGGCGTGCTGGCTCTTTTCGTTCCCCATGGATGGTTTCTCAGAGCATCGGCTGGAGATTCGCAAAACTTATATTTGGAGACGGAACGACATGAAACGTTTAGCCATTTTAAGCGCTTTGGCGCTTTGTATCGCTTCACTTGCGCCTGCGGCATCTGCCCAGAGCGGTGACGATAAAAACCATGGAAACTTTGGCGTGTATGCCGACTTTACGCGCCTTCAACCTGCCGACCTCAACCTGCTTGGCGTGGGCGCGCGGCTTGGTGTAAACGTGAGAAAGCACGTTGTCTTAGAGGGTGAGATGGCCTATGACTTTGAGCGCAACAAAACTCAGACCATCACAACCGGCGTAGTCACCAGCACGGTCCGCTCCAATCTGCGGCTGCTCCACGGACTTTTTGGCCTCAAGATCCAAAGCACCGGTCCAGTGCGTGTCTTCGGATTGCTGAAAGGCGGCTTCGTTAATTTTGGCGTTGGCGGGCCCGTGACTGCAGGCGTGATCAACAACCAGATCAACAACATTACTGACGGCGACACGAATGGCGTTTTCTATCCCGGCGGCGGCGTTGAATTCAATGCTGGCTGGTTTGGTTTCCGCGTGGAAGCCGGTGACGAAATCATGTTCCTGAATGCCGGTACGCGCAATAATTTCCGTGCCACTGTCGGCCCGCAGATCCGGTTCTAACAATTCGACTCTTGCCAGCAGAAAAAAAGAAAGCAGCTCTTTCCGGGCTGCTTTCTTTTTCGCCCAAGAAAGCTGCAGTCCTGTGGCTCTTATGACGTGTCCCGCCGGCGGCCAGCTTCACCGAGCCTGTGTTAGATTAGTAAGAGTGTGGGCGCGTAGCTCAGTTGGTAGAGCAACGCCCTTTTAAGGCGTGGGTCGCTGGTTCGAATCCAGCCGCGCTCACCATTTGTTTCACGGGCTTACGCCGCGCCGAGCACCGGCTATCACTTTTACACCAGAGACTGTAATTCTTCATGTCCAATCCAACCGACCCGGAAATCCAGCCAGACAAGCCGTCCTCCACCGATTCCACCGAATCGTTTCAGGACATTCTTTCGCAATTTGAGCAGAGCCATTCTCACAAGCCAGAAGAAGGCAGCCGCAGGATTGAAGCCACCGTTGTGACGCTCACGCCTGATTCCATTCTGCTCGATATCGGCTTCAAGACGGAAGGCATTCTTCCTCTCACGGCGCTGCGCCCCGGAGAAACCGTGAAGCCCGGCGACAAGCTGCTGGTCAGCGTGAAAGGCCGCGATCCGGAAGGCTATTACGAAGTTGCGCTGGGCAAGATCTCTCGCCCCATTGACTGGCCGTCTCTGGAGCAGGCATTCAATGAGAAAGCGACGATTGTCGGCACCGTAACTGCCGCGATTAAAGGCGGGTTGAGTGTCGACGTGGGCGTGCGCGCTTTTATGCCGGCTTCGCGCAGTGGAGTACGTGACACTACCGAGATGGAAAAGCTGGTCGGACAGGAAATTCGCTGCCGCATCACCAAGCTCGATGTGACGGAAGAGGACGTAGTTGTCGACCGGCGCGTGATTGCCGAAGAAGAAGAGCGCGCCAACAAAGAGCGGCGCTACTCTGAAATCCAGGAAGGGGAAACCGTTCGCGGAACGGTGCGCAGTCTGGCCGACTACGGCGCATTCGTTGATATTGGCGGCGTTGACGGCCTGCTACATGTGGCGGAAATTTCCTGGAGTCGCGTGAACAAGCCTTCTGACCTTCTTTCTGTTGGACAGGAGATTGAAGCGCGGGTGCTCAAGGTTGATCCGGAAAAGCGCCGCATTTCTCTTGGCATGAAGCAGCTTTTGCCGCATCCCTGGGACTCCGCTGCGGAAAAATATAAGCAGGGTGAGCGCGTGCGCGGCACAGTTTCTCGCCTGGCTGATTTTGGGGCGTTTGTGGAGCTTGAGCCCGGCGTTGAAGGCCTGATTCATGTTTCTGAAATGTCGTGGTCAAAAAAAGTTCGCAAGCCGAGCGATGCGGTGAAAGTCGGAGAGACCGTGGAAGCGGTGATCCTTGGCGTCAATGTGCCGGAGCGGCGTATCTCGCTGGGATTGAAACAGGCTCTGGGCGATCCATGGATTGAAGCGGCCAAGAACCTGACTATTGGCTCGGTGATTGAAGGGCCGGTGGTGAGCGTCACCAAGTTTGGCGCGTTCGTTCAGATTGCTGAAGGCGTGGAAGGAATGATCCACGTGAGCGAAATCAGCGCGGAGAAACGCATCAATCACCCGCAGGACGTGCTCAAGGTCGGGCAGACAGTGAAAGCCCAGGTGCTTGATATAGATGGAGCCAAGCGCAACGTGCGTCTCAGTATCAAACAGATGGTTCCTTCGAGTCTCGATGAATACATTGCCGAGCACAAAGAAGGTGACGCGGTTACCGGACGCGTGCAGCAGGTTAACGGTGGCGTAGCGCGGGTTGAGTTGGGAGAAGGCGTTTTTGCAACGTGCCACATGGTGGAAGATGCTCCGGCAAAGGAAGAGAAGCCAGCCGCGGTAAAACCGGCAGACCTGTCCTCGCTCACGTCGATGCTTCAGTCGCGCTGGAAGAGCGGCGCATCGCCCACAGCAGCAAAACCTGACGCGTCTTCGGCGGGGCAAATACGCAGCTTCCGCATCAGCAAGCTTGATCCTGCAGCAAAGAAGATAGAGCTGGAAATCACAAAGTAATGCGCGGTCGAACTGGCGGCAACAAATCGCAAGAAAATGAACGAAGAGAGCAAACAGCCAAGGCCGGGTGAAATGGTCGTGCTGGAAAAGATACCGGCAGGCCTGCTGGACGGGCTGCCGACAGAAGAGCAGGCTGCGATATCTGCAATTCTCGGGAAGCCTGTTGTATTGTCAGAATATGATGATATCGGCAGGGCTGAGCTTGAATTCACAGATGGTTACGGTGTAATTCACTTTATTTACGTGGATCCAAGCGTCATAACAGCAGCTAAGTGATCCTGCATCTTGTGGGGAGCTGAAAGGCATTTCCCTTGCCCGAACTTCCAGACATTGTCGTTTACATGGAAGCGCTGGAGCAGCGCGTCGTGGGGCACGTGCTGGAAAATCTTGAGGTCCGTGGCCCGTCGCTTCTTCGCACTGCCGATCCGCCTATCTATTCCATTCAAGGTCGCAAGGTAACCGCATTGCGACGTGTGGGCAAGCGCATTGCCTTTGGTTTTGACAACGATCTCTGGCTCGTCTTCCATCTTATGATCGCCGGCCGTCTGCACTGGAGCCAGAAAAAGAAGACTGCTGACGGCCGCCGCACGCTTGCCGCCTTCGATTTCGACAATGGCACGCTCACCCTTACTGAAGCCGGCACGCGCAAGCGCGCTTCGCTGCATCTTGTCCGCGGAGAAGAAGGCCTCGCCGCGCTCGATCCTGGCGGGATCGACGTCTTTGCTGCGTCGCTCGATCAATTCAGCGCCGTGCTGACTTCAGCAAATCATACTTTGAAGCGGGCACTCACTGATCCGCATTTGTTCAGTGGTATCGGTAACGCTTATTCCGATGAAATTCTTTTCCATGCGCAGCTCTCGCCCGTGCTGCTCACGCAGCGCATGAAGCCTGAAGAGATTGGGCGTCTCCATGAGGCCACAAAACAAACGTTGACCCAATGGACTGAAAATTTGCGAAAAGAGTCCGGCACAAAGTTTCCAGAGAAGGTCACAGCCTTTCGCGATGAGATGGCTGTGCATGGCCGCTATGGCAAACCCTGTCCCCGCTGCACCGCGAAGGTCCAGCGCATCCGCTATGCTTCAAATGAAACGGATTATTGCCCACGCTGCCAGACCGGCGGAAAGCTGCTGGCCGATCGCTCTCTCAGCCGCCTGTTGCACCAGGACTGGCCGCGTACACCTGAAGAACTCGAAGAACGCAAAAGAGCCTAGCCCCTGCGCGCGCTTTCGGATCATCGGCCAGAAAAAGCGTCTCGATCAGCTTGGCCACCAGCGTTTCTTTTCCGGCGTTGCTGGCATACACCAGCGCTTCCGCCACGATCACCGTTTTGCCTGCGCGCAGCACCGTGGCAGTGCAGCGCAGACGGTCGCCCATTGCCGGGCGCAGATAGTTGATCTTGAACTCCACCGTCAGAACGTCTTTGTCCCCCGAAACGGAGCGTGCTGCGCCGCCGGCCGTGTGATCGGCCATGGTGGCAATCACACCACCGTGAATGAACCCGTGCTGCTGCAGCAATCGCTCCTGAACGACGAGGCTGGTTTCGCAGACGCCCTCAGACACTTTGTCCAGCCGAATGTCAAGATCGCGTATGAAATTCGCGCGATAAAAGATCTCGCGCACATACTCGGATCCGGCTGGCTCTGGATTCATCTTTTGCGGTCTCCAGTCGTATCGTTGAAGCGGCCGTGCTTGCCTTCGCCGGATGTGAACCGCTGCGCCCCGACGCGTGATTCACCCGAGGCCAGCACCCGCAAGCCGTGCCGCAGTTCGTTGCGCCGTGCCTCTTCGGGGGAGAGAGCCCACTGCTCATAGACTGACATGCGATCTGCCCGTAAGCCATGTTGCGGAAATCCAGCGAGTGTTTGTGTCAGCTCAACCGCGGTCTTCAGGGCGTTGCCCGGTTCCACCATACGATTGACCAGCCCTATCTGCAAAGCTTCTTCAGCGGTGACGGCGCGCCCGGTAAGGATGAGGTCAAGCGCGCGGCCCTGGCCAATCATCCGTGGCAGGCGTACCGTTCCCAGGTCGATCAGCGGAACGCCAAAGCGCCGGTTAAACACGCCGAAGACCGCGTCTCGCGCGGCAACGCGGAGATCGCACCACAGAGCCAGCTCCAGCCCACCGGCTACAGCGTGGCCTTCCACGGCCGCGATGACCGGCTTGGTCAACTGCAACCATGTTGGTCCCATAGGTCCTGGGCCGTTTTCTTCAATCGCCGTTCTGCGGCCATCGACAACTTCACGCAGATCTGCTCCGGCACAGAACGTTCCCGCCGCGCCGGTCAGCACCGCCGCGCACAGCGCATCGTCGGCTTCAAATTGCTTGAATGCGGTAGCTAGCGCAGCCGCCGTGGCTGAATCCACGGCATTGCGCACATGAGGGCGGTTGATGGTGACGATCAGGACTTTGTTGTCTCTCGAAAGCAGGACTGAATCAGTGTTCGACATCTTTGTGGAGCGATTGAGAATGGATGAAGTCAAACCTTTCCCATCCTCCGCTTCCTCCGTTCCTCTGTGTTTCAAAAAGATTTTTATGAATGTGCGCTATTTGCGCCAGCTCCGCCGCGACTGCGCCGATCCTCTCCAACGCTGTTCTGACCTTCTCCGGTTCGTAGCCAACGGTGATTCGAAGATAATTTTCCGTTCCCAGATAACTGCCGGGCGCCACGAGCACAGAAGCTTTGCTGCGGATATGGTCCACCAGCTCAGCCGACGGCATATCAAAGTTGTAGCCAACGAATGCAATCGAAGTCGCCACAGCCTTACTTACGCTAAACCGGCCTTCTTGTGCGCGTACCCAGCTTTCCAGCACCGCGTGGCCTTCGCGCGAGAGCTTCTTCTGTCGATCCAGCAGCATTTTTCGCTTGGCCGGCAGTAATGCGATTTCCGCCAGCTTCATGCTCGGGCCCGCAGCGGCAATCACCGCGTATTCGTGCCGCCGCCAAAGCTCTTCCACCATCTCTGGCGCGGCCACGGCCCAGCCGATCCGCAATCCCGCCAGGCCATACGCCTTGGACATGCTGTTGACGCAGATCGCGCGTTCATACATGCCCCAGAAGCTTGGTGTCTCGCCGGCGGCAAGCTCAGTGCCACCATAGACCTCATCCGCGTGCAGCCACGCGCCGGTCTTCCGGCAGATGTTCACGATCCGCCGCATCTCTTCCTGCGAGAGAATGCTTCCGGTCGGATTGTTAGGGTTTACGATCGAAATCAGTTTGGTTTTTGGTCCCGCCAGCGACTCCAGTTCATCCACGTCCAGCCGCCAGTTGTTATCTGGGTGAAGCTGTGCCTCCTTCACGCGGCAACCCGCATTTTTTGCCAGTCCCCACACTTGACGGTAACCAGGTGAGACGACGATGACTTCATCTCCGGCTTCCAGCAGCGTGCTGCATACCATCCAGTTCGCCTGCGCCGCGCCCACTGTTACCAACACGTTTGCCGCCGACGCATTGGGATACAGCGCCGCAACGCGCTCACGCAGCACACCGGTGCCGTTGACCTCAGGATAGTAAAGCGGCAATTCCAGCAGCGGACGCGGGTCTTCACCGGCGAGCAGATCGCTTGCGTTGGCGCACTTCACTGAGCTGTCCGCCAGGTTGATCTCTACGGAGCGCTCAAATTGCGATTGAAAATATTCCAAATCGAAATTCTGAAATTCCATGCTTTTTCCTTGCTGCCGATCTAGAGACGCTGCATGCTGCATTCATCCGCTTAACGTAGAGACGTAGCATGCTACGTCTCTACACGTAGTTTGTCGAAGATGCCGAAGGGTTTCGTGGCCCAGTGTTTCTTCGTCTTTTCCAGTAAAGATAAAATGGTACTCCCAACAGCACGATCGCAGTCCCCACCAGCGTCTCTTTTCTTTTTTCTACCGCCGCATTGAGCGCCCACAGGCTGCCCAGAACGACATAAATTGCCGGCAGCCACGGATATCCGGTGCAGCGGTAAGGCCGCGGCAAGTCGGGCTTCTTGCGTCGAAGCACAAACAGCCCTACGACAGTCAACACATAGCTCAAGACCATCATGAACATCACGTAGGTAAAAAGCTCGTCATACTTGCCGCTGAGCGTAAGCACCCCAGCCCAGATTCCTTGCAGCACCAGGCTCATTACGGGCGTGTGCCAGCGCGGATGCACCCTAGCCAGAGCGCGAAAGAAAATACCGTCTTCCGCCATGGCGTAATAGACGCGCGCGCCGCTCATCAGGCATGGCGCCATGGCGCCGAAGCACGAGAGCGCCACCATCATGGAAAGCCACGGCGCCACCCTGCTTGAGAACATCGATACCGCCGCTGTTTGCGCCACGGCATCCTGCGCGGCAATCTCATTCATTGGCAGCGCGTAAACGTAAACCGCGTTGATGGAAATATAGACGACGCCCACCAGCAGCAGGCCCCAGATCAGCGCGCGCGGCACGTTGCGCTGCGGGTCTTTGACCTCGCCGCCGACAAAGGTGATGTAGACCCAGCCATCGTACGCCCAGAAAACCGCGATCAGGGCAATGCCCACACCGGTGACAATCGAGACGTGCTCATTGCCGGAAGGGACCAGCGAATGATGAAAATGGTCCCATGATCCGCGCCCCAGAAGCATCCCGCCGATCACAAAGGAGCCGATCGCGCCAAACTTTGCCCACGTGGCAATGTTCTGCAGCACCGCGCCTTTCTTTACGCCAAAAATATTGATCAGCGTTTGCAGCGCGATGGCCGCCAGCGCGATCAGGTGCCCGCGCGTTATATCGACGAAGCGCAGAGGAAGGATGACCTGCTCCGCATGCAGCGTAGGAAAGGTTTGGCCCAGGTAGGTCGCGAATCCGACGCCCAGCGCCGCCACCGTCCCCGTAGCGCTTACGGTGAAGTACATCCAGCCATAGAGAAAGCCTGCGGTGTCACCATAGGCCTCGCGCATGTAAACATATTGGCCGCCGGCGTGGGGAAACATGCCTCCTAATTCGGCAAAGGCGAAGCAGGCCAGCAGCGCCATGCCCATGCCTACCACCCAAACGGTAAGAAAAAGCCAGGGATGCCGCGTGTTGATGGCAACGTCTTTGGCGGTAAGAAAGATGCCCGAGCCGATGATGCCGCCCGCCAGCAACAGGATGGAGTCGGTAAGCGAGAGTCCGCGGACGAGTTTAGCGTCACCAGGCAATATGAGGTCCGCGCGTAAAATGCGGCTTAGATATAATCTCGTTTTTGGCGGACTAGTCAAGGGCCGGCAGTTTTGCCGCCGCTTGGAACGGAATCCCGGGGAACTTCATGGTCATCAAGCCAATTTACCTGCTTGCCGATAGCCAACTCTTTTTTTGGAAGAGCGACAGCAATTCGCTGGCTGAAAAGGTCCGCGCCGATCTGGATTCAAGCAGTCCCAAAGCCGCATACATTGGAGCATCAAACGGCGATCAGCCGGAATTCTACAGCTTGTTTCAGGCGGCAATGGAAAACATGGGAATCTCTGATTGCCGTGCTGTGCCATCCCAGCCGTCAAAAGAAGACATTGAATTCATTGAGAGCGCGGATCTCATTTTGCTTTCCGGAGGCGACGTGGAGCGGGGCTGGCAAGTGTTCGAGCAGAACGGGCTCAAGGAACTGCTGCCGCGGAAGAGGTTTGATGGCGCGGTACTGATGGGCGTTTCTGCCGGCGCGATCCAGCTTGGATTGGGATGTTTGAGCAATGCAGCCCAGCCAAAACAAGTTGATATGTTCCGCTTTGCTCCGTTCTATGTTGGCGCCCATGACGAAGAGAATGACTGGTTTGACCTGCGGGCCCTGGTCAACCTCGCTCCATCTGACGCGCGGGCGATTGGTCTCCCGACGGGCGGAGGCGCGGTCTATTACGCTGACGGAACACTGGAACCGCTGCGCAAGCCGCTGATCGAGATTGTGAAGGAAGACTCGAAGATCACAGAAAATCTACTCGGGCCGCTGGATCCAAGCCGCATGCCTCAGGACTAAATCCAAAATCCGACGAACGCCCGTCGAGCGTTCCACTTTTCGGATGCGGCCTAGTTATGTGCTCGTGCCGGTTCGTAAGGGCAAAACGGATCAGAGCCCAGCGCATCGCCTGTGTAAGCAAAGGCGCGCGCACGCGACCCTCCGCAGATGTGGCTGTATTCGCAGATTCCGCATTTTCCGTGAAACTCGTTTGGAGTGTGGAGCCCACGAAATATTTCAGAGTTGCGATAGACGTCAACCAGAGATCCGGTGCGCACGCTTCCGCAACGCAACGGAAGGAAACCGGAAGGGTAGATATCGCCCAGATGGGAAACGAAAACGATACCGTGGCCATCGCGAATCTGAAATCCCCTGTAAACCGAACTGCTCTTGATTTGGGCTGCGGGCATGCCTGCCGCATGCATTCTGTTGACCGCCAGACGGCGGTAGGAGGGGGCCTCAGTGGTCTTCACCGCGAAGGGCGCGCTCGGAACAAGATCAAGCACCCAATTCATAATGCGCTCGCCTTCTTCCGGCGAGACAGGATTCAGGGCCTTGCCGCGTCCCACGGAAATCAGGAAGAACAAACTCCAGCGCATGACGGGGAAGCTCGTCCTGAGCAGTTCGTAAATCGCCGGAAGATCATCGACGGTTTCTTCTGAAACCAGCGTGTTTACCTGGATGGGCAAGCCCAGCCGTCCTGCATGGCGCGCGGCTTCCAGAGTGCGTTCGAATGTTCCCGGAACGTTTCGGATCGCGTCATGTTTAGCGGCGGTCGATCCGTCAAGGCTCAGGCCCAGGGCCTGAATGCCATGCTGGCTCAGCTTGGTAATGGCTTCATTGGTCAGTTCCGGGGTGGCGCTGGGCGTGATGGAAACTCCGAGACCAAGGTCGCGAGCGTAATCAATCAGTTGATAGATGTCCTTGCGCCGCAAAGGATCGCCGCCGGTGAGAATCAGGTGCGGCAGGGGATCGCCAAAATCGAGCAGTTGGCGAATGAAAGACTTGCTTTCCTCGGTTTTCAATTCGAGTGGATGCGCACCCGGCATGGCTTCAGCGCGGCAATGCTTGCAGGCCAGACCGCAGGCCTGGGTCATCTCCCAGTAAACGAGCATTGGATTCTTAGAAAAATCGTGTGCCACCCGACCCATATCTGGAGCTGTGCGCGCCACTACCATGCTGCTCTCCCTCTAATCCCAAATTTCGTAAGCTTTAACTTAATGTCCAGGCAGAGAAAGGGCTGTGATAGAAGTCACAGTGAATATGTGAATGCGGAAAATTGAGGTTGTGTAGTCGTAGTTCGCATAGGGAAAGCGCTTTAAAGACCAATAAAACCAGATATTCCAAGTTAGCAAAGCCATACTTACGGCCTGTTCGGCAGCTTCACTTTGCGGTCTTCGGGCTTCATGGCGTTGAACTCTGCTGATTTTCCTTTAGGGATACTCAAGACCGTCCACGCCGCACCGCGCAGGTGCTTGCCCACGTAAAGAATTTGTCCAACGTGGTACGCCGTGTGCATCAGGCTGCGATTAGTAGCTTGCAGGATCGTATGTGCCTCGCCGCGAATGGTTATGGTTTTCGCAAAATCTTCCTTCTTGAGCGATGCGACGGTATCAAAGACGATTTTGAAGCTTGCTTCCCATCGGAGCATCAGGTCCGCGCGCGTGTCCGCTTCGGTCAGAACAAATTCCTGGTCGCGATTGCGGTCCGGCTTCTCTCCATCGGTGGTCAGGAAATCGAGCCAGCGGGAGCGCAGGTTGCCGGCCATATGCTTAACGAGCTGGGCGGCGCAGTTGGACTCGGGGTCGGGAAGCTGGAAAAATTCCGGGTCGCTCAGTTGGGCCAGGCCGCCATCGGCCAGCCGTTTGTAGCCGCGAAAGCTGCGGCGCACCTCATCAAGATAATCCGTCTCAAACGACCGGGCATCGGCCATCGCTTAACCTCCTGAATTTTCTAGCTTAGCAAGAAACTTGCACCCGAAAATGCCTCTGGTACGTATAACTGTTCAAGAGAGGTCACTTGGAGCAAACGGCGGCTTTTGAAGACGATAGGCTCAAGCTGGCGCTGACCCGGTCAGTCACGGGAGACGCACAAGCATTTGCCGAACTGGTGCGCGAGCACCAGGGCATGGTCTTCAGCATTGCCTATCACTTCCTCCAGGACCGTTCTCTTGCGGAAGACCTGGCGCAGGAAGTTTTTCTGGAGCTGTTTCAGAGCATCGATCGCATACAGTCTCCGGCGCACCTTGCGTACTGGTTGCGGCGGGTCACGGCCAACCGATGTATCGACCACGGACGTAAAAGGCATCGGCGCCGTGAGATGGCGCTGGAAGAAGCTCCGGAACCGGCGGTAACTTCGCCGTCCGCCGATCCCATGCTGCTAGAGCGGTTGCAGCAGAGCCTGGCGACGCTGCCGGAAAAACAGCGGATGGTGGTGATTATGAGGTTTCAAGAGGGGCTGGGCCCGGCGGAGATCGCGGAAGTTCTGGAGATGCCGGTGAACACCGTGAAGAGCACGCTGCATCGTTCACTGGCTGACCTGCGCAAGGGCCTGACGCGCAAGATTCGAGAGGTACGATATGCATTTTTCTGAAGACGATCTCCGTGAAGCCCTCAAGCGCAAAGATCCGGGCGAAGGCTTTACTCAGAGGGTGATGGCCAGGGTCAACCAATCCGAGGCAGAAGATATAAAGCAGCTGGCAATAAAGAAGCATAATGGGAAGTTTCTGGCGTGGTGGCTGCATCGGCCAGTGTGGGCGGCGGCCGTGGTGGCGGTGTTGCTGCTGGCCTGCGGCATCGGCGGCTATCAATACTCCGAGTATCGCCACGCCGAAGAAAATCGCATTGCCCGCGCCAAACAGCAGCAGCTCCAGCAGGAAGCGGAGCGCGCCCGCGACCAGGCAATCCTGGCGCTGGAGATTGCCCGCGCCAAGATGAACCATGTGTTGCAGCACGCTCAGCTGCAGGCAGAACCTAACGACAAGATCAGGAGAGAGCGTTTATGAACCTTGCCAACCGCAAGTTAACTCGAATTCTTATTGCCGCGGTCCTGTGCCTTTCCGCCTTGCGCGGATACGGACAGGACGCAAAGCTGCAACTTGGCAACCTGGACAAGCTGAGCGAGAAAGCCGCCCGCGTGACCGACGTGACGCTGGATGGATCACTGCTACAGTTTGCCGTGAACCTGATTGAGAAGGCCGATGACAACGATAAAGACGTGGAACAGCTCCAATCGATCATCAAAAATCTCAAGGGCATTTACATCAAGAGCTTTGAGTTCGATGAAGCCAGCCAATACAGCAAAGCCGACATTGATGCCATCCGCTCCCAGCTGAGTTCGCCGCGCTGGAGCAAAATCGTACAAAGCATGGAAAAGCGCCGCAACGAATACGACGAGATTTACGTATTGAAGAATGGCGACAAAGTTGGCGGCGTGGTGATTCTGGTGGCGGAAGCCAGGGAGCTCACGGTGGTAAACCTGGTGGGTGAGGTGCCCATGGACAAAGTCGCATCGCTGGAGAGGCACCTTGCTCCGGGAGAAAAACATTCTGACAAGCAAAAACAAAAGAAGGAGAGCGGCCATGATCAGGAATAAGCCCCTGTCATTTGCCTATGGCCTTATCATTGCAGTGTTGGTCGCGCCGGCGCAGAACGCGTTTGCGCGCGATGACTTTGGCAAAATCGTCCATCACATTGAGGTGAACTATCACGTCCATCGCCAGCACCGCTGGGTGATGGGACTGGCAGGCTTGACTGTAAAGGTCTGGCATGTTGCGGGCGTGAAAAGTTTCAAAGGCGCAATATTTGAGAACCAGCCATTTGTGAATGCGGCTTCTGATACGCGGTTTGATGAAGTCGTCCGCGCCGCCATGGATTCAGGCTGGCAGCCGCTGGTGCAGAGCTGGGACCGCCATACCGGCGAGCGCACATATATCTACGCGCAAGATCTGGGCAAAGACATGAGGGTGCTGGCTGTAAGTCTGGAATCGAATGAAGCTGTCGTTCTTCAGGTGAAAGTCGATCCTAAAAAGCTGAATGACGTTATCGAAGGAAGCTACGGCGGTCACCACCGCAGCCGTCCGACGCCGCGTGAGGAAATGGCGCCACAGAATGAAGATGGAGTCGAGCTGGCAGCTGCAACTGCACAGAGTTGGGATGGGATTTGCCTATTCACGCAGGAGGAACCACAGGCAGAGACGCAGCCGTAGATTTAAAGCGGCTTTTAGAGATAGCCGTGAACTTTAAAAACCAAGCACAAGGTCCCTCCGTCCTACTCGCGCGCTGGTAAAAAGCGCGCGCTCGCTTAACGGCCGTCGGGATGACGAGTTATAAAAAGCTTATGCAACACTAGAACCGTTCTAGCTTGCGCCTGCATATTTCTTTGCCGCGTCAGTCACGGCGATGATTAAGTCTTCCAGGTGCCGATGCGCAGTGAGATAGCTGATCACCATCATCCGGATTACGGACTGGCCGCCAATCAGCGTGGTTGAGATCCAGCGACGGCCGTCGCGCGTGACCTCATGCACAATCGCTTCATGGGCGGCGCGGCGTTCTTCTTCCGTCATTCCAGCGCGCTTAACTCGGAAATTGACGATGGGGAGCACTTGCGGCGCGGCCAGCTCAAACAGCTCTGAATTGCGCACCCAGTTGGCAAAGAACGCAGCGAGTTTTAGTTGACGGTCGATCAATTCTTCATAAGCCTGGCGTCCATGCACTCGCAAGGTCAGCCAGAGCTTCAGCGAGTTCATCCGGCGTGACCACTGCGTGCTTACCTGAAAGTTATCGAGCAGCGGCGCAGAGCCTGTTTTCTTCGGCATGTATGGTGTGCTGGTGGCGAAGGCTTGTTGCAGTATTTCCGGGTGCGACGTGAGCACCACGCCGGCGGCAAAGGGCATGGCCAGCCATTTGTGCGGGTCGATGGTCACGGAATCCGCCAGTTCCAGCCCGCGCACCAGTTGACGGTGCTGGTTAGAAAAGATGGCTGCCGCGCCGTAAGCTCCATCAACGTGCATCCATAGGTCGTGTCGTTTAGATATCTCCGCCAGCTTGGGCAAGTCATCAATTGCGCCTGAATTTGTGGTGCCGGCGGTAGCCACAACGCAGAACGGCGTGAAGCCAGCAGATTTGTCCTGGGCGATCTGCGTTTCCAGTTGTGCTGGATCCATTTGCGCGGCGGCATTTACCTGAATGCGGCGCAGCGACTTTCGGCCCAAACCAAGCAGTCCTGCTGACTTATCGAGAGAATGGTGGGACTCTGCCGACGCGTAAAGCACCGGCCTCGCGCCGCAAGACGCAAGGCCATCTTCCACCGACTGCGGGAAGCGGGTTGCCAGCGCCATGGCCATTGCGCTGAAGTTGGCTTCATTGCCGCCGCTGGTGAATGTGCCATCGAAAGGCCTGTCCCAGCCAACGCGCTCGCCGATCCAGCGCACGGTTTCGCGCTCAATGCGCGCGGCCAACTGCGAGCGCGCCAAGCTGGCCAGTTGGGGATTCAGCGCCGCCACCAGCGCTTCCGCCAGCACCGCCATGTAGGTGGGCGTCGGGTTCATCAGGCCAAAATAGTTGGCGCTGGGGACATGAAAGCCCTCAAGCACCATGTCCGAACAGAGCTGGTCCAGGACCGTTACGGCATCTTCACCAAGTTCCGGCAGTGGATCGCCAAGATCGGCAAACGTGCGCAGCTCCTCAGGAAGCTGGACAGGCCGTTGGGCCAGGCCGGAGAAATATTCGTCAATGCGGTCGATTAGTTTGTAACCAAGGCGTCGGCGTGTTTCGGAATCAAAGTCGAAGGGCATTCAGGGTATCGGATTATTTTCTCACTGCGAGGGACTCTTTTTAGTGGTGTTGTTTTGGGTGCCGATACGACAAAGGTCACAGGCAGGAGTGCCTGTGCCACAAAGGCAAAGGCATCGCAGGCGAGGGCTTTTCTACCCAATCAAGCCAAAACCGGGCTTGATTGGGGCCCAGCCTGCTGTCCATGAGGGACCGGCGACAAGGTCCAAATGATCGGAAGATCGAAAACAAACCATCAAAAAAAAGGGCGGCATCGCTGCCGCCCAGCCTCTGGAGGGAGGAGAGAGAAGGAGAATCCTATTTTGATTGCTGTTTTTGTTCTGCTTGTTTCTTCATGCTCATGCGTTCCTGCCGATGTTGCCGGCGTTCCTGCATAAGTTGAAGCGCCTTCTGCCGTTGCTCTGGAGTAAGCACGGCATAGACTTGCGACCGCATGCGTTCCTTCTCCACAATCAGGTCAGTCATAAGCTGGGCCTGTTTGTTGGCGAAGGCGCGGGCCTGGTTCTCGTCAAAACTTCCGTTTATGCTTGCGTCTTCCGCCTGTTGATTCTGGCGGAGCTGCTGCATCATCGGCTTGATCTTGGTCTTTTCGTCAGCCATGATGCCCTTGATCTGGGTTTGCTGGGCCTCAGTCAGGTTCAACTGCCTGGTCATATGTTTCAGCATCCAACCATTGTTGCGGCCAAAGCCCATGCCGCGATGCTGGGCAAAAGCGGTTGTCGCCAGGCCTGCTGCCAAGGCCATTAAAATGGCGGCGAGAATGATCGATTTTTTATGCATAACCAACTCCTTTTACAATTTGGGCGGCAGCTACATCACCCCGGCACTGCGCCGGGAAACCCCGCAATGGGCTACCACTAGTGTTAACCCGCCGGGAAGGGAAACAAAGTTATGAGTTGTTAATTCGCGTAGTATGATTCCTTCACGATTCTTAACCCCATCCTGATATCTACAGGGTTTAAGGTGACTACGTATGGTCTCAGTCCTGCTCATTGACGATGACACAGAGTTAAGCAAGCTGCTGGAGGAATATCTCCAAAGCGAACAATTCGACTTGCATGCGGCGCATGATGGCCCCAGCGGCCTGGAAAAAGCGCTCGCCAACAACTATTCCGCAGTGATCCTGGACGTGATGCTTCCGGGCATGAGCGGACTTGATGTGCTCAAGCAGCTTCGGCAAAAGAGCGCGGTGCCGGTCTTGATGTTGACGGCGCGCGGCAGTGAACTGGACCGCATTCTGGGCCTGGAACTTGGAGCGGACGACTATCTGCCCAAGCCTTTCAATCCCCGCGAACTGGTTGCCCGCTTGCGCGCGATCCTGCGCCGCTCGGCAACTGGAGCAACGCCTTCAGCTTCACAGCCAGTCCATTTGGCGGGTGTTGACCTGCACCCGGATTCGCGCAGCGTCACTTGCAACGGGAAGCCCGTCGCGCTTACCGGGGCGGAATTCGACCTTCTGTATTCATTCCTGCGCAGTCCGGGCAAGATCATCAGCCGTGAGGACCTGACGCAGGCTGCGCTGGGCAGGCCGATGTCTCCCATGGACCGTAGCATTGACGTGCATGTGAGCAATCTTAGACGCAAGCTGGGGCCTTATGACGGAGAGCAGGAACGCATTAAGGCGATCCGCGGCAGCGGTTACGTCTATCTGCTTCCAGGAGAGCAGCAGTGAAATACCGCAGTTTGTTCCTGAAAATATTTTTCTGCTTCTGGCTGGCCGCCGCAGCCATGATCAGCACGTTGAACATCATGCTCTGGTTCTCCTTCAACCAGGATCCCAATCCGGAGCGCAGGCGAGGCGCCCTGGGCGAGGCGCTCAATCTATATGCCGAGTCCGCGGTGCAGGTTTATGACAGCGAGGGGCCGCAGGCCTTCGAGCAATTTGTCAACCGCTCACTCAAGGAAGCCGGCACCGAAATCGAACTATTCGATGGCGATGGAAAGTCACTCACCGC
This sequence comes from Terriglobia bacterium, assembly GCA_020072645.1. Lineage (NCBI taxonomy): Bacteria > Pseudomonadati > Acidobacteriota > Terriglobia > Terriglobia bacterium. The sequence continues at coordinate 574,453 of JAIQGK010000003.1, forward strand.
GCCCACGGCGGCCGAAGCGTATAGCGTAGCCAACGAGATCAAGCAGACCCAGCAACATATTTCGCACGTTACCTCCCTTGGCAGGATGACCTGGGGAAGGCCGGTAGTTGCACCGAGCGGACGTGTCTTTATTTTTGTTACGCGTTTGCGCCAGCCTTACGTTTTCCGCGGCCTGCCTTCCTGGGGCATTGCGCTCAGCATTCTGGCGGCCGGAGTGATTTCTTACTTCCTGGCACTCTACCTTACGTCGCCGGTAAAGAAATTGAAGTCCGTAGTCCAATCTTTTGCTGAAGGAAATCTGGAAGCACGCGTTACGCCGCAGCTAGGCAGTCGGCATGACGAACTGGCCGATCTGGGCCGTGAGTTCGACCACATGGCGGAACGCATTGCAGCGCTTATCTCATCCCAAAAGCGCCTGCTGGCCGATATCTCTCACGAACTGCGGTCGCCCCTTGCCCGGTTGACCGTGGCGTTGGCGCTGGCGCGCAAAAACACCACCACCAAAGGTGAGGCCGCGCTGGACAGGATTGAAATGGAGTCCGAGCGGGTGAATGCTCTAGTAGGACAGTTGCTGGCCCTTACGCGGCTGGAAAGCGGCGCCGAAAGCGTGCCTCCTGAAACAGTTGCGCTAGAAGAGCTGCTGGAAGAAGTGATTGACGACGCCAACTATGAAGCCAAGCCGCTGCATAAAGAAGTGAGAGTGCTGCAGCTTGCGCCGTGCCGTGTACGTGGATCATCAGAGCTTTTGCGCAGCGGAATTGAAAATGTGATTCGCAACGCCATTCGTTACACGGCTGAAGGTACCGCCGTTGAAGTTTGTCTTACCACGCGGCTCGATAACGCCGTTGTGACGGTACGCGATCACGGTCCGGGCGTTCCCGATTCCGAGTTGCAGCACATCTTTGAGCCTTTTTATCGGGTAGGCGAAGCGCGCGAGCGTTCCAGCGGCGGCGTGGGCCTGGGGCTTTCCATTGCCGACCGGACAATCAAGCTTCACGGCGGCACTATACGCGCTGAAAACGTGAATGGCGGACTTTTAATCACGATAGGCATTCCGCTCTCCGTTGCGCCGACCACTCTGCAACCTGCCGCCGAGAGAGTGCCAGTGGCCTAAGTATGTTGGCTTAGAGAAAGCACGTTGCCCTCGGGATCTTTGAACCAAGCGACTTTGTCTCCGTTTGGCGTGGTCCAAATGCCAAGTTTCTGGTCCTCGACAAAAGGATACTTCTCGAATGTGACGCCGCGACCAGTTAGCCATTGGACCGTCGCCTCAATGTCGGTGACTTCCCAGCCCATCACGGTGTACTGGGCAGGCGTGAATTTAGCACCCTTTACAATGCGGATCATGGACTCGCCGGCCTGCATAACCAGCGCAAATTGATCGTCGCTCACAAACTTGAAGCCAAGTTTGCCTTCGTAAAATTCCCGGGATAACGCGGAGTTTTTGGTCGGAACAAAACCAATGAGTTTGCAGCCAGCCAGCATAGGTGACCTCCTGAAAGTCAGGGCGAAACAATAACACGCCGTGACTAATTCAGGTTGCTTTGCACAAAAAACAAATCTCACCACAGATGAACACGGATAACACGGATTTTGTTCATTCAAGAATGGTCTTAATTGAACTTTTCTGATCCGTGTAAATCAGTGTTATCCGCTGTATCCGTGGTAAGGTTTGGTTTTTTGTGCACACCGCTCAGGCAGCTTTTTCTCCCGGCTCTTTGGCTTCAGGATGTCCGCGCTTGGCAGCGGCATTTTCAATTTCTGAATTGATCTCGCCACCCAGCAATATGGCCATACCGGAGATATAAAGCCAGAGGAGCAAAATAATTACCGCGCCCAACGATCCATACGTCTTGCTATAGCTGTTGAAGAAGTGCAGGTACACGCGAAAGAGCAGGGAAGCGCCGATCCAGGTGAGAACACCCATGACAGAGCCGGGAGTGATCCACTGCCACTTTTGCTCGGTGTCCGGTCCCCAGTAATACAGAAGCGCGAAAGAGAAGACTACAAAAAATAACGCAATCGGCCACTGCACAATACGCCAGGCGATCATGGAGATGCTGCTCAATCCAAGATGCGACCCGACAAAGTTAACGATATCGCCTCCATATAGAACGATTGCCAGGGCGGCAATTGTGAGCGCGGAGATTGCGACAGTCAGAGCGATAGCCATTAACCTTTGTTTCCACCATGGGCGGGAATCCTTCACGTGGTAGCAGCGGTTGAGTGCGTCCATGATTGAAACGATTCCACCGGAGCCCGACCAGACGGCAAGCGCTAATCCAAAAGCAAGCTTGAGTCCGGAACTATTATTGGCAATTTCTTTCAGCGTCTTCTGGATCAATGTGTAGGCGTCACCCGGCATGAATCTGGCGGTGTAATTCAGCAGGCTTGATTGCAGGTCATGGCTCTGCGCAAAAAGTCCCAGCATGGCCATGAGGAAAAAGATCATGGGAAACAGCGCGGAAACAAAGTAGTAAGCCAGCGCAGCCGAGCGGGTGAGCACTTCATCTTCATCAATCTCATGGTAGACGCGCTTGGATAATTGCAGCGGCGTGAGGCCGCCGAGCTTCCAGGGCGATGTGCGTTCTTTCACCGCTTCCGTGTGAGATTCCGTTTGTTCCGCAAATTTGTAGAGACGCATCCGCAGTACCCCAGCTGGCGTTCCAAAAAGTGACCTGCTGTTGAGTTGGATGAGATGTGGGGAAGAAGGGAAACTGCTGGCCAGAGCTGCCGGATTTTTAATCGCCGATTTTTAATCACCCTGGGGAAGCCGACCGGATAAAAGAACCAGGTAACTTTGCGATGAAATTTTCTTGTCATGCACAAGAGAACTCGTCACATTGTCGCCGCGCCCTTTTATTCCGCTCAGCTCCCATCAGGGTGAGAGAGAAAAGAATGAATACTCATATGACGGCAAAAACACTGGAGAGTTACCAAAAAGCGAGTAAATAAAGTTGTAAAAAAAGTTTTACAAGATGGAACCTATTTTCCGGGAAGACGTATTACTAACCAAGAGCTGCAAACATCGTCAAAAAAGGTTGCAGCACGAGAATACAAACAGATTTTTCCTGGAGGCGTTATGGATGCTAAGTGGAACAATATCGTAGACAACACCATGGTGAGGATTGCAATGGTGGTGGTTGGTTTTGGCGCGTGGCTGGCGATCGGCTACGGTTTGCTGGCGGCCTGAAGGCGGAGTTGCTTAATCAGCTCCGCCCCAGCTGTTCTTCATGTGAACGGGGCGAAGCGGCAGGTTTCAGACTCGGGCTACTTCCGCATTCTTGACTGAACCATAACGTGTTTCCACGTACTCGTTCAGTATGTCAAAGAATTCGGCGACAATGTGGTCGCCCTTCAGCGTAGTCATCAGCCTTCCGTCAACAAACACCGGAGCCTTGGGCTCTTCAAAAGTTCCTGGCAGTGAGATGCCAATGTTGGCATGTTTGGATTCGCCGGGGCCATTTACCACGCAACCCATCACAGCAACTTTTAGCTCTTCGATCCCTGGATACTTGTCTTTCCAGACTGGCATACTCGTGCGCAGATAGCTTTGAATTTGTTCAGCCATTTTCTGGAAGAAAGTGCTGGTAGTACGTCCGCAACCGGGGCAGGCGGTGACTTGCGGAGTGAAGCTGCGTATCCCCAGCGATTGCAGAATCTGCTGGCCGACAAAAACTTCTTCAGCGCGGTTGCCGTTGGGGGCGGGTGTGAGCGATACGCGAATGGTGTCTCCAATGCCTTCTTGCAAAAGCACTGCCAGGCCTGCTGCGCTGCCGACAATCCCCTTGGCGCCCATACCGGCTTCGGTAAGCCCAAGATGGAGCGGGTAATCGCACTTGGAGGCGAGCATGCGGTAAACGTCGATCAGGTCCTGTACGCCGCTGACCTTGGCGCTGAGAATGATGTAGTTATGCGGCAGGCCAAACTCTTCCGCCAGTTCGGCTGAACGCAAGGCGCTTTCGACCATCGCGTCCATGGTGACATCGCGCGCGTCTTTTGGATTGGCGCTGCGGGAGTTCTCGTCCATCATGCGAGTGAGAAGTTGCTGGTCCAGCGAACCCCAGTTCACGCCGATCCGCACCGGCTTGTCATTTTTGACGGCCACTTCAACCATGGCGCGAAAATTGTCATCATTCTTGCGGCCCACGCTTACGTTTCCGGGATTGATGCGGTATTTAGCCAGGGCCTGCGCGCATTCAGGGTATTTCGTCAGCAAAAGATGGCCGTTATAGTGAAAGTCGCCAATGATGGGAACGTGGATGTTTTGCTTTGCCAGTTCTTCAAAAATGGCTGGGACAGCCTGAGCCGCGGCATCGTTATTCACCGTCACGCGGACCATTTCCGAGCCCGCCCGGGCTAGCTGTGCTACCTGCTGCACGGTGGATTGCACGTCCGCCGTGTCAGTGTTTGTCATTGACTGCACGACTACGGGCGCATCTCCGCCCACGCGCACATTGCCTATTTTTGCTGTTACGCTCTTCCTGCGCTGAATGATTGCCATTCTCTCTAGTTTACCCGATTTTCCCGCGTCATTCGCTCCAAAAGGGGTTACCAGAGGCCTTCTCCTCAGGCGTGAAAACTGAGTTATTCGTTTGTAGTATAAAGCGACTGGGCGGGTTCTCGTCGAACTACTAATTGTGCCGCTTTTGCCAAAGCCCAGAGGGCGAGGACAGGCAACCAGACCCAAAGAATCTCATTCCAGAGAATACGCAGACCGCGCGCGCCGAAAAACCTGCCGACCCCTATCGGCGAGACGTGAATCGGCCGCCAGGGCAAAAAATAACGCTGAAGATCGAATGGTGAGAAGAAGGCAATACCCAGGCCTCCGTCGGTCATAGCGTCAAGGATTCCGTGAGTGGCTGTCACGGCGAAGAGCAGGACCGCCAACATCCATGGGCGGCGAAATGTCCTGCTGAACCCCGCCGTCACACAAACTGCAAGGATTATGGCAAACGTGAGCGAGTGTGTAATCCCACGGTGTCCGCAAAAAGAGCTATATGGAATCCCCAGACGAAATCCAATGGAATCGATGTCTGGCAGGATCGAGCAAACAATGAGCAGGCACCAGAAACGCCAGTCTTTGCGCCAATCAGATGTTCCCGTCTGGCCTAATGCGGTCCCAACGAATGCGTGGGTAAAAAGACTCGCCATCCGGCTATTGTTTCAGATCATATCCGCAAACCGTTTAGAATCTCTCCTGGACCCCATGGTGTCTAATAAGAGTGATGGTTTTTGCCTTCTTTAAGTCGTCGTGTATGCGTTTTCTCTCAGTTGTTCTTGTGCTGGGGACAGTTGCGTCTGCTCAGTCCAAAGCTCCCGCCGGCCCTCTGCCGCAAACCTTTAGCGGCTGGCGCATTGATGCCCAGAGCGTGAAGGCTTCAAAAGATCCGGCTGCGGCTGATGCAACCGACGCTCCTGTGCTGAAAGAATACGGCTTTACCGACCTGGAAAGCGCCACGTACAGCCGCAATGGCCGCAAAATGCAGATCAAAGCCGCCCGCTTCACGGATGCTACCGGGGCCTTTGGGGCTTTTACCTATTACGTGCAGCCGCAGATGCAGCCAGAGAAGATTGGTGATCGCGGCGCTTCCAGCAACACACGCATTCTGTTCTTCAAAGGCAATATCCTGGTGGATGTATCGGTAGAGCATCTCAGCGCCATGTCCGGCGCCGACCTGCGCACACTGGCCGACGCGCTGCCGCGCCTGACAAACGAAAACGGCAAGCTGCCGACGCTTCCCGCGAGCCTTCCATCACAGTCTCTCCAGCGCAATACCAGCCGCTATATCATCGGCCCGGAAGCGCTGGCCCGCCTGGGTATTCCCATTCCGGCACAGCTCATCGACTTCAGCAAAAGCGCGGAAGTGGCCGCGGGCAAATACCAGAGCTCGCAAGGGCAGGCATCAGTGATCCTGGTGAGCTATCCCACGCCGCAAATTGCCAGAGAGCGGATGGACGCCATGCAAGCCGCTGGGCTCACAGGCGGGCCGTTCTACTTCAAGCGCACCGGACCGTACGTTGTGGCAGTGAATGGCAACATTCCCGCTGACGAAGCGCAGTCTCTGCTCGCTTCAGTGAATTACGACGCCGACGTGATGCCGCTGCAGCCCACGAAGCCTAGGCCTGCTGAAGACCGCGCCGGTTTTGTTTTTGCCCTGGTGATGTTGTGTGTCATTGCGGTGCTGGCTGCGCTGGTGTTTGGCTTCGCTTTTGGCGGGATCAGAATCCTGGCCAACAAGATGTTCCCAAACCGGTTTTTTAGCCGGCCAGAGTCGGTGGAGATCATCCGTTTGGACCTTAGGCAGGGCGATAAGTAGCTTAAAAAGAGCTGCTTACGGCGGATGACTGCCCCGGAGTGACATTTTTTGTCATTCGAAAAGGGATGTTGATAAGATTGTTAAGTTATTGAAAACAAAGGTATCTATTCTCGAAAAATTCCTTGACACTGCCTTTCACGGGCCAATAAGATTTCGCCAGAAAGTTCTGATGGTCTTTTTCGAACTCCGTTGGAACTATTCTCCCTTGAAAGAGAAGGCCGTCCTGTTGCCGGACGGCCTTTTCATCCTTTTGCTCGCTTCGCGACAAACCGCTACAGAGTCTTGCTGCGCGAAAAATTATTTCTGCTCCTGAGCAAGCCGCTCGAGGCGCGTGGTCGGCCTCGCGACGTTCTTTTTGTCGCTTCGCTCCACACCGCCACAGGTTCTTCATCTTCCTTTGCGGAATTTCTGCTCCTGAGCAAGCCGCTCAAGGCGCGTAGTCGGCCTCGCGACGTTTCTTTTGTGTCGCTACGCTCCACACCGCTACAGTGCGTTCACATTTTTGAACCTTTTATGCTCCTGATGCAAGCCGCTCGGCGCGCAAGTCGGCTTCGCGACGTTCCTTCATGTCGCTACGCTCACACCGCTTAAAAGGCGGCTGAGCGACAAACGCGAAGACTCCTGTAGCAGCGGGCTCGCCGCGTGGTCGGGCTCGCCCTCATTTTCTTTCGGTTGGCGACAGACCGTTACAGTGCGGTCATCCTGGATGAACTCTTTTTTGCTCCTGATGTAATCCGCTTGGCAGGTTCCAGATATTCGATCTTCAAGATATTCGATCTCAAAGAGCATTTAAATTCTCGCGCGTCATTTCCTGGGGGGCGGCCCAACCCTTCCACCGCGCGAAAGTTGCTGCCATATCACACCTGATTTAAAAAAAATCTCACTGCAACTAATACCGCGCCCGGTGTTCATACCCGCATAGCAACTTACCTTGGAGGGTGTGAAAGGAGCAGTTCCATGATTCGACGAAATCTAACGCATCTATTCGCCGTGGTTTTATTTGGCTTAACCGCCAGCATGTGGGCGCAAAGCGCCACTAACACAACGGATGTACAGAGTGATCGCAAAGACGTGCGGAACGATCGCCGCGATTTAAACAAGGACCGCAAAGACATCCGCTCTGACCAGCGCGACCTGAATAAGGACCGCGTTGACCGCAACAAAGACGCTCGCGACATCAACAAGGACCAGAGAGACATCGCCAAAGACCGGCGCGAGCGCAACCAGGACCTGAAAAAAGGCGATACCGCCGATGCGTCCAAGGAGCAGAAAGACATCAACCACGATAAGCGCGACCTGAAAAGTGATCGGCGCGATTTGCGGGGTGATAATCGCGACATTCACAAAGACAAGAAAGACTTGCACGCGGACCGCAAAGATGCCCGCAAGGACAAGAAGGACATCCGTCACGACCGGCGCGATATCCATCGCGACAAGAAACGCGCATAAGGACAGCTACCTCTCAGTTGAAAGCCCTGGAAAATATGTCCGGGGCTTTTTCAATGGTGCGGATTGTTTGAGATCGGTTATTTTTTTATGCGCGACTCTACTGCACGTGGATGGTCAGCGGAGTCTTGAATACAGCGCCGGTGGAATCCCATGCCTGCACAACGACCGAGTGCGTTCCGGTGGCAAGGGCAACAAATGTATTTAATGAACTCGCGTTGACAGTAAATTTGGAAATGTTGTCGACATAAATTCGCATTGCGGTAATCGGATGCGTGGATTTTGCCGCTGCGACAAAATGAACGGGAGAAGCCACCGTGCTTCCTGCCGCCGGCGAGCAAACGGTCACACCTGTCACGGTTGCGGTGCAGCCGCCAGACGTGGCGCCGAACATATCTGTCATATCGGCGGAGCTGCCGGCGATGCCGGGATAGCTGTGTACGCCCAGCGCATCGAGCGTTGTGCGCAGCACATTCTGGTGCTGATAGAAAGTTGTGGACTTGAAGCCTTTTTTTACTCCGGGTCCCACGGCAAGAGCGACTACATGCCCGCCACCGTGCGCCGTGTCAGTGTTAAAGCCTTCGTCAAAGACCAGGATCAGGATGCCGTCCTTCTGGAAACCGGGATTGTTGAACAAAGGCCCGATGTTGTTTTTGAGCCATGCGTCTGCGGTTGCCAGCTTTACGTCATTGGTGCAGCCGGTGGGCGCTGTGGGGCAGTCATGCGCATTGTGGTTCTGGTTCGGCACCACAAAGGAATAATTGGGCAACTGATTGTTGCTGAGATCGGTGGCGAAGTGCGTGAATGGAACCAGGTTCAGGCGCTGCACGCTGCTGTTGGCCACGTCAGTGAAGTAAGACAGCGGATTATGGTGCCGTATGTATGGATATTGATCGCCGCCGATGTAGCCCACGGAAGGCAGGCTCTCAGCATAGCTCTTCCATGTTCTGCCGGCAGTCAGCAAGTGGCGCACAATGTTGTCCACGTTCACCGTGGTATTCAATGAGTCATTGCTGGTCACAAGCTGTCCCGCCGTCAGCATAAAGTAATTGCCGATGGAAGGATGCACGTTGGCGTAATACTGCGTGGCCAGCGCATTCTGTTGCGCCAGGCTGTTCAGGTATGGCATGGACGCGCTGCCAATAACAGCCGGATAACTCTGGTTTTCCTCCAGTACAACAACCACGTGGTTCGAATTTGGGATTTGCGCGGTCAGCAGCGCGGGCACGAAAATAGCGATCAGCAACAGAACGAATTTCTTCAAACGGGACTCCCGAGGACCTGAATTTTATTCAAATCGACGAAAGTGGCGAGTACTACTGTTCCGACAAAGCGGCGCGAGTACAGCTCTTGCTTTAAGTAGAAGCTCTGAAATGGGCAGGGGATGGCGTGAGCTGATGAGAAAAAATATTTTTGAAGAGGCATCTTAGTCCTCTGGTAGTACATTTTTGTGAGTCTTTCATTGCTGGGATTTCGGTATAACTTGATGTGGCCATCTGTCACGGGCGTATTTTAGAAGTCGTGGATCCCGAATCAGTGGAGTTGAGGAGTGATTGATGTCGAAATTGATGACGATGCAGCAGGCCATCGCGGAGCACGTTGCTGACGGAGCGAGCGTGGCTCTGGGGCTCCAGATGGAGCAGATGATCCCGTTTGCCGCCGGACACGAGATCATGCGACAGAAGAAACGCGGGCTGCGGCTGATCGGGCCAATCTCCGACATTCTGTTTGACCAGATGATTGGCGCGGGCTGCGTGGAAGACGTGGTAGCGGCGTGGGTGGGCAACGTGATGATGGGGTCGGCGTATAACTTCCGCCATGCCACAGAGGTGGAGAATCCGGGCAAGCCCGGCGAGAAGCTGCGCGTCTTTAACATGACAAACTTCACGCTGGCGCTGGCGCTGCAGGCCGGAGCGATGGGCGTGCCCTTTCTGCCGACGCGGACCGCCATGGGCAGCGACGTCCCCAAGGGCAATCATTTTTTCTACCAGATTATTTCTCCGTTTGAGCCGAAGGAGACTTTGCTGGCGGTGCGGGCGTTGGTGCCCGACGTGGCGATTGTCCATCTGCAACGCGCGGACAAGAATGGCAACGCGCATTGCTGGGGAAATTTTGGCGTGATGCTGGAAGGAGTTCGCGCGGCGAAGAAAGTGATTGTCTGCGCGGAAGAGATTGTGGGCGAAGATGTGATTGCCAGCGATCCGAACCGCACGGTGATTCCCGGTTTTCTGGTGACGGCGGTGGTGGAGTGTCCACTGGGCGCGCATCCTTCTCCGGTACAGGGCTATAACAAGCGCGACGACGCTTTCTTTCAGCAGTATCATGCGGAAACCAAGACGCAGGGCGACTTTAACGCGTGGGCAGGGAAGTGGGTGAACGGAGTGGCCGACCGTGGCGAGTACGCAAAACAACTGGGCGCCGCAAGAGTGGCAGAGCTGCGCGTGAAGGAGCATGCGTATGCCGCGCCGGCGGATTATGGATATTGAGTGTGGTTATTGCGATGGTAAAGTCTGACCGGAAAAAACAAGAACCTTCACCACGGAGACGCGCGCGGAGAACAACAGGAATTTACCACGGATCAACGCGGATGACGCGGATCAGGAAGGCGGGATTGCAGAAATGAAAAACCAGACCTCGGCGGTTGAAGCCGGACGGTTCTATAGCAGCTTTCCGCAGGCCTGAAAGGCCTGCTCCACCCCGTCGAACCTGGAAATCATTCCGCCCCTACAAAACAAAAAAAGCAGATCTCATTTGCCGTTCAAGAAAGCTTCCAGCACCTCAATATATTTTTCCGGCTCTTCATACGCGGGCAGATGGCCGCTTTGCTCAAAGAAGACGACCTTTGCGCCGGGGATGGCGTGCGCCAGCCGCCATGCCGTGAGCGGGGCCACGTTCATGTCATAGCGTCCGTCGATTACCAGCGTGGGAAACTTGAAGCCGGCAAGCTTGGGCGTGAGGTCGAGATTTTGAATTGCTTTCCCAACGGCTTCGGCGACGGCAGGCTCGTATCCGAGATCACCCATCTGGCTCATGTATGCGTCGCGTTTCTGCGGGGAATAAAAGATCATGCGGAAATGGTTGCGCAGGCCGGCGCGGGCGGCGGCTTCAGTGTCGGGGCCAAGCTTTTGCGCTTCCTGCTTGTTTTCTTCCTCGATATCTGGAAAGACATCAGGCAGCAGGTGGACAATGCTTTGCCATGAAGGTCCAGGAGAGTCGGAAAGTATCAGCTTGGCGACGTGCTCAGGATGCGCGGCGGCATAGGCCATGGCAACGAGTCCGCCGTAGGAGTCGCCCAGAAGCGCAAACTTCTCAAGACCAAGAGACTGTCGAATGGCGTCGAGGTCGGCGACTTGTGAATCCATCGACTGTGAAATGCCCGCCTGCATGCGCTTGGATCCGCCGGTGCCGCGCTGGTCGTATAGAACGACGAAGCGGTTCTTGCCGATGCGCTGCCAGAGATCGTTCTGCATCATGTAGGCGTGCGAGAGTCCGGGGCCGCCATTGACGGCGATGATGGGGAGCGCCGTTCCCTTTGCGCCAAAAGTTTCATACGCGAGATCAACCGGTTCGGTGTGGGCGATGCCGGTAGCGTGCGGGACGTTCTGGGCGGGGAGTGTGGAAGCAAAGATAAGTAAAGCGGAAGCAAGCATCAGGTTCATAAGAAACCTCGTCAAAATGACCTCGGCGGCTAAAGCCGGACAATTCTATAGCATCACCGCACGCCTGAACGCCACGCCGGAAAGGCCTGTTCTACCCATACGATTACAGTGCGAAACTTGCATCCAAGATATGAGCATGAAAGTTGCTGTATCATCTTGGGTTTCAGCGGGGTCTATTTGAATGGCTAAAAAAGACAGCTTGCGCCTGGCAACTGGAATCACCGGCCTGGATGACATTTTGCAGGGCGGCCTTCCCGCCGGACACGTGTACCTGATCGAAGGCGATCCCGGGTCGGGAAAGACCACCATGGGATTGCAATTCCTGCTGCAAGGCGTAGCCAATGGAGAGCCCACGCTTTACGTCACGCTGGCGGAATCGCGGGAGGAGCTGGAAATCGTCGCCGAATCGCACGGGTTTGACATAGCAAAAGTGGAGATCTTTGAAGTAAAGCCACCGGAGCTGGACCAAACCGGGTCCGATCAATACACGGTCTTTCATCCCTCAGAGGTTGAACTGGTGGACGTGATGCAGAACATTCTCTCCAAGATGGAGAAGACCAAGGCGGGAAGGATAGTTTTTGACTCCATGTCGGAGATTCGCATGTTGGCGCGCGACCCGCTGCGGTACCGGCGGCAAATTCTTTCGCTCAAGCAGTTCTTTATGGGACGAAAATGTACGGTGCTGCTGCTTGACGATCGCACCGGCGACAGACAGGACACGCAACTGCAAAGCATATGCCACGGCGCAATCAGGATGGAGTCACTATCAAGGGAGTACGGGCCGCAACGCCGCCAGGTCCAGGTCCTGAAACTCCGGGCATCACAGTTCCGTGAAGGTCTGCACGATTACAAGATCGAGAAGGGCGGGTTGCACGTGTATCCACGCCTGATCTCAGCCGAACATCGGCCGCCCAATATGGACCGCAGCGCACTGCCCAGCGGGCTGGGCGAGCTCGACAAGCTCTTTGGCGGAGGAGTTACACGAGGGTCCACATCCTTGTTCATGGGGCCGGCGGGCAGCGGGAAATCAACCGTGGCGACGAAATTTCTGACGTCGGCCGCCGAGCGAGGAGAACGCGGCTTGATGTTCACCACCGATGAGACGGTTGAAACTATCATGATCCGTTGCCGCGGGCTGGGTATCCCGCTGGAACCGCACTTGAAGAGCAAAATGATTGACGTGCAGAGGCTTGACCCTTCAGAACTCTCGCCGGGCGAGTTCATTACCCGGATCCGCGCAGATGTGGAAGAAAAAGAATGCCGCGTGGTGATTATTGACAGCTTGAACGGCCTGCTCAATGCCATGCAGGAACATGCCATGATGGTGCAACTCCATGAGTTATTTTCATATCTCAGTCATATGGGGGTCACCACATTTGTGGTGATGGCGCAATTTGGACTCCTGGGAGCGCAGATGGGATCCCCTGTGGACGTTTCCTACCTTGCAGACAACGTATTGCTGTTCCGTTACTTCGAGGCAATGGGCGCGGTAAGACAGGCCATCTCCGTGGTCAAGCGGCGCAGCGGGCCGCATGAGCGCAGTATCCGCGAATTGCGGCTTTCACCCAACCGGATTGAGATCGGCGCACCACTGGAGGAGTTCGAAGGCGTGTTGACCGGCGTGCCAAAATTCCGCGGCGACACGACGCCGCTATTGTAATGGCAGAAGACCTCAGTCTCAGGGTGCTGGTGCTCGCGCAGTTTGGCAGGGACGGCGAGCTGTTGCGGACTTTTCTGCAAAGGCATGGCTTCAACAGCCAGATCGTAGCCAGCTCAGACGAATTTTTCAATGAACTGGATCGCGGCGCAGCCACGGCGCTTATTACCGAGGAATCGCTTACCCTTCCCATAAAAAACTGGGGCAAGCGGCTGGAAATGCAGCCGACCTGGTCTGATTTTCCCTTGATCATTCTTATAAGCCCGGCCAGGGGACAGGGGGAGCCGCCAGCCGGGTTGGCCGCTCTTCGAGCGCTGGGAAATGTGACGCTGGTGGAACGCCCCATCCGATTTGAAACCCTGTTGAGCGCGGTTGAGGCCGCCATGCGGGCGCGCACGCGGCAATATGAAGTGCGCGACTTCATGACCAGCCAGGCAAGGTCACAAGACGCATTGCGCAGAACAGAAAAGCTCGCGGTGGCAGGACGTTTGGCGGCGAGCCTTGCGCATGAGATCAACAATCCGCTTACCTCCGTTACCAATCTTCTTTTTCTGGTGCGCAGCGCGACCGACGTGAAAGAGGCACAGCATTGGGCCGGCCTGGCGGAAGATGAATTGCGCCGCGTCAGCGACATCGCCAACCACACGCTGCGCTTTCATCGTTCCAACCGGGGACTGGAGCAGGCGGACGTTCGTGCATTGCTCGATTCCGCCGCGGTGCTGTTCCGGGCGAAGCTGCGGAACCAGAGCATACAGGCGAATGTGGTCTGCGAAAAAGACGTGCGAGTGGTATGCGCCCTGGGAGAAATTCGGCAGGTATTAGTGAACCTTATCGCCAACGCCGTGGATGCAATGCCGACCGGAGGCAAGTTGTTTTTGCGAGGCGTCAAGGCCCCACATCCTAAAACCGCAGCCGGCGGAGTACGGATTTCCGTGGTGGACCACGGAACGGGTATCTCCAAAGCCACACTGCGCAGGATGTTCGAACCATTTTTCACGACCAAGGGAGATACCGGCACGGGACTGGGACTGTGGCTTACCAAGGACATCATCGACCGGCATCATGGCCTGATACAGGCGCGCAATCACAACCATCCGCGGGGCGCGGTGTTCTCAATCTGGATTCCGGAAAAGCCGGCGAACACAAATGGAGAGTTGTTGCAAAAGATCGGGTGATCGGAAAAACAAAAGCTCACCGCGGAGACGCGAGGCGCGGAGAAGAACCGGAATTTACCGCGGATCAACACGGATGAACGCGGATTCGGAGAAGGCAAAAACTTACCACTGATTAACACGGATGACACTGATCAGGAGGAACAAGATCGGGTGATCGCACGTGATCCCACCCCAGCCCGCGCAAAAGCGGCGCGGTCCGGGGACCCCGGTGATCTGGTGATCGGAAAAAGCAAAGCAAAAACCTTTTCGCCGCAGATTTACGCAGATGGGCGCAGATCGGGAAGGGATTGCCAAAATTTGAAAAAGCAATCCCTTTGAAACGCGGAGGAAGGGAGGACGCGGAGGGAAACGGATTCCTGTCAGGTATAGAACCTATGTAACTGTGTGTCCTTTTTGTTATTGGCTATGCTTTGGCAATGATCCGACAGAGTTCACTAGCGTTGTTTGGCCTGATCTTGTCCGCGTCTTTAGCGACCGCTCAGGAACCCCAGTCCCTGGGAGATATCGCCCGAACCATCAAAGCACAAAAGCAGGCAGCGAGGAATGCGAACGGAAGTTCTTCATCTTCGAAGTCGGCCACACCGGCGGCGAACACCGGAGCCGCAACGCCGCAACCTGCGCCGGCCGCCGCCACTGCCGCAACGAGTCCTGAAGAGATCGTTCCCGACCTGAATCCAAACGTTGCCACCGACATTCACGGGATTGAGAAGTACGAGGCAGCCATCCGGCAACTATTCCAGCAAGAGAAGTTCGCTGAGATTGACAGAATTGCATCTGAAGCAAGAACTACAAAGGCCCGGTTCGCCGGAGGGTATTGGAAGGTGCACACCATCTATCTAGCGCTGGAAGAGCCTGGGACAAAAACCAAAGCAGGCGAAGCCGAGTGGACACAGCATCTTGCCCGCCTGGAAAAATGGAAAGAGCAATTTCCTAATTCAATTACAGCGCGAATTGTCCTGGCCGAAGCGTACAACTCCTATGGCTGGAAGGCACGTGGGACCGGCTACGCGAACCAGGTGACGGACGAAGGATGGCAGCTGCTGGCTGAGCGCGTGCACAAGGGACAGACAATACTGGAAGAGGCGGAGGGGCTGCCGGAGAAGTGCCCGGAGTGGTATGCGGCGATGATAGAGATCGCCCGCAGCGAGGACTGGGAGCAGGACCAGTTGCAGGCATTATTCCGGAAGGCAGTCGCATTTGAACCTGAATACTATTACTACTATCGCATGCTGGCCGACTCACTGTTGCCCAAGTGGGGCGGAGAAGAAGGCGACGCGGCACGCTTTGCCGCTGCCGTGGCTGACGGCATAGGTGGCAAGAAAGGCGACCTGATCTACTTTGAGATCGCCACCACGCTGGTTTGCGCCTGCGGCAATGTACACGAGCAGGGGCTTAAAGGGCTCTCCTGGCCGCGGATCAAGGCTGGTTATTCGGCGCTGCAGGAACTCTACGGCACATCCATCTCACACATCAACGAGATGGCTCTGATCGCCTTCAGGGCCTCGGACTTTGACTATGCCACGATCGCATTTAACGAGATTGGCGACAACTGGGACAAAGCCGTTTGGCACACTCTTGACTCGTTCTATGACTCCAGATACCAGGCTGCGATCCCACACATCCAAAACTCACTGGCGGCAGCAACGGAAAACGTGAAGACGCCGGAAGGGCAACTCTTCAGCTATGCTCTTGGCGCGGAGATGGATAGAAGATATCACCAGCCTTTCCTTGATTGCGTGAAGGCAAGCCCCGGTTACACGCAACCATGGATTGGGCTGCTGGTGGAACTAACAAAAGAGGGCGCCGTTCGCGATGTGCTCTTTGCCGGCGCGGATGCTCCGTCAGCATGCATTCGTCCGCTTCTGGAAAAAGCCATCCTTCCTACCCCGCCCAAAGCGGATTACTGGGTGATGGTACAGATGGACGTGAACAGGTGAGGATCGCAGTGATGGCGCGTAATCGGGAGATCGGAACAGCAAAAGCAACACCATTCACCGCAGAGGGCGCAAAGGACGCAGAGGGAAGACATTGATCGGAAAAGCAAGAGCACACCGCGGAGACGCGGAGGCGCGGAGAAGAAGAATCTTTTGCCGCAGATCGACGCAGATGAGCGCGGATCAAGACAGATCGCAAAATTGAAAACCAAAACCTTGAAACACGGAGGAACGGAGGACGCGGAGGCTAAGGATCAAAAGTCTAGAGCCAAAAAACCAATGGCCAAGAGCTAAAAGCCAAGAGCCAAGAGCCCGAACCAGCCCGAACCAAATCCTTATCGCGAATGGAGACACCTCACTGCAGCGATCCCTCCATTTGCACCCTTTCACGCTTTCCTGTAAACCTTGTCACTTACATCCCATCCGAGTTTTGAACCAAAGCACGGCCTGGTACGTATCCTTTTCCGGGGAGACTGCTTGGAAGACCAACAAACAGGGGCACTTGTTCGCCGATGCCTGGCAGGCGATGCCGTGGCATGGGAGGAGATTGTGCGCCTGTACAACAGGCGGATCTATAACTTGTGCTATCGGTTCACGAACTCCCCGGACGACGCCCAGGACCTGACGCAGGAGGTATTTATCCGGGTGTACAAGTCAATGGCCAGCTATCACGTTGAAAAAGGGGCGTTTACCACGTGGCTGACCACTCTGACGCGGAACCTGCTGGTGGACCATTTCCGCAAGAGCAAGCAGGACCGGGTGACGGATTCGATAGACGCAGGGCTGCGGGAAGAGGACGATTCGCTGTCTCTGGGCGACCGGCTGGAGGACCCGAGACCGACGCCGGATGATCGGCTGGCGAGCAAGGAGACCCAGCGGATGGTGCAGATGGCGCTGGCAAGAATCAGTCCGGACCTGCGGGAAGCAGTGATTCTAAGGGACTTACAGGATATGGACTACAAAGAGATTGCCCTGGTTTTGCGGGTGCCGGAGGGAACGGTGAAGTCGCGAATAAACAGAGGAAGAATGGAACTAGCGCGATTACTTTCTCGTAATAAAAGGCAGGCAAGCAATGAATAACGAAGCAAAAAACGGGATGGCATGCAGCGAGTTTGAAGCGCTGCTGGCTGACGCGCTTGATAACGAGATAGCCGCCGATGCGCGGACGGCCTTTGACGAGCACGGCCGGAACTGCGCAGTCTGCGGGCCCATGCTGGCTGAGGCGCTGGAAGGCATGTTGATGGTCCGGGGGCTGGCTGAGCTGGAGCCGCCGAAAAACCTTGTCCACAACATTCTGGCGGCAACGAGCAGGAAAGAAGCTACAGCAGAGCAGATCGCGGAAGAGGCGAAGCTGGGCTGGATGGATCGTCTGCGCCGGAGCTTGAGGCCGGGAGTCGGCGGGTTGCTGCACTCACGCTTTGCCATGTCGTTTGCGATGGCGTTCTTCTCACTCAGCATCACGCTTACGCTGGCTGGAGTGAAAATTACTGACGTGAAAAATATGGTCGAGCACCCGAGCATGATGCGCAAGACTGTGGTGCTCGGATACACCAACGTCGAAGCCAAGGTGACAAGCTATTACGAGAACTTGCGGCTCGTCTACCAGGTGCAAGCGAAAGTTAGAGAGCTGAAGAAGAGCGCGGCGCCGGCGGAAGGGCCTGGGGAGAATCGGCAACAGAACAGGAAGTCGTCGCCGGATGGACGCGAGAAACTGAACGAAGATTACAGCATGGAGCGCGATGGAAGCTTGATCGCCCAAACTTTTACTTGGCATGAAGGAGCCCGGATATGAACTGCGCCGTACACAATCAGACTCAGGCAGTAGCGTACTGCCGTACGTGCGGCAAAGCGCTTTGCGAAGAATGCAAACGCGACGTCATGGGCGCCATCTATTGCGAACCGTGCATTGCCGCAAGACTGCAGGGAGCAAATGCTACGACGGTGCCCGGGGCCGTGCCGCCACCGGCACCAGTTGGCGTTCCGGGCGCGCCTAACCCCATGATTGCTGGATTCTTAGGACTCATCCCCGGCGTAGGGGCAATGTATAACGGCCAATTCGTAAAGGCTTTTGCTCACGTGGTGATTTTTGTCATGTTGATCATCGCGGCCAACAACATCCACTGGGCGTTTGGATGGATGATCGCCTTCTTCATCTTTTACATGGCCTTTGAAGCCTATAAGACTGCCGAAGCAAAGCGCCATGGCTTGCCTGCGCCTGACCCTCTGGGCCTCGACAAGATGTTTGGCATTCAGGAATCCCAAATTCATTCCACCGGCGTTCCGGCCATCGTCAACACGTCCGCCGCGTATCCGCCTGTGCCGCTGCAATCGCCGCAGGTAGCTCCGCCTCTGCAGGTTGAACCACCGCCTCCGCCGCCACAGGACAAGGCTCCCATCGGCGCAATTGTCCTGATTGGTCTCGGGGTGCTGTTTCTTCTCCAGAATCTCGGCATACTTCGTCTGCATCACCTGTGGCCGCTGTTCCTGATCGGCGTAGGGTTATGGCTTGCGTATAAGCGCACCATGCAGCCCACCGTCGGAGGCCCGCAATGACGCCCTACATCCGAAACAGAAATTGCCAGTGCACGCGCTGCCGCGCTCACGGCTTGATGGGCGCCGCGGTGCTGATCACGCTGGGCGTGCTCTTCCTGATGGATAGTTACCACATCATTCAGTTTGACCAGGCCTTGCCCGCGCTGCTTCTGGTAATCGGTGGCGTACTCCTGATTTCTCGTACCGGTTCGACTGAAGGCCATATCCAGCCCGGCTGGATTGCTGGCCCTGTTGCACCGCCGCCGGCTCAGCCATGGCCAACAACCACCACTGCTCCTCCGCCTCCGCCATCCCAGCAATGGGCTTCCGGTGCGGAGAATCCGCCATCCTCCGGCCAGGATGATTCACAGGTGAAACCATGAGTGCGTCGCCACAAGTTCCTTACTATCGCCCGCGTCCGCGTTCCATTGTTGGCCCGCTGGTTCTGATCGCCATTGGTGTTCTCTTCCTGCTGCGCACCACCGGCGTCATTTCCTTCCAGTCGTTTCGCAATTGGATGGTTCATTACTGGCCCGTGGTGCTCATTGTCTGGGGCGTCGCCAAGCTCCTCGAACACATGTGGGCCCGCCAGCACGGCGAACCAACACCGCGTCTGGGAGCAGGCGCCATCGTGCTTCTGGTCTTCATCATCCTTTTTGGTACTGGGATCACACGGACCGCGGACTGGAACTGGCGCGCCCTCGGCGATGAAATGGGTGCCGACCCTGATTGGGACTGGTTCGGCCAGCACTATGATTTTACTGACAACTTTGCCCAGCCGCTGGCTGGCGCTTCCGAAATAAAAATTCTTTCCGCCCAGGGCGACATTAGCGTTACGCCCAGTGAAGACAATCAGGTTCACGCCGTGGTCCGTAAGTCCGTTCGCACTGACTCGCAGGAAAATGCGAATCGGTTGAATGACTCGACTCATCCCAAGTTTATCCAGCAAGGCAATGTCTGGCTGCTCGATCTTACCAGCGGTGATTTTGAAAAGGCGCGCTTTGATCTTGATTTGCAGTTACCCAGGCAGCTTGCGCTCTCCATGGCTACGCGGCGCGGCAACCTCAGCGTTTCCCAGCGTGAAGGCAACGTGGACCTGAGCACTGATCGCGGCAATCTAAGTGCTGAAAATGTAAAAGGCGCCACATCACTGCATTTGCGCCACGGCTCGGTCAACGTAAAGACCGTCACTGGCAATGTTCAGGTGGATGGCGAGGTCGAAGACGGAAGCGTTTCTGACGTTACCGGCACCCTGGAGTTCGATGCCGGATACAACGGCAACGTGCAGCTTTCCCACATCGGACAGCGGCTTCACTTCAAGTCAGTTCGCACCGATCTCCAACTCACCAAGCTCGATGGCGAAATGTCCATGGGCCATGGCGATATCCGCGCCACCGCGCTTGCCGGCCCCGTTAAACTCAACACTCGCTCCAATGAAGTGCATTTTGAAGATGTCAGTGGTCCAGTGGAAGTGGAAAACCGCAATGGCATAGTTTCAATCCGCCCTAAAACACCGCTCGGAAATATCGACATCAATAATGTGCGCGGAGGAATCGAACTTGAACTGCCTCAGGAAACCGGCTTCCGGCTTGACGCGGAGAGCAAAGACGGCACCATTGACGTGAATGACTTCAACATCAGCGTCGATAACCAGCGCCGCGACGCTACCGCCCGCGCCACTGTTGGCAAAGGCGGCCCAGACATCCACCTGCGTACGGACCGGGGCACGATTCAGATTCACAAGCAGTAGCTTGTTGCTCTATTCCTGAAGGATTGGAGCAGAGCAGACATTTTATGCCTGCATTTCAGATCTCTGCTGGGTCGGGGAAAGCCGGGATTCAATCACTTCAACCGCTCGCGCCAGCACTTGGTCCAGCGTGAGATAAGTTGAATCAATGAGTACAGCATCTGCCGCCGGTTCCAGCGGTGAGTTAGCGCGCGTTCGGTCGCGATGGTCTCTGGCCTGCAACTCAGCTACAACTGACGCTTCATGCGTCGCAGCCGCCGGGCTCTGCTGAAACCGCCGCGTCCCGCGTATTTCCGGCGCCGCATCCAGAAAGATCTTTACTTCAGCGTCAGGAAAAACTTTTGTGCCAATATCGCGGCCCTCCATCACAATGCCGCCGCCCGCGCCCATCTTTCGTTGCGCCGCCACCATCCACTCCCGCACTGCCGGATGCACTGACACCTTTGAAGCCGCATCCGTCACTTCCTGGCTGCGCAGGCACTCCGTCACGTCCGCTCTGTCAAGCAGTACGCGATTGCCTTCAGGATTCGGTACCAGCTCAATCTGTGACTTGTCCGCCAACGCAGCCAGCGTCTTCTCATCATCCAATGAAGCGCCGCTTTGCATTGCCTTAAATGCAAGCGCTCGATACATGGCGCCGGTTTCAATATTGGTGTAGTTGTATTTTCGTGCCAGCAGCGCGGCCAGTGTGCTTTTGCCGGAACCCGCGGGCCCATCAATGGCGATCACTAGTTTTCTGCCGCCAGTTTTCTTTCCGGCCAGGTCGTGATCACGCATTAGTTGCGTCTCCGCTGCGTATCTGGTGGCGGCGCCAGGCGTATCAAACTCTTCGTTCCGATTGTCACCAGGCTCAGTTCGCGCGCCTGCAACAACGCGCCCACGGCCTCGCGCACCTTCGATCGCGAAGTCAAGTGCGAGAAGAACTGCTCAATGTCGTCCTGCTCCAGCGCGACTGCGGTCTCAAGATATTTGCTCACCAGCGCCGTCAACGCTTCCGGCACGGAAATGTTGATGCCTTCTTTTATCGGCTCCGGCGCCCACCTATATAGCACGTCCCAGGATGCGCCCGCGCCCGCGCTGTAATCTACGCGTGTGATCTTCAGGATCGACCATAGCTCGCCCAGCGCGCGGTCCAGCGCGGCCTGGCTGCTTTCGCGTCCCACATGCTCCTGCAGTTGCGTCTTGGTGAGTGGCCCATGCTTTTGTAGTGCTTCAAATACTTTGGCGGATAACTCAGACACAGCCGCTCCCTGCGCTTTCTTCTGCGGCAGTGCCTTCGGCGTGCGGTCGCCCACCAGCCCATAGAAAAAAGGGAACGCCGCCGCGGAGACGACCAGCGTGTTTTCGCCGGACAAGATCATTTCAAACGCCGAACGTTCACGCAGCAGACGCACCATCAGTTCCGTTGCTTGTTGTGCCCTGGGATCGGCATAAGCATTCTTTGCCAGCGGCAAGCCTGCCGCCGATCCGGCATACGCTCCCATGAAACTCGCCACGCGCGGCAGCGTCCGCTCCGGATACATCAGGCAAAAGCCCACAGCCTCAACAAAGCTTCGCGCTTCTTCCACCGTATGGACAGCGTTGCCGTCAATCCGCCAGTTCGCTGCCCTCTGCTGCTCGAGTTCTTGTTCAGTCATGTTTGGAATGGAAGCCTTGGTCTCGTTCGTTTTGGTTCATCTGCCTTGCAACACGTTCACCAGTCCGGCGATATAGTTACGATCTGTCGTCCTGAGCGAAGCGCGTCGAGCCCTTGTAACAACAACGCTCAATGGCGCGTAGTCGAAGGATCCCGAAGATATATCAATGTACCATGCCGTGTCAGGGAGTTCTCACGAGATGTCTCAGCAGCTGAATCAATGGCACGACCTCGGACTATTGCACCGCAACATGCAGGGCCATCCGTTCAATGCGTGCAACCACCTCATCGTGGCTAAGGCTTTCCCCGTTGTCCAGTTGAGTCAACCCCTTCTGTACTTCAGATCTGAACCATTTGTCGTGACTAAGGTAGGCTTCCACCATTTCTTGCACAAGTTGGGCGACAGTTCGACCACGCTCCGATGCGGTGCGTTCAAGTTCGGCTTCGAATTGAGGATTAAAGTGGAGTTCCATATCGTAGTTTAAGTACCTCTATCGAGGAGTCGTGCTTGAGTTGGCCTTGCTGTCAGTCGTGATCTCGATAGATTTCATCCCGCCTGAATGCCTCCAAAGGAAGCACTGGAATTTTGTCGGAATAGACAGTCATAGCGTCGAGTGCAGCCTCAAATTCCTCTCCGCTCAGCTTGTGCTCGGTCGTCGTAAGAACGAGCTGCCGCTCGAGAATCCGCTGGATATACGTCGCAGTGGAGCCCCCACGCGCTTGGGCTTCTGCGGCTAGTCTCCTCTCTATTTCAGGATCGAGTTGAAGTGTTAATGCCATACTTAACCAATAATTTCGCATACAATTCAACAGATATATCCTCCGCTCCCTCCGTTCCTCTGTGTTTCAAAGGTGTTGGTGTTTGGTCGCTCGCTATATCCTCTTGAACGCCTTCTGTATCTCCTTCACAGAATACCGCAACACCACCGGCCTTCCGTGCGGACAGCTCATGGGACACTCCGTCTTCGCCAGCTCCTTCAACAGCCATTCCATTTTGTTCTGCTCCAGCGGCATGTTGATTTTGATGGCTGCGTGGCATGCTATGCTCGCCGCAATCTTGCCCCGGATTTTGTCCAGGTTAAGCGCCTGCTCTTCCTGCTGGAACTGGTCCAGCAACTCGACAAGCATCTTCTCCACATCCGCGGGTCGCACGCCTCCGGGAGCTGTTTTCACCGCCACCGTCCGAGTGCCAAACAACTCAACTTCAAATCCGTTGCGGTGTAGTTCTTCTGAAATCTCGGCAAACACCGCCTGCTGTCCTGGCGTAAGCTCCACCAGCAGCGGCATGAGCAGCCGCTGGCCATCTTGTGCAGCATCGTTTTGGCCGCGTTCCCGCAGGATCTTTTCAAACAACACGCGCTCATGCGCCACATGCTGGTCAATGATCCACAGCCCGTCTGCATTCACCGCCAGGATGAATGAATCTCTCACCTGTCCCACCGGCTTCAGGCTGGCCAAAGCCAGTTGATCCACCACGGCTTGCGGCTCGTCTTCCAGTACATTGCCGCACGTATCGGCATGGCCGTTCACACTCCGCGACATTGCGGGAGCGCCGACCGCCCCAAAACCGCTGATCGCCATGTTCGCTTCCACCGTAATCGCTTCTCCGCCAAATTGCAGGCGTTCGTTGGCCGGCGGCAAAGTCTCCGGGTGCAGCGTAAAATCACCGCCGGCATGCTGTTGCGCACCCGGACTCAGCCCTGGTGCGGCCGTGGGCTGTGCCGTAATCTCACGCGTAAACTCCGGTACCGGACGCGCTTTCATCAACGCCGCCCGCACTGACTCGCGAACAAAATCATGGACCAGCGTCTGCTGCCGGAACCGCACTTCGGTTTTCGAAGGATGCACGTTGGCATCCACTTCTTCATTCGGCAGCTCAATGAATAGCAGCACAACGGGAAAAACCGTTGGCGGCAGAATATTCCGGTAGCCCTCAATAATCGCGTGCTGCACCATCCGGTCGCGAATCAGCCGCCCATTCACAAACACGTAAATCGAGTTGCGGTTCAGTTTCTGCAACTCCGGTTTGGAAATAAATCCGTGCAGCCGTATGTCGCCCGGAACTGGCGCCTCATAATCTTCGCCTCTCCTCCATGGCGGAGGCTCGGGTATGCCCACGCGCTCCAGTTTCATTGCTGCCGCCAGGGGAACAAGCTGGTCCAGCGTTTCGCGGCCAAATATCTGATAAATTCGGTCAGAGTGCGATCGCACCGGCGCCGCTATCAGCATCGCCTCCGTTGCTGAATGGAGTTCGAAATGTTTGTCCGGATGCGCCAGAGCGTAGTGCGTCACCAGTGACGCAAGATGAGAAAGCTCGGTTGACTCCGCCTTTAGAAACTTCTTCCGCGCTGGCGTATTAAAAAACAGATCGCGCACCGCCAGAGACGTACCCTGCGGCAATCCGGCCTCTTCCACGCGCAGAATCTTTCCGCCGGCAATCTCCAGCACCGTGCCGCCGTCTTCTTCCGTCGCCCGCGTCTCCAGCAGCACCCGCGCCACCGACGCAATCGACGGCAGTGCCTCGCCGCGGAAGCCCAGCGTATGTATGTTCAACAAGTCTTCAGCGTCTTTGATTTTTGAAGTCGCGTGGCGCTCGAAGGCCAGCAGCGCGTCGTCGCGTACCATGCCGCAACCGTTATCGGTGACCTGGATCAGCTTCTTGCCGCCCGCTTCCACCTGCACGCGAACACGCGTCGCACCCGCATCCAGCGCATTCTCCAGCAACTCCTTCAGCACCGATGCCGGCCGCTCCACCACCTCGCCCGCGGCGATCTTGTTGGCAACATGTTCGGAAAGTACGTGGATTCGGGCCATTAAGGTAACTCAATTTAACCACAAAGGACACGAAGGAACACAAAGGTTTGATTTTACCTTCGTGTTGCTTCGTGTCCTTTGTGGTTAAGCCCCTATCGGGAAGCTGTCGCCGAACTCAACGCCGGCGCTGGATACGTCGGCAGCTTCTCCCGCGTCCGGTTCGCCCGCTGAATATCCAATTCCCCAAACAGGATTGACGGCGCTACAATCGCGCTCGGTAGCGGCTCTGCGCGGTTGTAAACGTAATTGTCAGTGCCAGTCGCGACGATATCACTGCGAAGCGCGCGTGTATCAAGTTGCTTAAAGACCGCGCCGCGCACCAACTCCTGGTGTCCATCGTTGACGTAGATTCGCCACAGCAAACGCGGTGAAAGCTGCGGCCCGGTGGTTTCCACAAAATATCCGTATGGACGTCCCTGGTCTTTGCACATCTGGATCAGTTTTTTCTTCAGCTCGTCGAAAGGCACGCTGTGCTCCGCCTTAAAGATCAGGTTTGATATCTGTGGACGCGGCGCTCCCGCCAGCGCAGTCCTTCCGTGGCCGTTCGAGTGCGGAAAGTCGCGTATCGGCTCACGCCCGAGTAGGTAATTCGTCAGCATGCCCTTCTCGATCACCGTGACCTTTTGCG